>JAADBR010000154.1 GCA_009995705.1 Microcystis aeruginosa W13-11
ATCTACTATCGTGACCGTTTTTTGCTCGGGACGTGGCTTAACCATAGACCACCTCTCGCTTTGAGGGCTTTTATCTCTATTCTAACTCTCCTTCTCTGACAAAAGAGGGATATACTTTTTGAAAAATGGTATTATCGGGGGTGGGTTGTCAGTCGTTTGATCGCCGTTGCATCAAGCTTTTTTTGTTTGTGGTCTCTCCTTAGAAAAATTTGCTATGATGTAAGGACTTGTTTAGTATTTGGTAAAAATAACCATAAATCTCACCGTGTTCACAACTGTTCAACCCGCAAATCGATCGAGCTTACCTGATGACCTATTTACGGCAATTAAAGAGCTTAAAAGGGAATTAAACGCCGTTATTCTGGCTCACTACTATCAAAATTCTGACATACAGGATATAGCTGACTATATTGGTGATTCTCTAGGTTTATCCCAGCAGGCTGCCCAAACGCCAGCAGATGTAATCGTATTTGCGGGGGTTCACTTCATGGGAGAGACAGCTAAAATCTTAAATCCGGATAAGTTGGTATTGCTGCCGGATTTAGATGCGGGATGTTCTTTAGCTGATAGTTGTCATCCTGAAGATTTTGCTCGTTTTAAAGCCCAATATCCCGATCATATCGTGATTTCCTATATCAATTGCAGTGCAGAAATTAAGGCCATGAGTGATATTATCTGCACCAGTTCCAACGCAGTCAAAATAGTGAATCAAATCCCTGTCCATCAACCGATTATCTTCGCTCCTGATCGCAATTTAGGCCGTTATGTCAGTCAGCAAACTGGCAGAGATTTAGTTCTCTGGCAGGGTAGTTGTATTGTCCATGAAACTTTTTCCGAACGCAAGATAATAGAATTAAAAGTTGCCCATCCAGAAGCAAAAATTATCGCCCATCCTGAGTGTGAATCATCGGTTTTACGCCATGCCGATTATATTGGTTCCACGACGGCACTATTAAATTATTCCCTGAAAAGTTCCGAAAAAACCTTTATTGTCGTCACAGAACCAGGGATTATTCACCAGATGCAAAAATCCGCGCCAGAGAAAGTATTTATACCCGCACCAGCTTTAAATAACTGTGCTTGTAATGATTGTCCCTACATGAGACTGAACACTCTCGAAAAATTGTATTTTTGTATGCGAGATAAAACTCCAGAAATTACTATTTCTGAAGATTTAAGAGTTAAGGCACTGTTGCCGATTCAAAGAATGTTAGAAATGTCTTAATCAGTTATCAGTTATCAGTGGGCCAATTCAAAAACGAAAAGCATCAACCCCAAGAGTTGGCTCTTCTGGTGTTTGTCTGGAAGGAAAAAGAATAGGGATAATTTGGGTTAACCACAGAAACCAAAAACCTACCTAAAGCCTTTTAAAGTTACTCCTTTGGCTCTTCTCGACTTTGTGTGATAATTTTTGCTTATAGAATCATGAAATGCTTACTGGGAAAGACTTTTAGGACTATTTTGCTGAAGAAACTATCAGTATAGACCCCGTTTCCACACAGAAACCAGAAGAGCCCTCCTTTCTGTAGCTAGATAACTAAAATAAGTAACTTTGGCCACCGATAGATTTTAAGAACGGTTATCAGGTATAGTCAAGATATGAAGCTAGTTGAACGTCATATTATCAGTCAAAACCAGCCCATAATGGTCAGAAATAGACCATTATGCCTTCTTGTCAAAAAATTTGTTCAATCTAGCTAACTACCATTATCGCCAATATTTCTTTGAAAACTCCCAAAAACTGAGTTTTAATCAACTCTATCATCTGGTATCTAAAACCTCTTAGCTTCACCATGAGTGATTATTGTTTACTGATCACTGAAAAATCTCCCCAACCTCCCACCTAAAAAGGGAAGAGCTGTGCTCCTCCCCTTTTTTCAAGGATTTATTCAAGATGATTGTAGATGCACAGCAGTGGAGGCTGGAATTACATTAAGCCTAACTGAGCAAGGATGCCTTTGTGGGTTAAGTATTCTGTAGCTACGCCAATAACGAAACCGAGCATGGCTAAACGACCATTCCAGTTTTCAGCGAAAGCGGTGAAACCGAGTTTGTTTTCTTGCTTATCCATGGTGAATTGCCTTCCTATAAGAAAATTGCGTTTAAGTCAAGTGCTTGATATTTAATGTAACATAACTTTCCGGATTATGCAACATTTCTTTACATAAATTTTATTGATGTTGGCCATAAACTTTTATGGGGGTAGGGTCAAGGGCGGGCAATGGCAGCCGAAAATCAAGCCTGATCCTAGTTCTCGGACTAAATAACGGTTTTCCCATCCCTGACCGAAAAAGATTACAATCAAGCGAAAGGTCAAGAATCGATCGCCATCGAGCGAGGAGTGAATATGCGCGCCTTACTGATTTATCCCGTTTTTCCGCCGACTTTCTGGTCTTATAACAAAATTCTGGAATTAGTTGATCGCAAAGTCTTACTTCCTCCCCTGGGTATGGTGACGGTGGCGGCGATTTTACCGCAGGAATGGGAATTTAAACTGGTCGATCGCAATATTCGGGCGGTGACAGAAGCAGAATGGGACTGGGCCGAAATAGTGATTTTTTCGGGCATGATTGTCCAACGTCAAGATTTAATCGAGCAAATTCACGAAGCCAAACAACGGGGTAAACTGGTGGCCGTGGGGGGTCCCTATCCCACTTCTATCCCCCACGAAGTTGCTGAGGCCGATTTTCTGATTCTCGATGAGGGAGAAATCACCATCCCGATGTTTGTGGAAGCATTGGCAAAAGGAGAAACTAAAGGTGTTTTCCGCACCACAGAAAAACCCGATGTGACAATTACCCCGATCCCCCGCTACGATCTGCTCGATTTTGAAGCTTATGATTCCATGTCGGTGCAGTTTTCGCGGGGATGTCCCTTCCAGTGCGAATTTTGCGATATTATCGTTCTCTACGGTCGTAAACCCCGCACCAAAGCCCCCGCACAATTATTAAAAGAATTAGATTATCTTTACGAATTAGGTTGGCGCCGGGGCGTGTTCATGGTGGATGATAATTTTATCGGCAACAAGCGCAACGTTAAATTACTCCTCAAAGAATTAAAAGTTTGGCAAGAAGAACACCAGTATCCTTTCCGGTTTAACACGGAGGCGTCGGTAGATTTAGCCGCCGATCCCGAATTAATGGAAATGATGGTCGATTGTTATTTTGATGCGGTCTTTTTAGGTATTGAAACCCCCGACGAAGAAAGTTTACAATTAACCAAAAAATTCCAAAATACCCGCAGTTCCTTAACCGAGACGGTAGAAAAGATTATTAAAGCCGGATTGCGCCCCATGGCGGGATTTATCATCGGTTTTGATGGCGAGAAAAAAGGAGCGGCCGATCGCATCATTAATTTTGTCGAAGAAGCGGCCATTCCTACGGCTCTATTTGGAATGTTACAAGCTTTACCCAATACCGCCCTATGGACTCGCTTGGAAAAAGAAGGACGACTACGATTAACGGGGAAACAGGACATTAACCAAAGTACCCTGATGAATTTTGTTCCCACCCGGCCGATCGAAGATATTGCCACAGAATATATTGAAGCCTTCTGGACATTGTACGACCCAGAGGTATTTCTCGATCGCACCTATCGCTGTTTCCTGAAATTAGGCGCACCTAAAGCTAAACCTGCCTTTAAACTGCCTCGCCGGGCCGATCTCTATGCCCTAGCGGTAATTATCTGGCGACAGGGCTTTAAACGTTCCACTCGCTGGAAATTTTGGCAGAATTTATTCGGTATTTTGCGTCATAATCCCGCCAATGCCGAACACTATATCACTGTCTGCGCCCACAACGAGCATTTCCTGGAATACCGTCAGATTGTTCGGGATGAGATTATGGCACAATTAGCCGAATTCCAGCGCCAAGAGGCATTAACATCGGAAAAAACCGCGATAGCGGCCTAATTATTCCGAGGATGGGTAAATCAACCCATCCTTAATATTTTCTGTCCTGATGGTGGACGATCGATAAATCAATAATATTCCTATTTTCTGGTTAAAAATTCCCTCAATCTCTGCCAAAGCAATTCAGTATAAATTCTTAATTTTCTAGATATAATTACATTTTTTCCCTAAGATGTTAGCTTGAATACTGAATAAATCGTAAAATCTTGATAAAGCCAGTATTTTTAGCTCCTTAACCCTATAAATCAAGGGAAAGTCAATGATTACTCGTCAAGAACTTAAGAAACTACAATCTCTAACTCAAATACCCGCCCTTTCCATTCTCTTACCCACCCATCGCACCTCACCGGATAACAAACAAGACCCTATTCTCGTTAAAAATTTGGTCGATGAGGCAAAGCGCCGATTATCGGAAGAATTCTCTAAACGTGAAATCGAACCCTTGTTCGATCGCCTCGATAGTCTAGTGGCTGAAATAGATTATCCTTATACTCTAGATGGATTAGCTCTCTACATTAGTCCGGATATCGCCAAGCTTTATAACTTGCCTTTTTCTGTCCAGGCAAGAGTTGTCATCGATAAAACCTTTGCCACACGGGATTTAGTTTATGGATTACATCGAGAACAACCCTATTGGCTGTTACTATTAAGTCAGGGTTCTACTCGTTTAATCTCAGGTACAGGAGAAACTCTCGAAGAAATTCGCGATCGGAATTTTCCCCTAGAAATGACTGGACCGGGGGCCACCGCACCACTGCCTTTTGATGCCGATACCAGTTATCTAGATGATAGAATCCGACGATTTTTCCAACAGGTAGATAATGCTCTGGGTGAATACGTTGATGATTCTTCCTCTTTGATTGTGGGGGGAGTGGTTCGTCAAATTTCCTTCTTTCAAGAAGTTTCACAGTACACATCAGCAATTGTTGGTACTTTAACCGGCAATTTTGACAAAACCTCACTGTCAGAATTAATGCCACAAGTATTGCCGATTATGCAGTCAGTGCGTCAGACTCAAAAAACTGAAGCTCTGCAAGCTTTGGATGCGGCAGTCAGCGCTCAAAAAGTTATCTCTACCCTGGGAGAAGTGTGGCGTTTAGCGCAGGAAGGTCGAGGACAATTGTTATTAGTAGAGAAAAATTATCATGTACCCGCAGTTTTAGGCGAAAACGGTGATTTAGTGCTGGTGGAAAACGTCGGTGGTACGGAGGTAATCGATGATGCAGTGGATGAAATTATCGAAGCGGTATTGGCCAAGGGAGGACGTGTAGCTTTAGTCGAGGAGGATTCCTTGAAGGATTACCAAAAAATCGCCTTGATTTTACGTTATTAGACCTAAGGCGCTATTTCACAAGCGCCAATACTAACCCATTGACTAGAACCATCAGACCAGTATTCTTTTTTCCAGATCGGGGCATTATGCTTGAGACTATCAATAGCATAACGACAGGCTGCGAAAGCTTCCCCCCGATGGGGACAACCCACCGCTACTAAGACGCTAATTTCACCGATTTTGAGCTTACCAGTGCGATGGTGAATAACAACTCGATTGGTGTCGGGCCAGGTTTGCCGAATTTGCCGAGCAATTTGCCGGAAAACTTCGATCGCCATCGGTTCGTAGGCCTGATAATCAAGATAAATAACCGGTTTACCGTCGGTTTGCTCCCGTACAGTACCACTCATTAGTACGATAGCACCATTAGCCCCATCATCGGCTAATTGATATACTTCCTGCAAAGACAAGGGAGCAAAACTGATGCGAAAACTATCTTGAGTCATGGATGCTTTTTCAGTGATCAGTAAACAGTAATCAGTAATCAGTAAATGGTAATCAGTGAAGTGAAAAGACAGCACTGTTAATGCCATTTAATACTCCTCACTTGATACCGCTCACTGAAAATTCAAATCTGATAACTGATCACTGATAACTGATTCAAGGCTGACAGCTATATTAATCCAGGGTGCGACGAATTTCGATACAACACCATTCTTGACGTTTCCACAGGGCAGCCACTGTCCAGCCTTGGGGTTCTAAAATATCTGTAACTGCTTGTGCTTGGGTGACGAGGATGCCGCTTAAAATTCCCCAAGCGGTGGGTTTTGCCAGACCGGTGATTTCGGGCATTAAAGTGATAATTGTCTCGGCTAAAATATTACAAACGATGCCATCAACACCATCAGGTATTAATTCTAATAACTCCTCGACACTACCCTGATTAATAGCTAAATTTTCGGGGTTAATCCTGTTGAGATGGCGATTACTATACGTCGCGTTTACCGCCAGCGGATCTGTATCGACAGCATAAACTTTTTTAGCCCCCAATAAAATCGCTCCGATCGCCAGTATGCCGGAACCACAACCGATATCGGCGATAATTTGATTCTCTGGATGGCTACTTAAACGCATTTCTAGGGATTCTAGACATAATTGGGTGGTAGGGTGCGTTCCTGTGCCGAAAGCGGAACCGGGGTCAATTTTAATCACCAATCTCTGGTTATTTTCCGGGGGATTTAACCAAGCAGGACAGATCAAAAAGCGATCGCCGATCTCGCTAATTTGCCAATGTTGTTTCCAACTGCTGGCCCAGTCTTCCTCGTCTATTAACTGCCAATTGGTGACAGGTTCGGGAAAACTTAAAATCAAAGCATCCTGCTTTAACAAGAGGCTTAGTGCCTCTAAATCGGGCAATTGCGCTTTAATTTCTGGTATATAGGCCTTGACCTCCAAAGAGGATTGTTTTTTAGCAGTGGCCGTTCCCGAACAGCCAAAATTTTCCAGTCTCCAGAAAACCGTTTCTTCGAGACTAGGTTCGCACAAAACCGTAATTTCCCACCAACTATTAGACATATATTCAGTTATCCGTGATCAGGGATCAGTTATCAGATTTGAGTTTTCAGTCAACAGGATTAAGTGGCAAGTTCGGAGCTTTCTTTTCACTTATTACTGATTACTGATTACTGTTTACTGATAACTGATTTAATCTAGAGTTTTACCGTGTAAGCATCGCGGATACCGGGGACTTTAGTAATTTCCGAGAGAAGACCTTCCGGTAGAGGATCATCAAGACTCAGGGCCATAACTGCATCACCGCGAATAATTTTGCGTCCTACCTGCATACTGGCGATATTGACATTAAAACTGCCTAAAAGTGCGCCAATTTTGCCGATAATACCGGGCATATCTTGGTGAAGGGTGAATAACATATGATTACTCGGTGGCACGTTAATGGGGAACTCATCGAGGTCAGTAATGCGGATTTCTCCGGTACTTAACAGCGCTCCGGTGACGGAATGGGTCCCCATGGAACCATTAGCTTCCAAATGAATCGATCCCGAATAGTCCCGGGTGGAAGCATCCCGGGTTTCGATTACCCGGATACCGCGTTCCTTAGCTTCGATCGCCGCATTAACATAGTTTACCCGTTCCCGGAGGGCTTGGGAAAGTAAACCCTTAATTGCCGCCACCACCAGAGGTTGACCGTCATTAGTGGCCAATTCTCCCTGTAAACGGACATTTAACGAGTCACAGCGACCTCCTGCCAGCTGACTGACGAGATTCCCCATAGTTTCCGCTAATTGCAGGTAAGGGCGCAGTTTTTCCATAACATCGGGAGTTAGTCCGGGGATATTAACGGCCGAACGCGCTGGCAACCCGAGGAGGACATCGCGAATTTGTTCGGCCACATCAACAGCCACATTCACCTGTGCTTCCGTAGTCGAGGCACCTAGGTGGGGAGTGAGGATGACGTTAGATAATTCTCTTAATCTAGATTCGCCTAAAGGTTCCTGTTCAAATACGTCCAAGGCTGCCCCAGCAATTCTACCGGATTCGAGGGCTTCGATTAAAGCCAACTCGTCGATAATGCCGCCTCTGGAACAGTTAATGATGCGGACCGTGGGTTTCATCTTAGCGAGGGTTTCCCGACCGATGAGGTGCTGGGTTTCGGCAGTTTTCGGGACGTGGAGAGTGATAAAATCGGACTCGGCAAAGAGTAATTCCAGATCCACCAGGGTGCAACCGAGTTGATCGGCGCGTTCTTTGGAAATAAAGGGATCGTAGGCCAGAATTTTCATGCCTAGGGATCTGGCAACGGTGGCGACGTGGGAGCCAATTTTACCTAAACCGACGACTCCTAGGTTCTTTTTATAAACTTCTGTGCCGATAAAGCGATTTCTTTCCCATTTATTCGCTTTGACTGACTGATTGGCATCGGGAATATGACGGGAGAGGGATAACATCATGGCTAAGGCGTGTTCGGCAGCGGCGATCGTGTTACCTTCGGGAGAGTTAACGACAATAATACCCTGACGAGTGGCCGCGGGAACATCGATATTATCGACTCCTACCCCTGCGCGGCCGATAATTTGCAGTTTGCTGCCCGCTTCGACGATTTCTTTGGTGACGCGGGTACTGGAACGGAGCATCAGCGCGTCGTATTCGGGGATAATTTGAATGATTTCCTCGGCAGATAGTCCTGTTTTCACGTCCACTTGGGCAACCTGTGACAGAATTTCTACTCCTACCGGATCGATCGAATCGGATACCAGAACTTTGGCCATAATCTTTATAACGTGCTTTTTTCAGTCTACGGGCAAATGCTAGACCAATATTGGTATCTAGCCGCAACAGCCCATTTTAGAAGCAAAGGGTGCAGTCTATGGCAAAATTAGCGAAAAGATTTTAGGTTGTCATCCATGGTGTTGATGTCAGCCTCTTGTCTTTGTAACTGAGATCTTGCTAATTTAATCACGGTGGCATCGAGTTTTCCACTTCTTTTTCTAAGGCTTTTTCTAGGGCTGCCAAGGGGGGTGCGGATCCCCCCTTGATCCCCCCTTGATAAGGGTAGGGTTGATTCATTTAAATTAAGTATAGCGGATTTTGAGTCAATAAATTTGATCGAGGATTCTCAAGTTTATCTTTTTCTAATCAAAAGAGTTAGTCATAATAACTAATCTTT
>JAADBR010000155.1 GCA_009995705.1 Microcystis aeruginosa W13-11
TTAACACGGCGAGATGACGAACCGTTTCTACCTCCTTAATTTTTAGTAGATACAGGGATTGTACTTTAGCAAAGTTTAAAGAGGTTACTTGTTGCTTCAACAAGGATTTTAAGTCTTCTACTGACTCAGCAACATTAATATTAGGGACTCCACTCATTGCCTTTTTACCACACAAACTATACCTTTACCAAGTATGACATACTTTTTGAAAAATGGTATAAGGCTTGACAGGAGTTGGGGGACAGACGACTGTGTCGTAACAGTGATGAGACTTTTGAAGATTATTGTGGAGACAGGTTTGGGTTTAAACTTCGTCATCCTTATCGATTAGTTGATGCGGCCGATGTCGTTGATAATTTAATTGGGACACCAGCTTACATGAGAACAATTGGGACACAAACTGATAAAGAAAAAAACCTGACAACCAATGGGACATAAAATGGCAATGAAAAAATGTGTCCCAATGGCGCACAAATTTTACCAACATCAGAACCACAAGTCAGACCATGAACTGCTCTCGAACCCGATCAACAGCGTGAAGCTTGGGCTACAGCAGTCGCCGCAGCAGGGGGTTATTGAAGGTTGACTTGCGAGCTATGATCTGATAGAAAGAGACTAGGGATTTCATGGGGATATTATGCCTAAACTGAGAAAAGCGGCCACGGAACCCTACAAGCAATTGATGGTAGAACTCCCCTTGAGTGAATACCAAATTCTTGAGGAATACTGCCAACAGCGTCAAGAAACAAAGCGACAGGTGGTTCTGACTTGGATTCGTCGCCTAAAATCTCATCTGTATTCAAATGAGTCTTAATCAATGAAAAGAATCCTTATTCTGTCAGCAAATCCCAAAAACACGACTCCGTTGCGTCTTGATGAGGAAATACGCGAGATTAAAGAAGGGCTACGACGAGCAACACAACGAGATAATTTCGTCATTGAAACAGGGCAAGCTGTGAGGTACAGAGATATTCGCCGTGCCATCCTCGACTTTGGGCCGAACATTGTCCATTTTTCAGGACATGGTGCGGGGGAAGAAGGGTTAGCCTTTGAAGATGAAACAGGTCAAGTTAAGCTAGTTGAGGCTCAAGCATTAGCAGGTTTATTTGGGTTATTTGCTGACCAAATAGAATGCGTAGTTCTCAATGCTTGTTATTCGGAGGTTCAAGCAAAAGCGATCGCAGAGCATATTTCTTATGTGGTGGGGATGAGAAAAGCCATTGGGGATAAAGCAGCCATTGAGTTTGCGGTGGGTTTCTATGATGCTTTAGGCGCAGGAAGGACGGTGGAATTTGCTTATGAATTAGGCTGTAATTCTATTGAGATAGCAGGAATATCAGAACATCTAACTCCACAATTGTTGTCTAATTCTGACATATTGACCAATAAAGTTTCGTCTCAAGCAGAAGTCAATCCCCCAGGAGAACCCTCGACAAAATATAATCAAAAACAAACTACGATTGATCAATTAGATAAAAAAAAAAGTGATTCTGTTTTAGAAGAAGTTACTCAAAGACCAAAGGCGAGTATTTCGCATGATAATTTTATCAATCCAAATTCTCTTGATTTTGATAATGCACGTCTATATTTATCAATAAAATTGAAGAAGGTAAGTTCTCAAAGTAATAATAGTGAATCTGAAAAATTTTCTGTTGATACTAAAGTCTCAATTCCTCAATCTCCTACAGACTATCAACAGGAAAATTTATTAGAGACGTTTAAAGAGAATGCACCTTATACTCAAACTGAGATAGAAGAAAATATCCCCAATCTACTAGAAGAATGTTATCAAAAATTAGAAGAAATTGGATTTGAGCAAGATGTTCGTTTAGCAATAGAGTGGGTGTTTGATGATGATTTATTTTCACTAAACGTTGACTGTTGGAAATTTAAAGAAGATGAATGTTGTAGTCAACCTAAAAGAATCGGTTGTGCTTCTTTTGCATCTGTTCATATTCGGTCTTATCGACGGTTAAGGATAAAACGTTGTCTTTCCATCTGGAAAAGGAAATGGGATTGGCTGACAGAAAACGCTAATAGGATGAAGATAAATAACTATATATTCGCCTCTCAAACTAATGACAAAAGTGATAATGCTTTAAAAGCTATGGATATGGAGTCGCAACAAATGATTATTGGGATTAACTTGCCGACGGATTTACTGAGACTAGAAAATATCAGCTATGAGTTTATTATAGAGAGGGGAATTCCTTTAGCCTTGTGGTCTAGATGTCAAAATTATGCTGTCAATCATCCCAGTGACTTAGATAAGTTAATCAAGCCTAAAAAAGATAATGAGGAAAATCTTAAAGACGATGAGGATAATGTGTTGAATCTTGAAAACTTACCCAAATCTGTCGAACTGAAGAGACTAGAAGCTACCGAAGGAGAGCCTTGTCATTTAGGCCATCATCTTTGCTTTTTATGGGAAAATCCTTATAACTATCCCATCAGCAAGAAATTAAAGCTTTAGTGAGTTCTGCTCATCAATTTTGTTAAACATACTAATACAAAGGAAAGGACATTATGCGTGATTGGCAAATTTTTAAAGGAACTAAAGAATCTCATTCTATTGAAAAATGGCCAGAACCACCCCCTTGGCGAAACTTTAACCCACAAAAACCCCAAAAACCAGCAAAGGAAACCTTTCAAGCCAACGAGAAAGTCACTAACGCTGTTAATATGGCCATTTATTTGCGTCGTCCCCTACTGGTAACAGGAAAACCCGGAACGGGGAAATCTAGTTTAGCCAAGGCCATCGCCTCGGAATTAGTATTAGGAGAGGTATTACATTGGCCGATTAATACCCGTAGTACACTGCAAGAGGGATTATACTATTATGACGCGATCGCTCGGTTACAGGATGCTCAAATTAATCAAGGAGAAGGAGTTAAAGATGCTCAACTGAATCAAGACAAGCCAAATAAATTTGATATCGGTGACTATATTCGCCTTGGTCCATTGGGAACAGCTATGTGTTCAAAGCAATACCCCAGAGTCTTACTGATTGATGAAATTGATAAAAGTGATATTGACTTACCTAATGATCTCTTAAATATTTTTGAAGAAGGCTATTTTGTCATAGAAGAACTTCAAAGACTGAAAAAGCATCAAAAGTATCATAAAGTAACCGTTCAGACCTCTGATGGTCAGACCCATGAAGTAGTCGATGGACGTATTACCTGTGAACAATTTCCCATTATTATTATGACCAGTAATGGAGAAAGGGAATTTCCCCTACCATTTAAACGTCGTTGTATTCAATTGGAGATAAAAGAACCTAATCTAGGAGAATTGACCGAGATTGTCAAAGCTCACTTAGAATTAGGAGATGATTTAACCCAAGAAATTAAAACCCAAATTCAGGAATTTTATGAAAAACGAAAAAAGGGACCTCTAGCAACAGACCAATTACTTAATGTTGTCTTTATGCTAATCAATGAACCCTTACCTAATCCCGAAGAAAAGGAAGCAATTATCGAGCGTTTAATGGCTTATCTGAACACTACGGGAGAGAAATAAAGGTGATGTTAGAACAGTTCGTAGCCTTTGTTGGTAGAGAAAAATGGGAACTTGATTCGATTCAGATAGCTGAAGTTTTATGGTTTGTCCGGACAGTTAGTCCTTTAATAAGAGGAGAAGCAGATGGAGCTTACCAATTTTGTCTATTGGCTTTTTTAAAAGGAGTTGAAAACCTGGGATTATGTTTAGTTTGGGGGACGATTTTAGAAAAATGGGAAACTCCCAAAATTGAGTTTACGAAATATCAGCAAGAACTGATGATGATTACTCTCTTTTGGACTCTCATAGAACAGGGTTTGTATTCCCTCGCCTTGCTATTATTTTTAGAAAAAAAAGGAGTTGGTAAGGGATCAACAAAACTTCCTTTATCAGAGCTTAAATATCCTCTGACTTCATCATCAAACAAACCTGTTTCTTCTACGCCTATTGAGCCAAACCCTTATTCCACAGAACAATTACCTATTAAATTACCAGACACAGGGATCTTCCGCAATACTTTAGAATTAGGACGCTTACTTAAACCCCTAAAACAGAAAATTAATTCTCGTATTGCTCAGGAATTAAACATCAAAGAAACTGTCAAGCGAAGTGCCGAACTTAGTACCCCTACTCAGCCTCGTTATTTTCCTGTTCTAACTCCTAAAAAAGAACGTTGGTTAGACGTGGCCCTACTAATAGAAGATAGCGAATCCATGATTCTTTGGCAATCTTTATTAAAAGAAGTGCAAGATTTTCTCGAGCATTTAGGGGCATTTCGTGATATAAAACCCTATCGAATGAACTGGGATGATTTGACAAAAACTTTGCAAATTTCTTCTTTTTATTCATTTTCTCAGTACCTATCTCCCCAAGCATTAAATGCTCCCGGTGGCCGACGCTTAATTTTGATAGTTAGTGATTGCATTTCACCTGCTTGGATTAGTGAACAATTTATTGATATTCTTCAACAATGGTCAAGCCAAAATCTGTTAACTGTCTTAAATCCTTTTCCTGAAAGAATATGGGAACGCACTAACCTTGATTATGCTATAAAAATTCGATTAGGCAATAAAAAAAAGGGACTTACTCCCCAAAGTTGGCAAGCCATTCCCCTGGAATCTTGGCAGGTTAAAGGGTTTGATAAACAAGCTTTGCTTAAATTAGTTAAACTACCAATTTTTAGCTTAGAATCGGAATCGATGAAAGCTTGGGTTAATGTGATAATGGGAAAAGGAACAAGCTGGTGTTCAGGGGTTTGGTTAGGGTCTAATTTTATGTATTCTTATGAAGAAGAAGAAGACGATGAAAAAAGTCTGACTACTCTTCAACAAATTAATAACTTTTATGCAACTTCTTCACAACTTGCTTGGGAATTAATTCAGTGGTTATCGGTCATTCCTGTCAGTTTTTCCACCATTCGTTTAGTGCAAAGAACCCTATTGCCTGAATCCACTCAAGTTCATGTGGCAGAAGTGGTCATGGGAGGATTATTAAGTCCTATTACCCCCCTTAATTATTATCAGTCTAACCATCCCATTCAATTTGAATTTAAACCGGGTATTCGAGAGACTTTTTTAGATAAAATAGCGGCAGAAAAACAAGTAAAGAAAAAAGATTTTTGTTTGGGAGTGATTGGTAGTTTAACGGAAAAAATTGCTAGTCATTTTGGCTATCAAACCATTCGTGAATTTGAAGCCACTCTCTTAACTAATCCTTTAGATTTAACGGGAGATGATAACCTTGAATTAATTCAAGCTTTTGCTCACATTTCTGTCTCTACCCTACGACAATATGGAGAAGAATATGCCCCTTATATTAGGAAATTAGATAAAAGTCGGGCGCGGTTAGCTTTTGTCTCTGCTGTTGAGGGGAACTCCATCGGTTTTAATTGGATAGATTTTCTGGAAAGTATAGCCCAAAGGCATCTCTTAACAGACATTGAAACGGAAACCTTAATCAATATCTTGCCAACTCCAAGCCAATCTTATTCTATCCCGGAAGTAGCCAAACAACTTCTAATTTCTCCTTCAGCAATTAGTAGTCGTCTCACTGGCATTTATCGTAAATTTGAAACCTTAAATCCTAATTTATTCCAATCAAAAAAATATAATAAATTATCGACCCTAAAGCTATACCTATACTCTCAATATGTCAAAGTTAGTTTCTTGCATCAATTAGCTATTCCTGACTATGCCATTCCTCAATTAGAAACCTTAGAACTCTTTGAATTTGAAGCCGAAGTAGCCACGATCGCTTTTGAACCAGTCATAATTGATTATAATCATTTAGAAAAATTACTCATAGATCGCCAATGGCAAGAAGCAGATAGAGAAACGGGCAATATTATCTTAAAAGCTACTAATCAAGAACAAAGAGGTTGGCTAGATGAATTTGACTTACAACAATTGCCTTCCGATGTTTTACAAATACTTGACCGACTTTGGATTCAATATAGTCAAGGACAATTCGGATTGAGCGTGCAAAAACAAATCTGGTTAAGTGTTGGGTGTCAACCCGGACAAGACTCGGAGCAACTTTATCAACGATTTGGACAGAGAGTGGGTTGGTATGACAGTAAGATGAAACGTTGGTTAATGTGGGATGAATATACGTTTAGTCTTGAAGCTCCCCGAGGTCATTTACCTCGATATTTGCCCAGTCAAGGCACAAAAATTAGACCTGTGCTTTTTGCAAGACAAGACTTACCTGTATGGACAGACTTATTGAGCCAAGATCTGAGCCAAGATCTCCGTAACTTTTCCTTTGAAACCCCCACAGTAAACCGTCGCGGTGAAATAATCAAAACTACACCCCATACCGCTAACTGTTTCACAGAAACTCTACCAAATAACGTTGACCTCGACATGGTATATATACCCGGTGGTACTTTTACGATGGGTTCTCCTAAAAATGAAAAAGATAGCCGTAATAATGAACGTCCCCAACATAATGTAACGGTTCCTCCTTTCTGCATGGGGAAATATCCCATTACTCAAGGTCAATGGCAAGCGATCGCCACCAGAACAGATTTAAAAGTAAAAATAGACTTAGAAGAAGATCCATCTTCTTTCAAAAAACCCTATCAAGATCAAGACAGGGAAATAGATAGATGGCAAAGACCCGTTGAAAGAGTCAATTGGTATGAAGCAGTAGAGTTTTGCCAGCGACTGTCTAAGCTAACGGGAAGAGATTATAGACTGCCTTCGGAGGTACAATGGGAATACGCTTGTCGTGCTATGACAGAACCCCTAGACCCTGCAAAAGGTGAATCTTACCCACCCTTTTACTTTGGAAAAACCCTCACTGATAAGTTAGCCAATTATAATGCTTCTAGAACTTATGCCTCGGAACCCAAAGGCGAAAATCGCAAGGGAACCACCCCCGTTGGTCAATTTCCCCCGAATGCTTTCGGATTATACGATCTGCACGGAAATGTCTGGGAATGGTGTATGGATGACTGGCATGACAATTATGAAAATGCGCCTAGTGATGGTAGTGCTTGGCTTGATAATAATCAAGAGGAAAATCTTGATGTTGAAAATAGCTTAGAATCTGCTGAAAAAGATGAAAATAATCCATATTCTGTTCTGCGGGGCGGTTCTTGGTCCTACTATCCAAGTTTCTGCCGTTCCGCTTGCCGCGACTACAACTCCCGCCGCGTCAACCGCTACGACGTCAACGGTTTTCGGGTGGTGTGCGTATTCGGGAGAACTCTGTAACCCTTTTACTCTTTTTTCCCTTTTTACCCTCATTCCCTATTTTTTCTCTTTTCCTTCTCTTTCCCGCCCTTAGGCGGGTCGATTTTTTTGGGAAAATTGGGTTAATGTTAAATTTTATTAAGGCAATGAAAGAGTTATCGGTGATTCAAAAGTGTTATGATTTGGTGAAATGGTACGTTCCGATTATAGAGCGTTTTCCTAAGGTTCACGAGTTCACGATAGGAGACAGATTAATTAATCAACTCTATGACATATTGGAAAATTTAATCAGGGCTAAATTTGCCAAAAGCAAGCTTGCCAAACTTGAATATATCAACACCGAGTTAGCCGTTCTCAGACATCAGACCCGACTTTTATTAGATTTTAAGTTGATCGATCTGAAACGCTATGAATACGTCAGTCAGTTAATTGATGAATTGGGAGGAGAATTAGGCAACTGGATTAAAACCCAACGTGAACGAGAAGCGAAACCAGATTAAATTATTGTCATCATCGGAAATTTAAATGAAGCGTTACGGTAATCTCTATCCTCAAATTATTGAATTTGATAACCTCTTTCTTGCGGCGCGTAAAGCACAATCGGGCAAGCGTTTTAGGGATAACGTTATAGATTTTAATTTTAATCTAGAAAGAGAACTAATCCAACTGCAAAGGGAGCTAAAGGACAAAACTTATCATCCCGGAGCCTATCGAACTTTCCACATTATAGACCCCAAAAGTCGCCTGATATCGGCCGCGCCTTATCGGGATAGAGTAGTCCATCACGCTCTGTGTAACATCATCGCCCCTATTTTCGAGCGCACTTTTATTCAGGATTCCTATGCCAATCGGGTTGGATTTGGAACTCATAGAGCCTTGAGGCGATTCATCGGCTTTGCCCGCTCTAGCTCTTATATCCTTCAGTGCGACATCAAGAAATACTTTCCTTCCCTCGACCATGAAATCCTTAAAGCACTGATACGGCGCAAAATTAAATGTCCCGATACCCTCTGGTTGATCGATACTATTATCGATAACAGCAACGAACAGGAAACTGTCATCGATTACTTCCCCGGCGATGACTTGCTGACTCCTTTAGAGCGAAAAAGAGGTCTGCCCATCGGTAATTTAACCAGTCAGTTTTTTGCTAATATTTATCTAAATGGACTCGATCATTTGATCAAGGAAGTTATGAGAACTCCCAAGTATGTCAGGTACGTTGATGATTTTGCTCTCTTTTCGGATGACCGAGATTTTCTCGCAGAAGCCAGAGGTAAAATTGAAGAATACTTGGTAAAACTGAGGCTGAAAATTCACCCGATCAAAAGTCAACTTTTTGCCACTAAATACGGTCCTAGCTTCCTCGGTTTCCGTATTCTACCTGACCGAATTCGCGTCAGGAATAGTAACCTTCATCGAGGTAGGAGAAGACTCAGACGGTTGCAACAAGATTATGCCGTCGGTACAATTGAATGGAAAGATGCAGAACGATCGCTGACTAGCTGGATGGCACATCTGGAACACGAAAAAAGACGGGAGCTTGGTAGCCCCGTCGTTTCAACACGGGGCGGAAAAGCGACGCGAGCGGATTTATCCGCCGTCCTAATATCTGTCATGATGTGGGTCATTAATA
>JAADBR010000156.1 GCA_009995705.1 Microcystis aeruginosa W13-11
CACTGCTTTTCTTTTCTATATACCCAACTTAATCGATTGATAAATTCGCTATTAGAATCCGTTTTTCCCTGCCATTTCTGTCTTACCCTTCCCTAGAGTGACAAAAGAGGGATAATCTGCTCTAAAATGAGCGAGTTAAGAGGATTAGTGGTCATAATTTCCCTAAGTAGCTGCTAAAAATGTAGCCTTTCTTATCAAGATGAGATGTAGGCTAATTTGGTATGAACGACCGACGACTGACTCCCGAAAACTTCCTATCCTAAATTAATGACACTGCTGTGGCCACTTTGTCCAGTGGTTAATCATAAAAAAATTGCTGGGATATTATAGATCTAAGTGGATAATTGCAATGAAAACTCAAATCTGATCACTGATAACTGATCACTGATTAGGTACTAAAGTATTTAGCGGTGGGGTGATAGGTGATAATGGCGGTGGTGGATTGTTCTGGGTACAATTGTTCGCTTTCGTCCATATACATCCCAATGCGATCGCATCCTAACAGATCTAGTTGCTTGTATTGATCCTGAATATTGGGACAAGCGGGATAACCGAAACTATAGCGAGAACCCTGGTAACGCTGTTGCAGTATATCGCGGATATTATCGGGATCGAACTCTGCGAAACCTAACTCGCGACGGATGCGGGTGTGGGTCCATTCAGCCATGGCTTCGGCAGTTTGCACAGCCATACCGTGATAATAGAGGTATTCAGTATATTCGTTGGCATCAAAGAGAGATTTAGCGTATTCCGTGGCGATTTCCCCCACTGTCACCGCTTGCATCGGGAAAACGTCGATGATAGCGGATTCCTGCGGGGCGAAAAAGTCAGCAATACAGAGACGACGACCGGATTTCTGGCGAGGAAACTCAAAAATGGCGGTCGGTTGCAGATTTTCGGGTTTTTCGCCTGCTTGTATTGATTCGGGATCGTAAATTAACAGGGAATTACCGGACGACTGACAGGGAAAATAACCATAAATTAATGTGGGGTTGAGTAAATTTTCCTTGACAATTTTCTCTTTCCATGCTGCTAGAATTGGATGAACTTTTTCCTGTAAAAACTGGTCGTATTCTTGCTTCGATTGGCTTTTGGGTTTGCGGAATTGCCATTGACCAACAAATAAAGCTTGTCGGTCTAAATACCAGAAAACCTCCTCGATGGGAATTTCTGCTGCTGTTAATATTTTAGTACCCCAGAAGGGCGGTGTTGGTCGGGGAATATCAACTGCCACCGCTTCGGACCGACGGCTATCAATAACTAATTCTTGGTTGACGCTGCCATCGGTAAAAATAGTATCGGGATTAACCTTTAATTCTTCGGCAACAACCGGGGTTTTTTCTGCCTCGGCAAACTTCCCTAAAAAGCCTTCACTATCATCCCATTGACCTCCAGCTTTAGCGGGCATTAATTTGTCCATAAAATACAGGTCAGAGAAGGCATCTTTACCATAGATAACCTGTCCCTTGTAGGTTTTTTGACAGTCATCATGGACAAATTTGGGAGTTAAAGCTGCCCCGCCAAGGATAACGGGAACGGTGATTCCTTTTTCGTTAAAAACCTCTAGATTTTCCTTCATAAAAGCCGTCGATTTCACCAATAAACCGCTCATAGCAATACAATCGGCCTTGTGTTCTTTGTAGGCTTCGATGATATTTTCTACAGGTTGTTTAATGCCCAAATTAATCACCCTATAGCCGTTATTGGTCAAGATAATATCAACTAAGTTTTTACCAATATCGTGAACATCCCCTTTAACCGTTGCGATAATAAAAGTCCCTTTGGCATTATTATCCCCCTCTTTTTTCTCCATAAAGGGTTCTAAAAAGGCAACGGCCGCTTTCATAGTTTGGGCCGATTGGAGAACAAAAGGTAACTGCATTTGTCCCGAACCAAATAACTCACCCACTACCTTCATCCCATCCAGGAGGAAAATATTAATAATATCTAGGGGTGGATAGTCCTGTAAAGCTTGCTTTAAAGCCTCTTCCAGTCCCAATCTTTCCCCATCAATAATATGCTGTTTTAAGCGTTCCTCCACGGGTAAATTAGCATTACTAGAGGGGTCTTTTTTAGTGGTTTTCCCCGCAAATAATTCGGTTAATTTGGTCAGGGGATCATAAACACATATATCGCCATCAAAACGACGATTATCATAGATTAAATCCCGACAAATTTGCTGATATTCTGGTTCAATTTTTGCCAAAGGAAGAATCTTATTAGCGCTGACAATTGCCCCATCCATTCCCACCTGCATCGCTTCGTGAAGGAAGACGGAATTTAATACCTGACGCGCTGCCGGATTCAGCCCAAACGAGATATTAGACACACCTAAAAGAATGTGACATTCGGGCAGTTCTTGACGAATTCGGCGCATTGCTTCGATAGTAGCCTTGCCATTTTCTCTGTCTTCTTCGATACCGGTAGAAATCGGTAAAGCTAGAGGATCAAAAAAGATTTCGTAGGGAGCAATTCCGTATTCTATCGCCCCATAATAGGCCCGTTTAGCTATCTGGAATTTTTTCTCGGCAGTGCGGCCCATTCCTTCTTCATCAATCGTTCCAATTACTACCCCCGCGCCGTATTTTTTCGCTAAATCCAAGACTTGATAAAAACGCGGTTCCCCGTCTTCGTAGTTAGTAGAGTTGAGGATACATTTACCCCCCGCTACTTTTAACCCCGCTTCCATTTTTTCCCATTCGGTGGAATCTAACATCAAAGGTAGGGTGACATTATTAACTAAACGAGAGGCTAATTGGTGCATATCGCGCACCCCATCCCGGCCCACATAATCGACGTTGAGATCGAGAATATGCGCCCCTTCTTTTACCTGCGCTTTCGCCATCGATACTAAACTATCCCAGTCTTCAGCATTGAGAAGTTCCCGACATTTTTTAGAACCACTGGCGTTTAATTTTTCCCCGACAATCAGGAAAGAATTATCTTGAATATAGGGTTGGGTACTATAAATAGAAGCGGCGGAGGGTTCATAATGATAATGACGAGATTTTGGAGTTAAACCCTGACTTAGTTCCGCTAAAGCTTGAATATGGTCGGGACGAGTACCACAACAACCGCCGATAATTTGTACTCCCAAATCTTCGATAAAGTGCATTAAAGCCATTTTTAATTCTACGGGAGTGAGGCGATAATGCGCTTGACCGCCGACATTTTCTGGTAAACCAGCATTAGGAATACAAGAAACAATAAAAGGGGAATTTTCCGAGAGATATTTGATATGGGGTTTCATTAAATCTGGACCAGTGGCGCAGTTAAGTCCCAAAATATCAATTTTATAGGGTTGTAAAATAGAGACAACGGCGTTAATTTCCGTTCCTACTAACATCGTTCCCATGGTTTCCATCGTCACCGAAACCATTAGGGGCAATCGTTGACCTTTTTTCTGAAATACTTCTTCAATAGCATTTAAAGCCGCTTTAATTTGCAGGACATCCTGACAGGTTTCTACTAATAATAAATCTGCCCCGCCATCGTAGAGACCCTCTACCTGTTCTACATAGGCATTTTTGAGCGTATCAAAGTCAATATGACCCAAGGTGGGCAGTTTTGTCCCTGGCCCCATGGAACCGGCCACAAAACGGGGTTTTTCGGGGGTAGAGTATTTATTCGCGCAAGCTTTGGCCAGTTCGGCGGCGCTTTTGTTGAGATAATAGGCTTGATCAGCTAAATCGTACTCAGCTAAAACTATCGAGGTTCCCCCGAAGGTGTCGGTTTCAATCACATCCGCACCCACGGCTAAAAAAGCTTCGTGGACTTTCGCTACGGCGCTAGGTTTCGTATGGACAAGATACTCGTTACAACCTTCGTATTCTGCCCCACCAAAGTCCTCGGCCGTCAGATTTTGGCTTTGTAGGGAAGTTCCCATCGCTCCATCAAAGACGAGGACGGGGTGCTTGGGACCATTGAGGTAGTCGAGAAAGGGGCTATTCATAGAGAGATTTACTGCCATAGCATTTTGAAAGTTTATTGTAATACGGTTACTAGAAATCTGCTATGGTCGGCAGTGGTCTAGTAACTAAGAGCCAGCGATCGAGAAAGCTAATCAATCTAATTTTGGAGAACTAAGCGGGCTAAACCAACTCCGGGATAATAATTACCGAGAATTTGTTGATAATCTAGGCCTTTTTCCGCTAATTCATAAGCTCCAGTTTGACTCATACCGCGACCACCGTGGGCCCAAGCGACAATTTCATCGGTGGCGGCATAAAGAGACTCGACTACACCCCCTTTATAGCTGAGAATCTGCCCAGCAGTGGCATTAACCGCTTGGTGAGTCGATTGATACTCCGAGCGAATGCCTTTATATACCTGCCAGCGTTGGCTATTGCCCAGATGAAACCAAGCATTAGCGGGGCGGATTATATGTACTAAGGCATAGGAACGAGCGGCGATCGCCTGTGCCTTTAAAGCTTGCATTGGTGCGGTGGAGTGCATTTCACTCCCCACTACACTATAGAGATAGGCCTCTAAATTAACCTGATTGACCACTAATAAGCGATCGCCTTGGCCTACCAGCAGCACTTTACCCCGATACCAACTATCATCCACATAAACTAAACCATCAGCAGTGGTGGGCTGCACAAAAATCACCTCTGGCAGCGATAAATCGCCCATTTTTAAGCCATTGGCACCTGGAATGACCGGTAAACCCTCGTTAGTGGCAATCGTTTTTAAACCACGACCTTGGCGATCGGTGATCACCGCCGGCCCGTTAACTCCAATCAAAACACTGGCCACATCCCTTTTAATCGCCACGCGAATTTCTAGGACCGGCGGCGTATAATTAGCGGGAACTGCTAAAGGTTGTCTAGTCACCGGTTTGGCTGCGGCAGCGGGGGAAGTATTAGGGGAAGTATTGGGGGAATGAACCGATGCTGCTAATTTTTTCGGTGCGGAGAGGGAAGACTGGGGAGAGGGGGATAGTTTCGGCGATGGCGCGGTTAAGGGGGCGATCGGAGATGGGATAATAGGAGCAGGGGAGGCAGCAGTCTCTAGATTTGCCTGCGGTTGCGGGGTTCCTGGTTTTTCCTTGGCTAAATAAGTTAAGAGAATTGGTGTAAAAGTAGCGATCGACAGCAAGGGAACGGTACAATGGCGCAGCAGGGAAAAATAGGTACTAGCAGCAAATTTCATTTTAATCACACCATCTTTAATTTTCTTATCTAACTTTATCATTCCCCTCTCAGACCGGGCAATTCTAGACAAAAACTCTCGTATTCTTGAGCTTGTCAGGACAAATCAGGCTGAAATAGTCAAGAAAAGCCGAAAAAATTCCTAACCGCCCCTCCTTAGATCAGCTGAATCTCCTCTAATCCTGGCTTTTCTAAGTTCTGTGTGATCAGCTTAACTTACCATAGAAGCGATCGATCTTTGTGTCCTTTGTGTCTCTGTGGTTCATTCCACCCCCTCGCTAGACTGACAGAGATGTTTAAGGATTTTGAGAACCTCGTATAAATCCCCCGGATTTCTCATGGCAAATAAACGAGAGGTTCCGTATAAAGGTTTACCGTCCCATAATAATTTAACAAATAAAAACTCGGAACCATTGGTCAACATTCCATAATTAGGACGGTTTGGATGAGGATTGACCATTAAATAAGCTAATAATTGCGGTAAACCTACTTCAACGGAATAAATAACCCGTTTTGATTCAATAATCATTACCCATAATTGATCTTTTAGAATTAAAGTATCTAACCTTCCTTTAATTATTAAATCTTGCTCTTCTGTAATAATTTCAACGGAATCTTCTGCTTTAATGTGAAAGGGAAATAGATAAAAGTTACCAATAAATAATAATGGTTCTAAAACCGTCATCCTCACCGAAGTTTCCAAAAAGGGAGGATAATTCAATAAGTTAAAATAACCTGTTTTGATTTTATCTAACAATTCTTTTTCTTGGTCAGAGATTGCTTCTATATCTTCCTGCCATTCCCCAAAAAAATGCTTATCTTCTATAAACTGTAGTTGAAAATGATTAATTAAATCTCTGAGAGTGACTTCTTTTGCTTGTAAAAATTGAACCATATTTACCTACTTAATTAACACTTACTTTAATGGTAATTTTCTATTTTTAATTTAACCAAGCAAAATATCGGTTACTGATAGGGTTAACTGCTCTAAATCAGAGAGAACAGTTAAGGATATGGTCTTGTTTTGTTTACCTGCACATCGCTTCGGTTAGCATCGTTCAGGTTTTTATCAGCTGCTTTCGCTCTTCCTACATCATCCAGATTAGCCATCGTCTTCTCCTTAATTTAGAGTACATGAAAGGTTCACTTTGCTATGATTTATCCAAGAGATTTATTGAGATATAAGTAGTTAGGTGTTAAAAACTTTATTCCCCCCTTATTTCCCAGGGAAGGGGGGTTAGGTCATTCGGGCGATTTTTCATGTTGGCAAGGTCATATTCTGGTTTCATGGTTTTATTATCGATAATGTTTACCTTCGTTTTTACCCGTAAAAGTCCTCATTTAGAATCTGTTCAGGTGTGAAAGGACAAGCGAGGGGATACTCACTTTCTTGGGGAATACGAATACCAAATTGAGCGCGTTTACCCTGTTTGATGGCGACTTTACGAGCGCTGGAATAGGCTTGTGTGATGGAGATTAAGAGATAAGATTTAAGAGAGGGAGTCTTAAGTAAATCATCTTGAACGCGCTGGCGATGCTCATCTACTAAATTATACCAACTTGCTTTCATTGTCTCAGGAGCATCATGCTGTATCTTTAATTTGAGTAAGTGAATCAACAAGACCATTAAGTTGCTCTCTAAGGCGCGTTTCTCTGACTTACCCAAATCTTTTAACTCCTCAATTAAGTTTTCTATATCCAGTTGTTCAAACTGTCGATTCTGTAATTGATGAATAGTTTGCTCAATCCACAACTGAAGATCTTGTTCGTAAAGTGTTGTGGGATTTTCTTGAATGTCCGATTGTTTTAATAAGTTCATTTGGCTTTCATTAAGTTAACGGTAGATGAATAATTTGGTCTTTATATTTATTATTATACTTGATCTTTACCAGATAGTGTGATCGCATTGGATTCTTAATTATTGACCTCTCCCCTGAACCCTATCCTACAAGGAAAGGGGAGAGAATTTAGCGAAGAGAGTGCAACTACAAACTGGGTTTGTTGTCAAGGCTCTAGCCCGAACAAGTTTAACCTGTTTTCTTTAGGTAGTGAGAAGCTAAATGGACATAACCCTATTGCCCAAATTGGGTAACTTATCTAGAATAAGTATATGAACAGAGGAGGAGACGTGATGGAGTATCAGAATTTTTCGCTCATTAAAGAAGATATTCAGGCTGATGCTTGCGGACGGATTAGCCTTGGGACTCAATGTAGCAACCGTCACTATCGAATACTGATGAATACAAGCGGGGAACTTCTTTTGGTTCCCATGGTGGCGATTCCAGAGGGAGAACTATGGGCTTTTCAGAATCCTAGTGTCCGCGAGTCGCTCAAACGGGGACTCGCAGAAGCCCGCACGGGAGATTTCGCTGAAGAAACAGTCGATTTAGACGCTATGCTTGAGTTTGCTGCATCTATTCCTGAAGAAGTCGAGGAGTAATTGAATTTCTCTTTACGACAGACACAGGAAGCTCGAAATACTCTATCTGAATTGCGAGCAGAAGCGGAACAGGCTCAAAAGACTCGCCTGGCTCAAGGTAGGACAAAAGCATCGAAACAAGAGGGTCTCTACAAACAGGTAACAAAAGCCCTCAAGCTCCTCAGTACAAACCCAAGACATCCAGGACTAAAAACCCACGAATTTAATTCCCTCGATAACCCTTACGCTCCGACACAGAAGGTTTTTGAGGCCTACGCCCAACAGAATACACCGGGAGCCTATCGAATTTTCTGGTGCTATGGACCTCATTCGGGGGAAATCACCATTCTCGCTATTACACCTCATCCGTAGATCACAACATTGTAGGGGCGAAGCATTCGGGCGATAACCTATCGCTGAAACCGTAGATTTCCTATCCGAATGCTTCGCCCTTACTTTTTCAGCAAGCCCGAAATAGTTAGCGCTGAAGCGCAACAACAAGCCAGGTTCGTGAGGGAGTGAGGGAGGATCATCACCCCATCACCCCCCCATCACCCCATCACCCTCTCTTTTTAAAGCCAGATTTAGTATTAGGGGGGAGTTAGACCAAACCCCGCACCTCCTCAACCCCAACCCCCAAAATATCAGCCACAGCAACGAAAATCTCCTCATCTTGCGTTTGCTGATAAAGAGCAACAAGACTAGGCAAAGAAAAGGTTTGTATGGTGTAATTATCGTTAAATTCTGCCCAAATTTGTAAGGCTTGCAGGTAATAACTTTTGGCTTGGCTCAATTCCCCAACTTCTTGCGCTACTCTTCCCAAACAGTGCAGGGGGTTGGCTTGCTCGTAGCGGTCCCCATATTCAATCTTGATCTCAAGAGCTTGCTGGTAGTAGCTTCGGGCTTGCTCCCATTCCCTCAATTGTTGCGCTACCGCTCCCAAATTGTGCAGGGTGCTGGCTTGCTCGTAGCGATTGCCATATTCAATCTTGATCTCAAGAGCTTGCCGGTAGTAGCTTCGGGCTTGCTCCCATTCCCTCAATTCTTGCGCTACCCTTCCCAACTGGTGCAGGGTGCTGGCTTGCTCATAGCGGGCGCCATATTCAATCTTGATCTCAAGAGCTTGCTGGTAGTAGCTTCGGGCTTGCTCCCATTCCCTCAATTCTTGCGCTACCATTCCCAACTGGTGCAGGGTGCTGGCTTGCTCGTAGCGGGCGCCATATTC
>JAADBR010000157.1 GCA_009995705.1 Microcystis aeruginosa W13-11
CGATACAAGAGGTGTGGTCGCGCCACTCCGCTTCAGTAGCAGGGTATCGACACCGGAGACAACTACCTCCAACGATTGGCCCCGCGTTGGGATTGTTACTCGTGCCGGTTTATTTGGGGATAATGTTAATCTCGTCTCTGGTTTTCGCTCTACCGGTGAGAGGCAATATTTATCTAAAGGTTCGGCTATAACTCCCGGAACGTTAGCGACGAGAATTAAAAATAACCATCGAAAAATACGTCGCCACCAATTCCGATAATCATCCTGACCACCCCAAGAATGGCTAAATAACATAAGCGGTTTCTTTAAAGAATATTATGACGGGCAGCGGCGGGCGTTTCGCCTATCCGTCGCTGTTCGGTGCTAGAGAAAAGTTTTTCACTACAGCTATTTCTAGACGAAATTCCTTCAAATTTACTTATATAGCGGTATTCGCTTGAGTGAGATACAGACAAAGTCTTGCCTAGACTGCCTTATAGCTTGTTGCAGTATACCTCATCCGACTGCATACCGCTATATATTTCCTAAAAATTGGTGACAAACTAAAATATATACTTTCTGTCTTAGTTGTTGCTATCAAATAACGTTCCCGCAAAGACTGCAAGCCATTAATATATTCCATTGATGATAGTTCTAAGGTTTCTTTTAATTTTTGCCTAGACACAGGATTTTCAAAATTGCTTAATCGTAAGACAATTTCCTGTTCTACGGGAGATAGTCTAGTAAATAAATGTTTTAATCGAGATTCCATTGCTGTAGTAATAATTAGGTTATTCTCTGCTAGAAACTCAGCTACTTGGCCAGCAAAAACATCTTTAATTAAACTAGCAATATCTTTTAAGTAAGCTAAGTTTCCTTCATATAGTTCAATCAGCTTTAGCCAACTATCTCGATCATTTAATCCTATATTTTCTAAAATTGTAGAATCATCAATACCTAATAACTCTAAGTATTTTATTGAATACAATTCTTCATCTAAACAGTGCATCTCAGCACATTGTTCTTGACTGATTAAGATTAAATTGCTCTGATGTTCAATATCTGTAATCATTTTAAACAAGCTTTGATAATCCTGATATTCAGTTTGATATTGACCAGCGAATACACCAGGTATAAAGAGATTTTGCACATCATCTAAGATGATTAGAGATTTTTTCTCTGTCAGAATGGCAAATAGTTGTTTTAATTTATCGGCTATGATCTCATGGGGAGATTGATTACAAGTAGTCAATATATCGTCAACCAGCAACTCTAAGGATTTAGGGAATTTTAGACTTCTCCAAATGATAAATTCAAATTTATCTAAATTGAGATCGACAAATCTTTTTACTAAAGCTGTTTTGCCAATTCCACTCAATCCCAAGACTGAGATTAATCGGATATTTTGGTTTAGCAGCCAGTGAGAAAGTGTCTTAAGTTCAGTCTCTCTCTCGTAAAAGCTTATTATTTGAGGAGCCAGAGTCAAATCGTGATTAAGGGATTTACTATTTTGATTATTTTTCTGAAATATTTCATCAATTCTGCTTAATTCTTTCAGTTCAAAATTAAAAGTAGTATTATTGTTATGTTGGTTGTTACTTTGTATTATAATTGGTGAAGATAGCACACTTAATCTTGTTAAAGTTGAACAAAAATTAGATTTTTTTATATCCTCACCTAAAGCTTCAGACAAAAGTTGCCATAATTGAGACCCCACATCACTCAGATGATTTTTCGTAACTTGGTACTTTTTGGCCATATCGTCATAAGTCTGTCTTTGCCAAGTTCCCTCAACTACAGCGCGTTGCAAATCATCCAGATGTTTTCCTGTTTGTTCAAAGACTACACTATCAGCAAATTGTAACGCTTCGTTTACATTCATTTATCTATACAAGGTAAGGCTTTGGAATATTATATCATAGCTTGATTCTGATTTTTCCGACTTTTTCCGTTGTTGATGTTAAGAAATTGTAATATAACTGCCGTTTAAATCCTATTTTTTCTGGTTGTCAAGTCAAGGAAACGCTTTTAGGATGGCAACGACAATTAAGTTAATTTATCTTAATAGGTTAGGAACTTTGTTAAGAAATTATGGTAATTTCTCGGCTTTGATGTCAAAATTCGCTTTTCCTAAGTTAAGATGGTCTCCAATAAATAACGCAAAACCCGCACGAATACATTAACCCTGTCATCCACCTTTGGTTACTGCTATGGCTACTAATCCTCTGCTTATTCCCACTCTCAATCAGGCTATTACTGATGTCGTTAACCTACTCAATGAGTTTGCTGACGATTCTCTGTTCACTGAAAAGGTGCGTTTGGTTTTTGGGGTAGATGTTTCAAGTCAGGTGTTTAAGGCTTTAATTGCTGATTTGCCCGAAATTGAAGTGGTAGGCGACGAGGTGTTACAAGGCGCATTAGGTGCGTTTTCGGCGCAGACGGGGAAGATTTATCTATCAGAGTATTTAGAGTCTTTTTTGAATACCGCTTCCTCAGAATCGCTAGTTAATGTGATTTTAGAAGAAATTGGGCATTATGTGGATGCTCAGGTGAATGCGGCGGATTCTCCGGGTGATGAGGGTGCGATTTTTGCGGCACTGGTTCAAGGGATACCCTTACTGGAATCGGAACTGCAAACTTTAAAGCAAGAGAACGATTTCGCCACGATATTTGTAGATGGTCAAGAAATTCAGATTGAGCAGGCAAGTCTTTCTCGCAGTGGTGGCTTAGGTGGAACAAATCAAACACTTCAACTGGATCCTCTAGCACCAGGGCAAACCGAAAAAAATGTCACTCTCACCTATTTTTATGAACATTTTTCTATTCCCGATCAATTTGAGGTGAGATATGCAGGAAAGCCGATTTTCAATACTGGGGGACTTGTTTCAGGCAGTAAGAGTGGAAGCGTAACATTCAAGCAAGTCCAAGGGCAAGATTTTCTCAATATTGTTGTAACGGCTCCTCAGTCAGGGACGGCTTGGAATTTTTCGGTTAACACTGACAATGCTCAGATTAATTTTGATGGTCTTGTTGGTGATGCCATTAAGCTAGATTTCGGTAATCAAAGGGGGAATGTTACGCTGAAATCCCTACCAAATTCCTCCAAAGGTAAGTTGATTAATGAGAAAGGAGAAAATGCTACAGTAGGGACTGTATATACAACCTTATACTATGTCCCTACTGTAAATGGTGCAATCTCTAGTTATGGTCAAGATAAGGGACATACTGGGATAGGTCAAGTCACGTTTGATGTTGAAGATCAGGATCAGAAATCTCTGACTGTCAGTGTGAATGTTGCTGACGGTTTTTCTAAGACTGGAGAGGCTAATCCGGTAAAAACTGGAACTGGAAAGCTTGATATTTATACTCAACAACAACGATTAGCTTATTTGGGATTTCCAGGAAGCGGTGGTAGTCCTTTAGTTGTTGATGGAGTAACAGGGGGGAATACTAAATGGGCAAAGACTTTGTACGATATAGCAGTAAATCCAGCCACTTCGGGAAGGGGTCGTGTCTTTGACCTACTTGAGAATCCTAAGAATTTTAAAGCTTATATTAATTCTCCAAATGCACCTAAGTGGAATTTATTGACGAGTGTTCAGGGACTTACTTTTAGTAATACACAAAGAAGATACGGAATGGATCTATCTGGTCGCTTTATCTCAAATGCGTCTAGTAATCTTGGTAGTTCTCTTACTTCAACTGGAGTATCACTCAATAATGGAAATGGTATGCCAAGCAAAACCCATGATGCTGGGCGCAGTATTGATATAGATGAAATTCCAGGTAGCTACTTTTTCAAAGTCAGGAATGGTTTTGTAGCATCTCCTGGTGGAAGAATTGTTGTAAGAGATGGCAATTCTTACAGGGCAGGTAATCTTAACAATCCTAATGATGTAGCAAACGGATTGAGGGCTTCTACACTTACCTCACAAACCGATGCAACAATGGTAACAGCGATTGCAGGTCTAATTGAATATTCCCAGACCCGACAAGCAGTCCAATCCCTAATAGATGCGTTTACCGGAGCATCTATCATTTTTTACAACGATCCAAGGTTTTTAGGAACTGGAGTAGTACAGTACTCAAAACCGCACTATGATCATATTCATTTCGGCATACCTTCGCCAATTAGTTCGTCTTCTTCTCCAAGACTAGCTAATCAGAATGGGATTGATATTTCTTCTTCTGAAGATAGTTTTCAGTTGCCTCTTGCTTCAACATTTATAACCGTAAATAGTGTTTTGGATAGTGCTATTGATTTAGGGAAAATTGATGGAACAACCACAGTAACTGGAAACTTGAGTTCTTCCGATACAGAGCGTTACTATAAGTTCACGCTTGGAGATCCAGGAAGTCCCGATGACTATGATGAGGCTTATTTTATTACCACTAGAAACTTATCATTGCTTCTAGATAATCTATCTGATGATGCTGATCTAGAAATATTTCAAGATTTCAATGGTGATGGAATTCGTCAGGATGATGATGTTTTATTTTCTTCCACAGAGTCAGGTACTTCTCCAGACTCCATATCTTTGACTGATATACCAGAAGGCAATTATTTCATCCGCGTTTTCTCCAAGGCATCTGGTGGTGGTAGTATAGATTACCGACTATCTGTAACTGTTCCCCCGCTACCAGTTCCCCCTGACAATGCGGGTAATACTACCACTAATGCTCAGGATTTAGGAACGCTCAATGGAAGTATTACCCGATCTGACTTCATCGGTACGGTTGATTCCGATGACTATTATCGCTTTAACCTGACAACTGTGAGCGATTTTAATCTGGAAGTTAATGGATTAGATCAGGGCGATCTAATTGCCACTTTGGGACAAGATACTAACAATAATGGGGTCATTAACTTTGATGAAACTCTTGCCATATCGGACGCTGAAGGAAATGACCCAGAAGTGATCGATATCAATGGGTTATCTGCGGGAACTTACTATGTTTGGCTTTCTCGCAGTAGTGGTAATACAAACTACAACCTCAATCTTTCTGCAACCCCGTCAGTTATTCCACCCGACAAAGCAGGTAGTACCCTTACCACTGCCTTCAATCTTGGCACTTTAGCATCCTCCACTCAAAGCGACTTTGTTGGTAATGTTGATCCGATTGACTATTACCGCTTTACCCTGACAAATCCTAGTGGAGTTACCCTCAATCTTAGTGGCTTATCAGCAGATGCCGATTTAGAATTGTCTCAAGATAAAGATGGAGACGGTGTAATCTCTTCTGATGAAGTGATTCAGCTTTCTGAAGCGACAGACAATCAAGATGAAAATATTAATATTACAGCATTACCCGCAGGAGACTACTTTGTAAAAGTATCTCAATACGAAGGTGACACCACCTACAGTCTCGCACTCACACCAACAGCAGCCACTGGAGTAGATATACAAGTGAGTGTGACTCCAGTAACTAATTCTCTTACTTTAGGAGATCAAGTCAGCTACACCATTACCGTTAAAAATATCGGTGCTTCTAATGCAACAGGTGTCACACTCAGCGATAACTTGCCCCTTGAAAATATCCTTGACGTGTCTGCTGTTGCCAGTAAAGGTACGAGAAGTATTTCCAGCACTGCAATTACTGCGAATATTGGCAGCCTTAACGTCAATGAATCAGCAACAGTAGTTGTTTCAGGCAGATTGGTTGGTTCGGGTTCAACCAGTAGTTTGATTCAAGTCTCAAGCGCACAAGCAGACTTTAATCCAGACAATGACTCAGTAGTACAGCGTTTCAACGTTGCACCTGGTACCATTCAACCTGCTGATTTGGAACTTTCTCTAACTTCAGATAAAACGACAGCGAATATTGATGACCTAGTTACTTTCAAAATAACTCTAACCAATAAAGGTCCAGGGGCTGCAACATCAATTCAGGTAAAAAATGTTTTGCCTCAAGGATTAACTTTTGTTTCATCAACTCCTCAGCAAGGTTCTTACAACTCAACATCTGGTATTTGGGAAGCAGGGAATATCGCCAAAGATAATCAAGCTTTCGTAGATATCGTTACCAAAGTTACTTCCGGAGGAAGTCTTTCTAATACTGCTGAAGTGATTGCAGTAGCTGAACCTGATCCTGATTCTACTCCCAATAACAATAATCCCAATGAAGACGATCAAGCTTCAGTTATTGTCACTATTGGCACCGATGAAACTCCTGGTAATCTTGCTCCGACGGATTTAGCATTAAGTGCGACCACAGTAGATGAAAATGTTGCTCCCAATACAGTGATTGGAACATTTTCTAGCACAGACCCCGATACTGGTAATAGCTTTACCTATAGCTTAGTTGCAGGAACAGGAGATACAGATAACTCAGCATTCTCGATTGTGGGGAATCAATTACAGATTAATAATTCCCCTGATTTTGAAACTAAGAATAGTTACAGTATTCGAGTTAAAACAACTGACCAGGGAGGACTAGGTTTTGAAAAAGTCCTGGTCATTACTGTTAATGACCTCAATGAAACTCCTAGTAATCAAGCTCCCACAAATTTAGCCTTAAGTGCGACCACAGTAAATGAAAATGTTGCTCCCAATACGGTGATAGGGACATTTTCTAGCACAGACCCCGATACTGGTAATAGCTTTACCTATAGCTTAGTTGCAGGAACAGGAGATACAGATAATACAGCATTCTCGATTGTGGGGAATCAATTACAGATTAATAATTCCCCTGATTTTGAAACTAAGAATAGTTACAGTATTCGAGTTAAAACAACTGACCAAGGGGGACTCAGTTTTGAGAAAGTCCTAACAATTACTGTCAATGACCTCAATGAAACTCCTGGTAATCTTGCTCCCACAGCCCTAATTTTCCAAAATGCTGTCACCGAGTTAGCTGAAAATGTCGATGTCACTCCAGAATTTAAGGTCGCCGATCTCCTTATTGAAGATGATGGTTTAGGAACCAATAATCTCTCCCTCACGGGACGGGATAGGGAGCGCTTCTTAATTCAGAATTCGGCACTTTTCTATGTCGGTTTTGCTCCTAATTTTGAAGCTCAAAACAGTTACGAAGTCACTGTGAATGTGGATGATCCAACCGTTGGTGTCACCCCCGATCTCACCCAAACCTTCACTTTAAACATCACCGATGTCAATGAAGCTCCCACAGCCCTAATTCTGGCCAATAGCACCAATGCGATCGCTGAAAATACCGATACCAGTCAAGGTGTAAAAGTTGCCGATATTCAGATCAGCGATGATGCCCTGGGAACAAATAGCCTTTCTTTGCTGGGTAATGATCAGAGCAGTTTCCAGATTCGTGGCCGGGAATTATTCTTCATCGGTAAGGCCGATTTTGAAGCCCAAGCTCTCTATAATCTGACGGTGGCGGTGACGGATACCACCCTCAAACCGGCTCCCAACGCCACGCCAGACGCAACGGTTAATTTCACCCTAGAAATTACCAATCTACCCGACCAAGCCGTTAATCCCCAAAGCCTCCAATTTAATAATACGGGTGATGGACAAGGTTCTCTGGTTTTCAACTTTAGTGACTTGCCCGGTAGCATACAGGTCAAAGCGATTGAGGAAGGACTTCAACAGACGGGAGCTTTCTTCAATAACCTTGTCGGTCTCTATCCAGTGGCCGATGATAACGGAGCCGTTTTTGACAGCCTCGATTTAGATGGAGATGGCAACGCGACAGAGTTAATTCAACCCAGTCAAGCGGGTTATGCGCGTACCGCCTTAAGTCAAGCGGTGAATAACTTCATTTTGCGGGCCAGTGGGGAAGGGGCAAACCAAAGCACCACCGCCGCTGAATTTGGGGATGTGTTGTTGGAAGGGGGGCGACGCTACGCACCCTTTGTGATTGCCAATGGCGGCAATCTGGGAGGAAGTCTGCAAGGGAGTATTCAGGCATTTTTGACCAAGAATCCCGATAACGTGGCGGCTACCCTAGAAAACTATAGGAGTCATGAGGTGGCCTATTTCTCCTTTGGGGCGGCAAATCCCGATGGTGCGGAACATTTACGGTCAAGGGGGAATAATATCTTTGGCTTTGAGGATTTACCGGGTAACTTACCCAATATCAGCGATAACGACTTTAATGATGGGATTTTGGCGTTTAATTTTATTGCTTAATCGTCTTTTGCTGGTCTGACAAACCTTTTCCTCTGGGAGTTGCAGATGGTTGTCTTTTTCTAACTGCGAATCGCCGTCATTTGTCGCCCCAGAGGACTCATTGCCGTTTCCGATTAATGATAGCACGGCTGGCTTCCAACCCAGCAATGATTTATTAATAAATATCACCGGATTTGCTGGTACTTTACCGGCTTTGGAGAGTATCTTAACCCCTTGAAAATAATACGGTTATCTTCCATCTGAGGAATATTGAAGTTAATATCTAATACTTTTGATAAAGCTTGACCCCATAAATTAAAACGATTGTAAGTTGCTCTAATACTTTTAGTAGTTTTTTCTACCGAGTTCCTAAATTCATTGTCAGGGTGTAAATATTCAGGTCTAGGGGTTGACAAAGAGAGAAAAATCAGCAGTAGGGATAAGAGAGACAACCGTATTCAAGGGGTGATGGACACAGGCCAAAGCCTGGCGGAAGAAAG
>JAADBR010000158.1 GCA_009995705.1 Microcystis aeruginosa W13-11
ATCTCGGAATGGTTGGCAAAATCCTCCAGTGTTTTTACCAAGAGTTGTCAAACAATCCGAAACTGGTTTGGAGAAATTATTAGTTATTTCGAGCAAAGGACAACGAATGGGGTGATCGAGGGAATCAACAATAAACTTAAACTAATAAAACGGAGAGGCTATGGCTTTAGAAACTTTCGGAATTTTTGGGTTAGAAGTATGTTATCTTGGCATCTTGTCTGTTGATTTAGCATAAAGAGTAACGAAGAGCCCTTTAAAAACCCAGTTGGGTAGGGCAGCTCTCTTTGAGATCGCACTACAAATCATCTTCTGACAATTGAGCTATCTTCATTATTGATTTTAGGGTTCCGAGCTTTAAATCTTGATTTCGATGGACAGGAATAGAGAGAATTCTATTCTCATTGGGTTTTTCATAAATATGATGACCTCCTGTAATTTTTTTGAGAATCCGGCCTTTTTTCTCAATAATCTTACATAGCTTTTTCCCTGAGATTGATTTCATACTGCTATTTCAATAACTTTTGAAATAGGATCCGGTTTTTGGCTTTCGTTGGCAACTTCTAACCAGCCTTGCATGGCATCTTGAAGGTTATTGATGACTTCATTCATACTATCCCCTTCTGTTATGCAACCAGGGAGTGCAGGAACTTCCGCCCAGTAACCTCCTTCTTCGGCGGGATGGATAATGGCTTTGATTTTCATTGCTTTCTCGACCTAGCTTTATTTGTCTGCCTAAATTTTAACTTAAAGATGGTGCGTTCCCCATGCTCAAACGATCGACCCTACCAGCGACAGAGCGATCGCTCTTGAAACAATTGTCAAAACGCCCACACCATCGGTCAAAGCAAGGGGGCATCGCGGCTGGGGTTGTCTGTTTCACCGCCGATCTCTCAACGTCAAGTGTCCACTCTGTAGCGATTATACTCGATTTGATCTTTATTGAGCGTTTAAGTCCCATTAGTTTTATCTTCAGCAATCTTATGGAGAACAAAAATATTATCTTGCTTTAAAAGCAGCCATCTTGTAAAAGGATAGCGTTTGACTTCTTGATAACCTTCGAGCAATCCAGAGGAAATTATGTAGTCATCACGATTTACCCACCAGTAACTTTTACCCCGCTGCTGCTTATATTTTATATCGTTTAAATACCAGCCATTAAATTCGTATCCCCCATCGATGTATTCAGGAGTAACTCCCTGTTCCATCAAATCATTTAAGGCTTGCCACCGAGTTCGGTTCCAGGCTAAGTAGTCATGGGTTGCAGCCATAGTAAATCCGCCCCAAATAAAGATCATTGTCAAGGCAAAAGCAGTTATTTTTTTGCCAATATATTGCTCGTTAATATAATTATTTGAAATCACTAAAAGCACCATAAATAATGGTAAAAGAAACAGAAAATAACGATCAAAAGGATACTTTACTCCGAAAAGAAAAAGATAGATCAAGATTGTTGAAAGTATTAGCACTTTTAACCATTTTTCCGATTCTGAAAAAGTTTGAATGATTGCTAAACATAAGTAGTAAAGCAATAAAACCGCCCCTAAGACACCCATAGCCGTGATTATCAACCAAAATACTTTTAGTCCAAGGGAATAGGAGGGAAGATTTACCTTCAAGAGATAAGTATCTCGAAGGGTTAAAGGCCCTAAGCCAAAATAACGTAGGACATTTCCAATAAATGGCATAGTTCTTCTTGTTGGCCAAATCAATCTACCCATCACGACAACAAAAAAACTAGACATAATCAAGATAGTTATGGTTTTTTGTTGGCGAGATATTTCTTTTAGTTTTTTTACGAAAAATATCGCTATAATAGGGAAAATAAAACAACCTATGTATATTAGTGATATTGCAAGGATGTCGTGGCGAAAATAAAATTTTCTTATGCTTAACACATTCTCTGCTATTACGGGAGTGCGACTGGTATAATAAAGCCAGTTTTGGTAAAATCTATGTAGTAAAATACCTGAAGAAAATATCAAAGAACTAGCAAACAAAAACTTTAATTTAAATCTTTTTTTGAACGAGTATGCTAGGGCAAATGATAAAAGAATCACTATTGCGTATTGGCGAATCAAAATATTGATATAAACTAGGCAAAGACCTAGAATAATTTCACCTATTGATTCCCGCTTCAATCCCCTGATCAGAAAATAGAAAGATAGGATACTTAAAGCCAGAAAAGGAACGTCAGTCATAAAGCTGTTAGCTAATCCAAAGTATAGAGGATTAACCACTAGCAGCAAAGCACCCAACAAAGAGATTTTCTGATTGGCATTAACTTCTCTAAGCAGCAGGTAAGTACCAATCGCACCGATTAATCCTAAGGTTAAAGTTGAGAAGCGTAATGCGGTAAATGAAAATCCAAAAGGAAGGCAAAATAAGGCTCCCCAAAAGGCTTGAAAAAATAGGTTAGTATGGGCTGGACTGGGAAGGCGGAAATCACCTTTCTCCAGAATCGATTTTACGGCCAGTCCATAAACCCAGTCATCATTAAGAGGAAAATCACCCAAAGGATTGACGACAATTACCATCACAGTCCATATCGCAATAATTATTAAAATATTGACAATATCAGCTTTTTGGGGATGACTAAAATAAATCCAACTCATTACATCTGTTTTGTTCATGGCTCTAATCTTAGGAAAGGAAAATAGCGGAATTCGAGTAAGATTTGATAGGCTCTTAGTAAGGGCTTCAGCCCTTACTTTGACAATTATTGGAGAGGTCTAATGTGGACAGGCAGTTAGGGATTAGCGATGAGGGCGGGCGTTCGCCACCGCAACAGCCTTGCCCCATGAGATCAGATCGGCAGTGGCATCATCGCGATCAATAACCCATTCAATTAGCGTCGGTCCGTCGCGGTTTTCCAGAGCTATCTCGATCGCCTGGGCCAGTTCCCCGTCGGTGGTAGCGAGGAGGCCCCGGCCCGCCCCATCTTCGGCATTGAATACTTTGATTAACTCTGCGTAGTCCCAGTTTTTAATGTTGTTATAGGGGGCCATCGTGAATTTCAACCTCGATCGTGTAGCCATGATTGTTGACCAGGAAAATGATGATCGGCAGCTTCTGTCTGATCATCTGCGCCACCTCCTGGGCGGTAAGCTGAAAAGAGCCGTCACCAATCATAGAGATAATCTGTCGCTCCAGCGCACCTAGGGCATAGCCGAAAGCGGCCGGGACCGACCATCCGATATGGCTCCATTGCATCTCGATCTCGAAGCGGGCCCCGGTGGGCAGCTGTACGATACCTTGTGTCGGGAGAATTGATGCGGAGGGCACAGGGGAGGTGATTCGAGGATATCTCCCCAAGATAGCGCAGCGCCGCTATGCGGGCTTCCTCCTTGGCGTTGGGAGCCACTGCGTCTTCAAGAGCAATAATCAGGGCATCGGCCTTTACCTCCGCAGCACGGGAGAATCGGTCCGACTTGGTCGCGGGTGTGAACAGCCAGCTTTTTAGGGCTAGAATCGATTTCTGCGATTGATGTAACATTACCAGGGCTTTGTTTTGCGTCAATGTGAAGTGTACATCAAAACTTGGGGGTTGCCAAATTTGAAAATGCCTGAATTAGGGCAGCAAATTATTAAGCAGAGGAGCTAGATTTTGAGGATGATAATTGGGATCAGCCTTAAGTCGTTCGACCACACTATAATGAAGGGCAACAGATGCACCTCTCACAACTCGCTCAAGCTGACAACTTCTTATCCCCGAAGGTGCAGTTTTTTTAGCAATAATTGGAGGGCGATTACCGTGTTTTTGTCTCGTTCTTAGGAACCAGAATGGAGGACAAGAATTGCTCCCAAAAAAATTAACTGAGAAACATACCAAGTGGTAAATTTAGGATGATTAGTCAGCTTAAAAGTATCTAAAGGAATCATAGAAGCCAGAGCAAATCTGAGTTCATAGCCACCAAATTATCTGAGGATATCTAGCATAATTTGATTGTAGAAAGCTCGACCTGGACGACACCAGCGGATGGGATAATGGCTTAAGCGCACTAATTTTTCGTCAGCTTCTTGGAAATCTTTCTCGAATAGTTCCCTGGACAGATCGCTGGTTTATCTGTCTCTGGTGCCATGATTGGCAATCTCGTGTTCTTACTGAAGAATTTGCTCGATAATCGTCGAATTTTCCCGCAGATGTTCGGTAATAATAAAAAAAGTACCTCTGACACTGGTTTGATCCCGATTGAATTGCTGGTTATGTTGGGCGACCGCTGCTAAGATCTGCTCAGTTGACTCCTCTCCTAAAACGCCAGGAGTGGGTGCGTCATCAATCGTCAGAGCCACTCTCCGGTCTTGGGTTGGCTTATAGAATACAGCATCAGGAAAAAACCTGGCAATTATAAAAAGTAGCAATTGCGGAATAGTCATTTTTAGTACTAAATAATATCCAACCTTTATATTAGTAGTATAGCAAAACTAAGGCGATATTATCTGGTTAATGTGAAGATCACCCCCCCTCATAATGACATCATTTATTTGCGGTAAAGGTACTTAGTGATCGCTATCATTTTTCAGTCATCAGGTCTATCTTCGGTGAATTGATCAATAGCCTCAACCATTCCTTCTGAATAAGGTTCAAGTACGGTAGAGCAGACATGAAGATCGGCAATAGCTTGGGAAAATTCTTCAGAGTTTGGGTCGGTATTTTTGATAATTTGAATGGCTTTGAGTGCTTTTTCCAGTTGGGGCTGATATTCATCAAGAAATATTTCCAATCTCTCCAATGGATCTTTATATATTACTGTCATCAATTTAATCTCCTTTCTAGTTTAGCGATATTTTGTCGACAATTTGCGACTGTTTTTTCCCAATGAGCAATTAATCCTTGATCTTGAATTTCTATTGGTTTGAGCTTCTCCTGAGCAATTTTATCTAGATGCTCTTCTAATGCTTTATACTGTCCTTATAGTTTTTTGCGATTTTCTTTATTTCTACCCATAATCCTATTTTACTACAGATATCTCCAATAATTGGGCGTTGCCGAATTAAGGTATGATGAGGCGAAATGGCGAGCATTCTGAGGAAGATAATTTTTATGATTTGAATAAGGAACTGGAACATCTTCAAATTTTAGGTAGTGAATTAGTAATCGAATTGAATGTCTTAGCATTTGTTCAGACTTAGAATAACAAAGAGTTTTTCGATGTAGCCTAGCCAAATAATGTCTTAGCCTAGTATTTTCTCCCTCTACTCTAGTCATATAGGTTTTGCTAATAATCTGATCTCCGTCGGGGATAAAATTAGGATAAACTTTCCATCCATCTGTCACATAAAAATGACATTTACATCGACTAACAACTTTCTATGATTCCGCAAAAGTTTTAGCACTATGTTGCCGAAGGCTCTCGCCTTGCGAGACCGCCTAAAACCCATCCTAAAATCCCTGTTTTAAAGTGGTCTACCGCTGTCCATAATCAGATTTTGTTTTCTTTGAGCCGACAAATGTTTCTAATTCATCTAATTCTCCCACATCGGGAATTGTTGGTGGGTCATAATAATCCGGTAAGAGTTTGCCCACTTGTTTAACCCAATTCATAATTGTCGTATGATGGACTTTTTTAACCCTAGTAAAGTTAACTGTGAGGTAAGGAGTCAGTAGCCGGTCGTCAGTAGTCAGTAAGAATTGCGGCAATTTACATTTCTTAAGATAGACAACAGAATTTATGTCCGACTACTTACCAAACAAATTTGAAAATGTCTAAATTAGGGCAGCAAATTATTCAGCAGAGGAGCTAGATTTTGAGGACGATAATTGGGATCAGCCTTAAGTCGTTCGACCACACTATAATGAAGGGCAACTTTTGAAGATTCTATCGGTCGCCATCCTTCGCCTGCTAAGGCATACAAACCAGTCACACTATTATCAAATTTAGTAGTTGGCTCTGGTTTAATCCAGAATTCCTCACTATAACTTTCAGGTGAATAAAACTCCAATCCCAACTTTTTAGCCTCGTTAATCATCCATTGTAAAGTATAATCCGATAGCCCCCGATATTCTTTAGTTCCTCCACCAATACAGCCATGTTCACCAGCAAAGAGAACTTCTTTGACTACTTGTTCAGGATTTTTGTCACTTCTCTCCATGGCGGACGAGGGAAAACCCTTGCGTTTCTCATCAATAGCAACTGCATGAAAGGCATTTTCCACGATCGGACTTAGTCTAGCATCGAAAAATTCATACTTCCGATTCCAGAGTTTAGCCAAGGGTAACCAAGGCGTTAGATCCGGAACACCTAATGCTCCTACCGTATCCCAGCACCCTAACATTTTAATCGGTACACGACCCTGTAAATAATCTTTTTCGGTATCTATCTTTTTGGAGTTATCTTCCCGGAATTTTTGAGCTTCTGGATCATTTGGCTTAATTTTAGAATTTCGATAAAGCTCATAAGCTTTAGGCAATTCGCGGATTTTGGAACGGCTCAATAAACCACTGTTATAGATCATACCTGCTAAACAACGAACTGTATAGGCTCCGCGACTAAAGCCAACTAGGTAAATTTCGTCTCCAGCTTCTACGTCATAATTCATACATAAAAAGCGATAGGCATCTTGAATAATTCGGTCAATTCCCCAGCCAAAAGCACCCCCGCCTAAACGCTCGATTAAATCAGCGTCTTCTTCTGTGCCACATCCTGATATATAATGAACCATTTGTGGGGTTTGATCATCGGAGGTGTATTTCACTAAGCGGGCAAATTTGACGACATTCGTGGGATAGGAAGTTGCTAATTCATTCCAGGTACCATCACAACAAACAACCAAACGTTTTTTCTTAGTTGTATTAGAGGGTTTAGTCGGCTCAGTGGTGTCAGGCTTAGACAATAGTTCAGACATATTCTTATCTTGAGTTGATTCTGAGGTTTGAGGATTAGATGGTTCCGATGGGGTCAATGTTTCGGGTTTGATACTAGATGATTGTTCCTCGGCAGTAACTGCTTCATTGTTTGGTGGAGTTTGAGGATTAGATGGTTCCCGTTTCGCCAAAGTTGTAACAGTTTGGCAATAAATCCCCAAACGCACTAACAAATCCCCATAAGAGCCAAAGAAGCTGATAATCTCCTGACCTTCTGGCGCTTCTAAGACGAAAGGTTCAACTTCTTGTTTTCCATGCTTTCCCCCAAAAACGGGTGATTTAACTCCCTTCTTGGTTTCAAATTGGATGGTGACAATTTCTTGCTTGGGACGTCCTGGTGCTGACATTCCCCAAGTGCCGCTTATTTTCGTGAGATAATCCCCTGCTGGTATGGAAAATTCTCCTTTTGTACCGCCGCGACCACCAACTAGGTCGGAAAGATAGGTTTCTCCCGGAATAGAAACGGGATTTTCGTATTCAACCTGAAGTGCGTCAATTGCCCAACCTGCATTCACGAATACCTTTTTCACTCGTGATTGTGGAGCAGTATCTTTAGGAAGAATTTGAAAATCTGTGCCTGAGATTGAACCACCTGTCGGACCTAATTTTATCGGTTTAGATACTTGATCCGTTAGTCCGGTTGGCCCAGTTGGGCCGATTGGCTCAGTAGGCTTAGTTTGCTCAATTGGCTTGGCTTGCTCAATTGGCTTAGTTTCCTCAGTAGGCTTGGTTTGCTCAATTGGCTTGGCTTGCTCAGTTGGGTTAGATACTTGATCCGTATTGTCGCTAGGAACTGGTTCAGGGGTTGTCAATTTGGGTGGAACTGAACAAGTCACTGCTATAACTGAACCACTATTCGGGATCGGATTCCATTTGCTGGTCAAGGTGTCTCGGCTATAGAGACGATTATCTCCGCCAACGCCAACTATTTTGCCATCCGGCATGACGGTAATACTGAGAACCGAACCATTGTTAGATACATACTTCCAGTCACTGATCAAGCTATCTCGGCTATAGAGACGATTATTCATCCCAATTCCAACTAACTTCCCATCCGGCATAACGGTGACACCAATAACTGAACCACTATTAGGAATTTGCTTCCATTCACTGGTCAAGCTATCTCGGGTGCAGAGGTTTTTATTGGTTCCAACGCCAACTAACTTCCCATCCGGCATGACGGCGACACCAATAACCGCACCACTATTAGGAATCTGCTTCCATTCACTGGTTAAAGTATCTCGCGTGTAGAGATTATTATTGGTTCCAACACCGACTATTTTGCCATCTGGCATGAGGGCGACACTAATAACTGGACCACTATTAGGAATCTCCTTCCAGTTACTGGTTAAAGCATCTCGGCTACACAGGAGATTATTTGTCCCAACACCAATTACTCCATAGTTAGCTGGTATGGGTCGTTCAGATTTCCCCCAAGTAGCACCATTAATTGTGCCATTATTGCCATTACTTGTCTTATCTTTGGCGATATTTTCTGAACCTTCATTGAGGGGCCAATATCCCACTAATCCGGTTTCATTTCCCTTTAATCGCTGGAACATATTTTCTTTGATTTCTGATTCTGGTCGGGCAATGTTCCACACCCTCACTTCCGTCATTTGACCTTCAAAGTAACCATCATTAGCCCAGTTACTCTTACCTATATAGTTTAGTTGTTACAATACAGATGGAGTCCCAGCGTAGATGTAGATGTTCTCACATTTGCCAGGAGAATGTTGTTTTTTCCTGGTCCATTGCCGAAATCAATAATTCGTGACCAGGAGCGAAAACTTTTGTACTGCACCCAAGCTTCTACAGTAAGTCCTTGGGAATAGTCCGTGTTGACTGCGGGTAACTGCACATAATCATCTATGCCATCAAATACTAGGACAGAGTCGCTAGTAACTGGTTCAGGGGTTGTAGATTTAGGTGGAACTGAACAAGTCACTGCTATAACTGAACCACTATTCGGGATCGGCTTCCAGTCACTGGTCAAGGTGTCTCGGCTATAGAGACGATTATCTACGCCAACGCCAACCATTTTGCCATCCGGCATGACAGTAATTCCGAGAACCGAACCATTATTAGGTACTTCCTTCCAGTCACTGGTCAAGCTATCTCGGCTATAGAGGCGATTATTCGTCCCAACTCCAACTAACTTCCCATCCGGCATGACGGTGACACTAATAACTGAACCACTATTAGGTACTCCCTTCCAGTCACTGATCAAGTTATCTTGGGTGTAGAGGCTTTTATTGGTTCCAATGCCGACTATTTTGCCATCCGGCATGACGGCGACACTAATAACCGCACCACTATTAGGAATCTGCTTCCAGTCACTGGTTAAAGTGTCTCGGGTGTAGAGATTATTATTGGTTCCAACGCCGACTATTCTGCCATCTGGCATGAGGGCGATACTAAGAAACGCACCACTATTAGGAATCTCCTTCCAGTTACTGGTTAAAGTATCTCGGCTACACAAGAGATTATTCGTCCCAACACCAATTACTCCATAGTCGGTAGGAACTGGTTCAGGGGTCGTAAATTTGGGTGCAACTGAACAAGTCACTGCTATAACTGAACCACTATTCGGAATCTCCTTCCAGTCACTGGCCAAGCTATCTCGGCTATAGAGGCGGTTATTCGTCCCAACCCCAACTAACTTCCCATCCGGCATGACGGTGACACTAATAACCGAACCACTATTGGCTACTTCCTTCCAGTCACCGATTAAGCTATCTCGGGTGTAGAGGCGTTTATTGGTTCCAACGCCGACTATTTTGCCATCTGGCATAACGATAGCACCAATGACCGCACCACTATTAGGAATCTGTTTCCAGATAGTGGTTAAAGTATCTCGGGTGTAGAGAGTATTATTGGTTCCAACGCCGATTATTTTGCCATCTGGCATGAGGGCGACACTAACAAACGCACCACTATTAGGTATCTCCTTCCAGTCACTGGTTAAAGTATCTCGGGTGTAGAGAGTATTATTGGTTCCAACGCCGACTATTTTGCCATCTGGCATGAGGGCGATACTGACAAACGGACCACTATTAGGTATCTCTTTCCAGTCACTGGTTAAAGTATCTCGGCTACACAGGAGATTATTCGTCCCAACACCAATTAGTCCATAGTTAGCTGTTTCTGTCTTTTCAATCTTTATAGGAATTTCTCCAACATTTCCCTTGACACTTAAGGAATAAGTACGATCAACTGAATCGGAAAATGCTGTAGCAGCAGCACCGGATGAGGTAAACAAAACTTTTCCGCTTAAGTTACCAAGAGGAGCAGTATTCTTATCATAACTGATAGAACCTGCTTGGGGATAATATATTCCCACAAAGTCACCTTGGTCGACTTTAATTGGTGTAGTCAGGGAAAATTCGTTTAAACCAATCACAGGAGTTTTTACCTCGCTTTTTCCCACAAGTGACCAGGTATTTGCTTCCTTCCTATAAATGATCAGTTGTACAGGTAAGGTGTTTTCTGCCCAAATATCCCACCCAGTTATTTCACCATTGCCATTAATAGGTTTGTTGGTATCTACAAGATAAAAATTAGTCCTTGTATCTGCAATTCCGTATTTAGTGGGAGGATTACCCCCAGTGATCACATCAGGTTTTTTCCCTATTTCAGACTCCTTCGTGCCAGTTACGGGTAGTTCAGATTTTACCCAAGTAGCACCATTAATTGTGCCATTATTGCCATTACTTGTCTTATCTTTGGCGATATTTTCTGAACCTTCATTGAGGGGCCAATATCCCACTAACCCGGTTTCATTTCCCTTTAATCGCTGGGACATATTTTCTTTGATTTCTGATTCTGGTCGGGCAATGTTCCACACCCTCACTTCCGTCATTTGACCTTCAAAGTAACCATCATTAGCCCAGTTACTCTTACCTATATAGTTTA
>JAADBR010000159.1 GCA_009995705.1 Microcystis aeruginosa W13-11
CTCTTGAAGCTAATTATGATGATTATCTTGAAAAAAAATGATAATTAGACAGAAGTTCTCTATGTGAACAAGAGAACTTTATCTTCTTTTGTTTTCAAAATGAGAATTGCTGATCCGTCGTAACCCATCTTCCCAGAATTTGTAACAAGTATAAACATTTTGCTCCCAATATCCAAGAAAACCAAGCGAATACTTATCAAACAAAGAATAAGAGAGCCAAAAATTTAATTATTTCTTAATCTATTTTAAGTTTTTCTGTGCTATGATTTCAATTATTTTTTTAGGAATGGAATTTTCAAAAATGACTCAAAGATTAGCAAAACTAATGATTTTCGGGGGGGGTAAGCATAGCTTATTAAAACTCTCCATTGCTTCCTCTGTCTTTGCGATGAGTGCTTTGATAGTCACCCCTGTACAAGCAGCAAATTTGATTCAAAATGGCAGTTTTGAGACAGCTACCGTCAACCCTGATTCTTTTCTACAACTTGATGCTGTTTCCACAGTAATTACAGGATGGACGTTTAGCCAAGGAACAATCGATTATGGTACAGGTTGGCAAGCTTCTGAGGGTGCTAGAAGTATTGATCTACAGGGACTTGCGAGTGGTACAATTGAGCAAGCATTCAACACAACCATCGGTGCTACCTATCGGGTTACTTTTGACCTGGCCGGTAATCCAAACGGAAATCCTACTATTAAAGAGATGAGAGTGAGTGCAGGAGGAAATTCTGCTGACTTTTCTTTTGATATAACAGGAAAAAGCAATTCAAATATGGGATGGCTATCAAAATCTTGGGATTTTACCGCTAACAGTACAACCACTACCCTTGAGTTTATCGGTTTAGGCAACTCAGATGCGGGAGCTGCTTTGGATAATGTCTCAGTGATAGCTGTTCCCGAACCTTCATCAATGCTAGGATTATTGAGTTTAGGAGTATTAGGAATTGGTTCTGCTTTCAAACGTCAATCTTAATCTATTTTTATCTTTTTAACCCATCTAAACTAGGTGGGTTAAATTGAATATTCAGATAAACTTAAAATCGGTGAATAATTTTGAATTTTGCGGCACCTTTTTAACAATATGCTAGGATAGTATTGAGGTTTGAATCGGTAACAACCTATGCAGTTAGAAGATTATTTTGAATTTGTCAATTAAAAGGACATCGTATTGGCATTGAGGACGTACTGAAATACTATCGACAAGGTTATAGTCCTCAAGAAATTCTCCAAGAATTACCAACTCTAAATTTAGAAAAAATTTATGCCACTTTGACCTATTATTATCACAATCAAGCACAAATCGATCTCTATCTTGTCAAGCTAGAAAGACAACGGGAACAACATTATCAACAGTGACTAGAAACATCATCTCCTTTAATTGATCGTTTAAGAAAAGCAAAAATTAAAAAGGAGCAGGAGTATTTACAAAAAGCATGAAAATTCGGTTTTTGCTGGATGAAAATTTATCTCCTAAGCTAAAAATAGCGGTTCAACGTATCAATTCTACTATAGATATTTTGCGAGTTGGTGATGCAGATGCACGCCTTTTAGGGACACTTGATCCTAATTTATTGCAATATTTAGAATTATCCCAGAGACTGTTAATCACTGACAATAGAAGTACCATGCCCAATCATTTAAAAGATCATTGGAACACGGGAGGTCACACTTGGGGAATTATTTGGTTACGCCCTAGCGGTACAATTAGTCAATGGGCTGAATCAATGATTTTAATCTGGGAATTAACAGAAGCTGAAGAATGGATTGATCGCTGAGATTGGATTCCTTTATGAGGAACTAAGGTGATTTTTCAAACACATTTAATCATTTATTTCTGGTCTTTTTCTGGGGTATTAGCGGGGGGATTTGGGGCTATTGTCGCAATTTGGGCGGCCATTCTTGTCATTGCTTGACCTTGGGCGAATTCCTGCTGTAGTTGTTCGCTAGAAGAAACCAAACGACTTAAACCTTGAATTAAGCGGATAATTTCCTGTCGCAGTTGCGGATTACCAGTAATTTCATCCACATCGGAGGTGATTTTCTGAAGATTGGTAAAAGCAGCGCGAGAGGAGTCGAGGAGTTGCTGTAGGGTGACAACAGTGGCAGGATCGGAGAGATAAGCAGTAAAATTACCCAAATTTTCGCTTAATTTAACAGCATTTGCCGAAATAGTGTTTAAATTCTCGATAATTTGGCTTTTCTGCACTTGCGTCAGAATCGGATCCAAAGCAGCGAGAGTAGTTTGTAGGCGATCGCTGGTAGTTTTGATACTATCGAGAGTGGCAATTAAACGATTTTGATTAGCTGCCAAAAAAACCCGCAGTTCTTCGGTGGTTTCTCCCACCAAAAGCAGCGTTTTTCGGGCCTCCACTAGGGTAGCGTCTAAATTTCTCAGGCCGCCACTTCCCTGTAAACTTCTCAGTAAAGTAGTCGCTTCCTGACTCAATCCCCCGACACCAGAAAGATCACTAGAAAGGCGATCGAGGGAACCGGATACTTGGGGTAAGGATTCTAGGGATCTCATCCCCGAATTAACTTTACCTAGAGTACCGCTGCGACGAACCTCGCTTAAAGCGGTGGTTGCCTCACCACTAAAGCGATCAAGTCCCCCCAAGGCATTGGCAGCGCGTTGGGTGAAGGAACGAAATCCAGCCACCATATCGGGATCGCTAACTAGATTAGAAATTCTCAGTAAAGATCTGATCAAGGTATTGACATTTAGCGCCGATTGCCCTTGTAAACGGGAACCGTTACAGATAATCACTTCCCCATTGCAGTTAGGACTCAAAGGGGGTTCTTTGATACCACCGACGGGTAAAGCTTGCAGGGGGGTAATATCGATCGTGGTTTCACCGACTAAACCGGATTGAATGGCTTCGATGAGGGAATTACTGGGAATTAGGCGATCTGCTGGCGAAATCTCCACTTCTACGGCGACTCCCTCCGGTTCTGGGGTAATTGCCGTCACTTGTCCGATTCTCACTCCCCGATAACCGACGCGGGTTCCCACCATCAGGCCACCCACATTAGGAAAAAGGAAGGTGGCTCGATAACTGCGTCCCCCAAAGCTAAAATTACTTAACCAGGCGATTAACCAGATTAATATTCCCCCCGATGCCAGTAACATTAAACCGATACCACTTTGCCGCAGAGTTGGGGAAATCCCTCGTTGTGAACCGCCAGCTTCCATAAATAATTACTCCTCATCTCTACACAGTGTCAGGATACACAAAAACAGGTTTTCTCGAAAATGATCGGTGAGTTGAACGGTTATAAACAAGTGTATCAGCTGCAGCTGGAGTTAGATAATCTGGAACAAGAAGCGATCGAAATGGCCAAAGTAGCCATTAATCTAGAACAATGCCTAAAACCAATTATCGGACAGTTTCAGGGCTTGATTGATCGCGTAGTGACCATTGACGGGGAACTTTCCTGCAGTATCAGCGAAAAAGATGCCTCTAGTTTAGCAGTTGGATAGATTTTCTCCTATAGGGTCCTTCTAGGTTCCGTGTGATAAGTTTAACTTACATAGGATCGATGTTTGTGTCTTTGTGGTTCGTTCCACCCCCTCGCTAGAAGGAATGTATCTTAGAATACATTTTAGCCACCAAATCCAAGAGACCCCCTATACCTTCTCCCCAGATATGACAACTGGGGAAAACTGGAACGGTGGCACACCATAAATCATCCTCTTGCCAAACAATAACTTTGATATTCATCTTTAACTTTTTTGTCCTTATACGTCGAAGTAATAATCGATAGCAATCGGGAACCATTCCCCATCTAATACCTGTTCGAGGGAGAAAGAAGGCTCCACAGGAATCGCATCGTCAGTGACGGTTTTCGCTTGTATTAGGGTTTTTCGAGCGTTCGAGTAGGCTTTTTGAAAATAATCCCGCGCATGGTTGGTGAGAGTGGTGGTTTCTAGCCACTCTCCTAGTCGAGTTCGGAAACTGGCAATTTCTCCTACCCAGTGACAGACGTTGCGTTCTCGCTCCCGTTCCGATTTGTGATAAGCTAACCTAGACAGGTGTTCGATTAGCCTAGTTAATAAACTCTCTACAGCCCTTCTGTCACTTTTCCCCATGCACTCCACTTCCTCGATCAGATTTTCCCAGTCCACCTCATCAAACTTTTTTAGCTTTAAAAGTTCGGCGGTTTTGGAAGCCCAAAGAACAAAATCCAGATCGTATAATGCTTTCATTGATAAAGCTGTTTGTACTGCCATAGTTTCGTCCCAACTCATAATAAAACTATTTCTTTAGCTTAACTTTACTAGCGCAAACCCTTTTAACTTTTTTGTCTTTTACTAAACATTATAACTCGATCTCATCAGACGTTATACAATAAATCTTGTCCCTCGATCGCACTGTCCCATGACTACCCCCTTCACTGCCGCAGAAATTGCCTCAGAAGGCATCAAACCCGAAGAATACGAAGAAATAGTCAAAAGACTGGGAAGACACCCCAACAAAGCCGAATTAGGAATGTTTGGCGTGATGTGGTCGGAACACTGCTGTTATAAAAACTCCCGGCCGCTGCTCAAACAATTCCCCACCACCGGCGAAAAAATTCTTGTCGGACCAGGAGAAAATGCCGGAATAGTAGATTTAGGCGATGGATTGCGATTAGCCTTTAAAATCGAGTCCCATAATCACCCTTCTGCGGTGGAACCCTTCCAAGGTGCCGCTACCGGAGTCGGAGGCATCCTGCGGGATATTTTTACCATGGGAGCTCGTCCCATTGCTATCCTCAACTCCCTCCGCTTTGGTAACTTGCAAGATGCCCGCAATCGTCGCATTTTTGCCGGAGTGGTGGAAGGAATAAGTCATTATGGCAATAGTGTGGGCGTTCCCACGGTGGGCGGTGAGATATACTTTGATAATGCCTACAATGGCAACCCCCTCGTTAATGCCATGGCTTTAGGGCTAATGGAAACCGAGGAAATCGTTAAATCTGGAGCAAAAGGCCTAGGAAACCCGGTTTTATACGTTGGTTCTACCACCGGTCGGGACGGTATGGGAGGGGCGAGTTTTGCCAGCGCGGAATTAACCGATAAATCTATGGATGACCGGCCCGCAGTGCAAGTAGGCGACCCTTTTCTGGAAAAATCCCTGATAGAAGCTTGTTTAGAGGCATTTAAGACCGGCGCGGTGGTGGCAGCCCAGGATATGGGGGCTGCTGGGATCACCTGTTCTACTTCCGAGATGGCGGCCAAGGGAGGGGTGGGAATTGAATTAGACTTGGATAAAATCCCCGTCCGGGAAACTGGGATGGTTCCCTACGAATATCTGCTATCGGAATCCCAAGAAAGAATGTTATTTGTGGCAGCATCGGGACGAGAAGGCGAATTAATCGAGATTTTCCAGCGTTGGGGACTTCAGGCTGTGGTCGCCGGCCAGGTAATTGCAGAACCGATCGTCCGTATATTATTTAAAGGGGAAATTGCCGCCGAAATTCCTGCCACAGCCCTAGCGGATAATACTCCTATCTATCATCGGGAATTACGGGCAGAACCGCCAGAATACGCCCAAAAAGCTCAATTATGGGAAGATGCTACTATTCCTGTTCCCGAATCCTATAACGAGATTTTATTAAAACTGCTGGATAGTCCCTCGATTGCCTCAAAACGCTGGGTTTATCGTCAATATGATCATCAAGTCCAGAATAACACCGTTATTCTCCCCGGAGGGGCCGATGCGGCTGTGATTCGCGTGCGTCCTCTGGGTGCTAATCCCGCAAATTCTCGGCGAGGTGTAGCGGCGACTACAGATTGTAATCCGCGATATGTTTATCTTGATCCCTATAGCGGAGCTAAGTTGGCCGTGGCAGAAGCGGCCAGAAACCTTAGCTGTGTTGGTGCTGACCCCATTGCTGTCACGGATAATCTCAATTTCGGAAGTCCAGAGAATTCAATCGGTTATTGGCAATTAGCCACTGCTTGTCAGGGTATTGCCGAAGCTTGTCGGGAAATGAATACACCGGTGACTGGGGGTAATGTCTCTTTGTACAACGAAACCGTTGATGCAGCTGGCAGCCCCCAGTCTATTTATCCGACTCCTGTGATTGGGATGGTGGGATTAGTCCCAGATATCGGGCAAATTTGCGGCCAAGGTTGGCAAAAAGCGGGGGATTTAATCTATATTTTGGGTTTCTCTTTGCCAACTATCGGCGCTTCCGAATATTTAGCCGTTATTCACGGTTTGGTGACGGGAAAACCGCCAGTAATTGATTTTGAATTAGAAAGAAAGGTACAAGCGGCCTGTCGTCGGGGAATTCGCGCCGGTTGGCTGAAATCTGCCCACGATTGCGCGGAGGGAGGTTTAGCCACTGCTCTGGCAGAATGCTGTATTAGTGGTCAATTAGGGGCGAAAATTGACCTTTCTTGGCACAATCAGGGCCGTTTTGATGCGGTGTTATTCGGGGAATTAGCTAGTTGCATTATCGTCTCCGTTTCCCCCGAAAATCAGCAAGATTGGGAAGAATATCTAAAGACACAATTGGGAGACTATTGGCAAATAACCGGCAAAGTTAGCGAAAAAAGCGATAATCTTTTGATTCTTGACCGGAATAAACAACCGGCGATTAATGTTAGTCTAGAAACTATACAGCAAGTTTGGTCAAAAGCGATCGAAAGAAGGCTTTAGGAAAGGAGTCAGGAGTCAGTCCCGATGAAAAAATTTTCACCACCACAGATGAAAGAGGTTTCCTTCCCTACACCCTACACTCCACACCCTCTTTCAACAGCAATTCTCATTTTAAGGTTTCATGACATTAAAACCCTTGCACCTAGAGGGGTTAATAATTCTTAACGAATCTCTAGATCGCTGAAACAACGCAAAATCGTTTCAAAATGAGAGGGGTCGTTTAAAGTGATACCAGTCAATCATGATAGTTACGAACCCGACCAAATGGCTCGATTTTGGCACGGCAATTGAGATGGCAAATTCTACTCAAATATACCTGAATCGTCCTCCAAGTAAGCAAATCACATAAGGTTCGTTTTGTCAAGGATTGTTAAGATGCGCTTACTCTGACTCCAAAAGAGCCAAAAATAGTTAAAAAAATAGTTAAATGGTCAAAAGGCAATAATCTATGCAGCTTAGCGGAATAATGGATAGAACCAAAACAAAACTCAAGAATGTTGTAGTAGGACGCAAGGTGCTTCAAGCAGATAAAAACTTGACTAAGCCTCGTTCAGCAATTTTTTATACCACACATAAATGTGCTTCGAGTTTTGTCGGAAATTTGTTTGATGTACTTGTGAAGAGTTCACAATATGAACTTGTGGATTATGCTAGTTCAATTTCGGCATTAGGAAATAAGATAAATCCAGGACAAAATTACGAAGCTTTTTTAGAAAAAGCTTATAGCGACCTCTATTCTTTACACGGTAACATCTATGCACCTCAAAGGAGATACTTAGATTTCCCTGGAAGGGAAAGATTTAAGCATATCTTCTTTTTAAGAGATCCAAGAGATGTTCTTGTTTCCGCTTACTTTTCCTTCGGCTTTACTCATCCAAAGCCCAAAAATAATGCTTCTTTAAATGAATTTATCCAAAAAAGAAATGAAATCCAATCGCAAGGGATAGATGATTATGTCTTAGGAGGTGCTGAAAGCTGGATTATCCCTTTGTATAAACAGTATAAACACTTGCGCGAAACAGCAGATGAATCTATCTATCTAAGATATGATTTGTTTGCGGACGATACAGCAGAATTTATAAAAAAAATATCTCATTTTTTGCAATTAGAAATCTCAGAAAAAAATATTGAATCACTAATTAGAAAAGCAGACCCAGTTCAAGCTACGGAAGCTATGAAACATAAGCGATCTGGCAAAAGTGGTCAATATCTTGAAAAGTTACAAACTAATACAATTGATAAACTGAATAATATTCTCTCAGAGATTTTGCTTGATTGGGAATTTTGAGTTATAAATTAAGGCAAAAAGTTAACAGTAAATCCCTTGCATGACCGACTTTCAACCGACTGCAAAGTGCTTGAGTGTGCTATTGCCAAAGCCAATAATAAAGTTTCTTCAAGAGTGCTATGAATTTTTATTTCCCTTGAATTCCCTATTCTAAAAACAGAACTATCTTCCTGAATTAACCACGTTCGTTCTCAGCCAACCCCTTTGATTGTTTGAGTATTTATACTTAATTTGTCCAACCAATTGTTTTTTTAGCGATCACCTCTTCTGAAAAATAGTTACTGTGTACTATATTTTTAATGCCAAAATCGGAGTTAATGCTCTATTTATTTCAAAATGAGAATTGCTGCTCTTTCAAGTCAGGAGTTGGAAACTTAACCCGGATAACTGATAACTGTTGCCAAATCACCATAGAAGAAAGTGTTAAAAAGAGATTAAGATAAGTTAAGATTTTGTATCAAAAGCAGCCCCAAACCCCAGTCCTCTCATGTCTAGCCATCCCGACTCACCCCTATTCTTGAACCGCGTCGATAAGCCTGAAGAAGCCTGTGGAGTTTTTGGACTCTATGCCCCCGAGGAAGAAGTAGCAAAACTGACCTATTTCGGACTCTATGCCCTGCAACACCGAGGACAGGAATCGGCAGGTATTGCCACCTACGACGGGGAAACGGTGCATTGTTACAAGGAAATGGGCTTAGTTTCCCAAGTTTTTAATGAAACTGTCCTTAAAACCCTGCCTGGTACTCACGCTGTCGGTCATACTCGTTACTCTACCACTGGTTCTAGTCGTCGCGCCAATGCCCAACCTGCTGTGATCCAAACCCGTTTGGGTAAACTTTCTCTAGCACATAACGGCAATTTAGTCAATACTTTTGAGTTAAGAAATGTATTAGAAAAGCGCGGTTGTGATTTGGTCACTACCACCGACTCGGAAATGATCGCGGTCGCTATCGGCCAGGAGGTGGATAGTGGCAAGGATTGGATAGAAGCGGCGATCGATGCCTTTAGCTATTGTAGCGGGGCTTATAGCCTTGTTATCGGCACACCGACGGGAATTATCGGGGCACGGGATCCCAATGGTGTCAGACCCTTAGTAATTGGGCTTTTGCAAGAAAAAGGCAATCCCCCCCGTTATGTTTTAGCTTCGGAAACCTGCGGATTAGATATTATTGGGGCCGATTATCTGCGGGATGTGCAACCGGGGGAATTAGCTTGGATTAGTGAAGATGGCTTATCTTCGGTGGATTGGGCGATGAAACCAGAGAAAAAATTATGCGTTTTTGAGATGATTTATTTTGCCCGTCCCGATAGCATTGTTCACGAGGAATCCCTATATACTTATCGGGTACGGTTGGGGGAACGATTAGCTAAAGAGTCGCCAGTAGAAGCAGATATGGTGATGGGAGTTCCCGATTCAGGTATTCCAGCTGCGATCGGATTTTCGCGCATTTCTGATATTCCCTACGCAGAAGGATTGATTAAAAATCGTTATGTGGGACGGACTTTTATTCAACCAACCCAACACATGAGAGAGTCGGGAATTAAGATGAAATTGAATCCTTTAAAGGATGTTTTACAGGGAAAAAGAGTTATTATTGTTGATGATTCGATCGTGCGGGGAACCACGAGCCGGAAATTAGTTAAAGCTTTACGCGATGCTGGAGCAAGAGAAGTTCACATGAGAATATCTTCACCTCCAGTGACCCATCCTTGTTTTTATGGCATTGATACGGATAATCAAGAGCAATTAATTGCGGCAACTAAATCGGTGGCGGAAATTCAGGCACAAATCGGGGTGGATAGTTTAGCTTATCTCAGTCATGATGCAATGTTAACAGCAACAAAAGAAGATCCGAAAACCTTCTGTACTGCTTGTTTTAATGGCGATTATCCGATTCCTGTACCTGATAATGTTAAGCGATCGAAGTTAATCTTAGAAACAGTTAAATAGGGTTGGCTGAATAAATCTAAAAACCTTATCCAACAAGGTTTTTAGACTTTTTTTTACCGCAAAAAGTACCTTATCGGTAAAACCCCACACCCTACACCCTGCCCCCACAAAAAAACTTTTTCAGCAAACCCTACTTAAATCCTCTGAAAACAATTGGCAATTTCCTGGGGGGTTAAAAGGGAATTAGGATAATCAGAAAGTTGTCCTAACTTTTGTGCTAATAAAACTGCTTGGGGAGGAGTTAGATAGGTTTTGGCTAAGAGATAGGTTTGATGGTAAGCTTGTCGGATTGGGGCATCTAAAAGGATAGTTCCTTGACCCATAATAATTACTCTTTCGGCGTATTCTGGCATTAAATAGAGGTGATGGGTGATCACAATCACGGTTTTGCCCATCTGGTGTAATTGACGACTCACCTCTAAAATCGCCTTAGCCCCTTGGTAATCTTGGCCGGTGGTGGGTTCATCAAAGACCACTATACGCGGTTCCATGGCTAAAATTGCCGCAATCACTACCCGCGCTCGATCGCCTTTCGCTAAGGAGAGAGGATGATAGGAGCGATATTCCAGTAATCCCATGGCTTCTAGACTTGCTTCCGTGCGTTGGGTGACGATTTCTGGAGAATAACCGAGATTAGTCAGGGCAAATGATACTTCTTTCTCCACAGTGGTGTTAAAAATCTGATTATCGGGATTTTGGGCTACATAACCGATCGAACGGGCTAAATCACTGACAGAAAAGCTACTGATCGAACGTCCATCAATCATAACTTGACCGCTGGTGGCCGAGAGAAGATTGAGAAAATGCTTGACTAAAGTGCTTTTCCCTGCGCCATTTTGACCGATAATCAGCAAATATTCCCCTTCGGCAATATCGAGGCACACATCCCGCAGGGCGGTAGTACCATCGGGATAGGTGTGGCAGAGATTTTTTACCCTCAGTATGGGTTTTATTGGGTCAGGAACCGACGATAAGTGAGGGGTTGGGGTGATTTGATGGCAAAAGGATTTAAGCTCGTTTAAACGGGCAAAACTGCGGTCTAGGGTAACAGGAATGGACTCGTTCGCCCCGATTTTCTGCTCGATCAAAGCAAAAGTAGTGGCCACTTGCGGGGGACGCAGGGCATTTTCCTGTAAAAGTTGTACTTGGGAGTAGATCTCTGCTGGGGTTCCCATAGCTTTGATCGCACCATCCCTTAATAGTACCAGGCGATCGGCATATTCGGCCATTTCCTCGGCTGCGTGGGAGACCATCACAATAGTGACCCCGAGATGGCGATTTAATTCCTTAATGGTGGCGAAAACTTCTTGGGATCCTACTGGATCCAGTTGGGAGGTGGGTTCATCGAGAATTAACAAAGCGGGCTGAACTGCAAGGGCGGCGGCGATCGCTAATCGTTGTTTTTGTCCTCCCGATAGTTCCCCTGGGGATTTTTTTTCCATTCCCTCTAACCGGACTGCCGCTAAAACTTTGGGAATACGCGCTTTAATTTCCTCTCGCGGTAGCCGTAAATTTTCTAGGGTAAAAGCGATTTCATTTTCTATCGAAGTGGCTAAAAGTTGCGTTTCGGGATCTTCAAATACTGCCCCCACATAGCGGGCCAAGGTGCTAACGGGATGGGTTAAAGTGTCTAAACCGGCTACTGTTGCATAACCAAAAAAACGCCCTCCGTAAAATTGGGGGACAATACCGTTAAGAGTTAAACAGAGAGTAGTTTTTCCCGCACCTGTGGGTCCGATAATACCTAAAAATTCTCCTCGATGAATTGCTAAAGAGATATTTTTCAGCACTAGATTGGAGGATTCGGGATAAATATAGGAAACTTTCTCTAATTGGGCGATGATTTCCATTATTGGTGGGGAAGAGAAGAGGGGGGTGGAGTAGATAGGGAGATATTTTTCAGGAAAATTTGCATTAGGGAAGCTTCTATTTTTCGCTATTTCGATCGATGAACTTGATGATCACACAGGTGGCCCGGTACGCTGCCAATTTTAAAACTATCAGAAGATTTAAGCTAAGACGTATTTAAAGGCTGCATCTCATTTTTGTCAATCTACTGAGTTGGGATTTTTAAAGGGGAACTATCTTCTAAAATTGGTCATTGCCTCCGATTTTACCACTCAATCCAAGCCTTTGGGGGGTAGAATCCCCCAAACCCCAGAGCGCATTAGTTTTTCGGTGATAATTGCCGATTTTCGGTATTTCTGCAAATGTACCAGTTACCCCTCGCCCGTTCGCAGAAAAACTTAATATTTCTACTCTTGACAAATTTGCTTTAAGGTGCTGAAAAAATCGGGGTAGGAAATGCTGGCCGCTTCAGCGCGATGGATAGTGGTGGGTTGACGGGAATTGAGGGCAGCGATCGCTAGACTCATGGCAATGCGATGATCGGTAAAACTGTCCACTTCCGTGCCGAATAGGCCTGTACCGCCGGTAATCTCTAAACCATCGGGTAATTCCCTTACTTTTGCCCCTAGGCGCTCGAGTTGGGTGGCCATCACCGTCAGGCGATCGCTTTCCTTCACCCGTAATTCCTCGGCATCCTTGATAATTGTCGTTCCTTGGGCAAAAACTGCCGCTACTGCCAAAATCGGAATTTCATCGATCAGACGGGGTATAATCTCACCGGCGATCGTGGTTGCCTGTAGTGGACTGGATTTCACCCGCAGATCCGCCACCGGTTCCTCCGCCACCACCCGTTGATTTTCGAGGGTGATATCGGCTCCCATTGCCTGTAAAACCTGTAAAACTCCGGTTCTAGTCGGGTTTATTCCCACATTTTCGATTAATAACTCGGAATTAGGCACGATTGCCCCTGCTACCAACCAAAAAGCTGCCGAACTGATATCCCCTGGTACAATCACCGTTTGTCCGGTTAAAGTGGGATAACCCGTCACCGTGACGCTATTAGTCTCCCCATCCACCTCAATATTTGCCCCAAAAGCGCGCAGCATCCGTTCACTGTGATCGCGAGATAAAGCGGGTTCCGTGATCGTGGTTTTCCCCTCGGTTAAGAGTCCTGCGAGGAGAAGACAGGATTTCACCTGTGCAGAAGCAACGGGAGAATAGTAGTGGATCGGTTGCAGATATTCCCCAGAAACGGCTAAAGGAGCCAAAGAATTAGCTTTTCTGCCCCAAATTTGCGCCCCCATTTCTTTGAGGGGTTTCACCACCCGGGACATGGGACGCGATCGCAGGGAAGCATCACCGGTAACGACAAAAAAACGGTCCTGATGACCAGCCAATAATCCTAACATTAAGCGGATCGTCGTGCCGGAATTGCCCGCATCGAGGATTTCTAAGGGTTCCTCAAGATTGCCTAAACCCCTACCTTTGACGATCACTTTCTCGCTGTTGAGTTGGGAAATTTCCACACCCATGGCACGAAAACAACTAGCGGTACTGCGGGGATCTTCGCCTAATAATAACCCATGAATAACGGTTTCTCCTTCGGCGATCGCTCCTAACATCAGGGAGCGATGAGATATGGATTTATCGCCGGGGATAGTGATTTTTCCCCGTAATCCCGTGATTTTGGCTGGATCGATGACTAAATCTTGATGGGATTGAAGGGGGTTAAGGGTGACAATAGACATGATCGTTAGGCAGATGAAGACAAGCTCGATCTATTTTCCCCCTTTACCTCGCCCTTTTCTTGTCAAGTTATGTAAAGAATATTAAGCTAGAAGCATTCAGTCATCAGTTTTTTGTTATGCCCACTACTGCCCAAGAAGTTTATAATCAAGTGGTCTGTCACTTATCATCTGGGGAACGTTTGCGGTTGGCCACAATCATTCTCAATCAACTTGTCGGCCAACAACAACAACCATCGATCGATCAAAATGATACTTGGACTGAGGAGGATCAGATCGATCTTGTCAATTTTTCCCTAAACTATGCGGCCAAAACTTTCTCTGATGTGGAGGGGGGTTAATTGGTGACGTTTTCCCCTGGAGATGTGGTGACAGTTGATTTTCCCGGTGTGACAGGAATTAAGCGCCGTCCTGCTGTGGTTTTGTCATCAGAGACTTACCACTCTCTTCGACCTGATGTAATAGTTGGACTGATCACAACTCAGTCAAAAGTTCTAGGAATTACTGATTATGCGCTTCAGGATTGGGTCTCGGCCGGGTTACGGGTCGCTTCGATATTTCGTTGTTTTATCGTAACTTTGCCACCATCTGCAAATTTAGCTGTGATTGGACATTTATCAGAGCGTGACTGGCAAGGAATCAAGGCTTGTGTTAGAATTTCCCTCGCAAGTTTAGATGAAAAAAAACCATAGAGGCAAGTTGCCTCATCTAACCCACCCGACAACTTAAATTTATGTCTCGTCGTCAACTTTTGAGTTTTTTAATTGCAGTAATTCTGGCATTTTTTGCCCTTATTCCCGATGCTAACGCTTTAGGCGGCCCCCAACCCCCTTTAAATCAACCGGCACCCGATTTTACCCTACCGACTAACACGGGAGAAGGGAATATTTCCCTATCGGACTATCGGGGTAAATGGGTAGTTTTGTATTTTTATCCCAAGGATTTTACCCCTGGCTGTACCCTAGAAGCGCGGCGTTTTCAGCAGGATTTGCCGAAATATATGGCTAAAAATACGCAAGTTTTAGGGGTAAGTGCCGATGATGTCGATTCTCATGCGGAATTTTGTGACTAGGAGGGTTTAAAATTTCCCTTACTAGCAGATACCACTGGAGATGTTAGTAAAGCCTATGGTTCTTGGATGGGTTATGTTTCCCTGCGTCATACCTATCTTATCGATCCCGATGGGATTTTAAAAGAGATTTATTTAGGGGTAAATCCTGCTATTCACAGCGCCGAAGTTTTAGCACGTTTAGAGGAATTACAGGCGACTTCATAAAAAAAATCCCGACCACGATTTTTTCATCGGTGGGGGATATAGACTAACAACCTTAACCGAGATAATCAGGACTAATTGCAATCATCGTCCTTATCACCCTTACAGTCACGGTTTTGTAAAATTAGCGGCCAAGAGGAATGGTCAAAATGGTTATCTTGACTATGAACCGCTAAAGTGTGAGGAGGAGAACCTAACAGCAAGGAGGCCACAACAAACAAGGTTAACGAGATTTTCATGGTTTTACTCCCTTAGACACCATCCGGGAGCATCTCACCTTTGTAACCCCTAAATCAGGTTTTATGTCAAGCTATTTTGAAAGCCTTGCTAGAAACCAGTTTTAGGGACAAGTATAATTACTCACTTGCATAAATGAGAGTTTTCCCGCTCGGATGTCAGTCCCATTGCCAAGAGGGAAAAAGGGGTTAACATGGAAAAAAAGGGAAATAAGTAGAATAAAGTAGAACGGGATGAAACCACAGGGATGGGACGAGTTTCTTAAACATCTAGCTAGAGAATACGGTGTTCAAGGCAAATTAAAGGAGATTTTTTGGGTTCGTTTTGCCTACGAAAATTGGCGCAAACCGGATGAGGAAATTTGGGAAATGGCCGAGGCTGCCAGCCATGAAACCTATAAAAAACAGATGACTAAAATCTATAGCTATTTCTCGGGAGATAAAGATAATGGCTGTCCCGAACTCGAATTAGGTAGTAAAGGGCCGGGTAAGTTCCAAATCCTCCGAGAATGGTTCAAAGATATCAAATATCCTGAATGGAGAAATCAACCCGCCCCGATACTAGCAGAAAAATCAGTTATAGATACTTATATTAGCCGCCCTCCCGTCGAAAGCGACTGTTATCAAGAAATTAATCGTCCGGGGTCACTCATTCGCATTAAATCCCCTGAAAAGACTGGTAAAACTTCTCTCCTTAAACATCTGCTCGCTCAGGCAGATAGTTGGGGACACAGCACAGTTTATATTAATTGTCAAGTGGCAGAAAAGGCGATGTTTGCTAGTTTAGACCGATTTTGTCGCTGGTTTTCGGCAAATGTCAGCCGAGAATTGGGTTTAAAGCCTCAATTAGATGAATATTGGGATGAGGAACTATTTGGCAGTTTAATCAGTTGTCAAACCTATTTTCAGTCCTATCTTTTGGAACAGATTAACAGGCCTCTCTTTTTGGCCCTAGATAATTTAGACAGAATTTTCGAGTATCCTGACATCGCTAGGGATTTTCTGCCACTTTTGCGCTGTTGGCACGAAGAAGCTAATAATTTGGAAATCTGGCAAAATTTGCGGTTAGCGATTGCTAATTCCACGGAAATCTATATTCAATTGGACGCTAATCAATCTCCCTTTAATGTCGGTCGTGCGATTAAATTACCTGGTTTTAGTCTCGAACAACTGGAAAACTTGGCTAGTAGCTACGGATTGCCTAAAAATGAGGATAATCAGCGTTTTATTGGGGATTTAATTGCCTTAGTCTCTGGTCATCCCTATCTTAGTCGTTTGGCCCTGGAAGCGCAGGTGCGCGGGGAAAAAAATATTCTCCCTAATGCTGCTACCCAAGGGGGAATTTATGCGGCACACCTGCGTCATCACTGGGATAATCTGCAAAAACAGCCGGAATTATTGACAGCGATGGGGGAAGTGGTTAATTCTTACGATAAGGGAGCGCGATTAGAACCGATTACTGCCTATAAACTGGAAAGTATGGGTTTAATTCAGTTGAAAGGCGATCTAGCCCAGCCTAGCTGTCAATTATATCAGCTTTACTTCCGAGAGGGACAGACCGGCAGCGATCTCTAGTAGATAATTAGACACCGATAAGCATCCAGTGCGCTCAAAGATTGCTCAACTTGCTAAAGATTGTAGTTCGGAAGTGGCATAAACTCTAACATTAACAGAAGTTGCCGGTTTTAATCTTGTCCTAATACCAAATTTCTAAATCCATGACAGACATCCACGCTCGAATGCTTGCCAAACCTTCATTCGTTGTGACGCGAATAAAGAAAAATGGTATAACCTAGCAAAATTGACAATTGAATGTGTAATTTTTAAAATATCTATCCCGTCAATCTCATCTAACCGCAAATGCTCAAAATTTTAGTTGATGGTACACCGATAAGACAAAATCCTAGTGGAATTGGATTATATGCTTATCATCTGATTGCCGAATTAGCTAAATTACAAAACCAAGAAAACTTTTCCCTGTCTCTTTGTTTTCAACCATCGGTAAAAAACTGGCTGCGGGGTAATCTTTCTATCCCCGAAAAACTGCAATCCTATCCAGAGGTTAAATGTTTACCAATTCCCGTCAGTCTTAGCAATATCTTAACCCGATTTCCTAATCCTCTAATTCCCTATCTAGAAAACTTTCTTGATTCTCCCGATATTCTCCACGGATTGGATCATGTGGTGTATCCTTGTGGTCAGAGTCGCAAAGTTATGACTATTCATGATGTTACTTTTATTAAATATCCTGAGTTTGTCACGGGGATTGTCAAAACCTATACCCAACGGATTAAACAATCTCTACAATGGACAGATTTAGTTATTGCTAACTCTGCAAGTACCAAACGAGATATTATCGAATATTTAGATGTAACCCCAGAGAAAATTTTTGTTACTCCCCTCGCAAGTCGTTATTCTTCCCTCCCCAATTCTCCCTCATCTCTAACCATCACTAAACCCTATTTACTCTTTGTTAGTACCCTAGAACCACGAAAAAATATTATTAATCTTATCACTGCTTTTAACTATCTCAAAGACAGGTATAAATTAGACCATAATCTGATTCTGATTGGCAAAAAAGGATGGAAGTATGAACCAATTTTCGATAAAATATCTCAGTCTCCCTTTCGAAATAGTATCCAACATCTTGATTATCTTGCTGATGACTTAGTTGCGGATTATTATCAAAAAGCCGATGTTTTTGTCTATCCTTCTTTTTATGAAGGTTTTGGATTACCAGTTTTAGAAGCGATGACTTTAGGTTGTCCCGTGGTAACTGCTAATACTGCATCCTTACCCGAAGTCACCGGAGACTCTGCAATATTAATTAATCCCGATAATCCCCTAGAAATTGCTGCGGCAATCTATCAGGTGATTAGTGATAGCTCTCTCCGTCAAGAATTAATCACTAAAGGAAAAAAACAAGCGGCAAAATTCTCTTGGCAAAAAACCGCACAAGCTACTATAAAAGCTTATCGTTCTCTTTTATCCCACATTCAGCAGGTTATTTAAGATAAAAAATAATATTGGTGACAAGAAGAACCAAGGAACTGCAAAATGAGCTGTTGTCTATTGGTGAGTTTAATCACAGATTTAATTCCATTAACAAATACAAGATGAATGGACTGGAAACATTGAAGAATCCATCGTAAAGTAGGTCGAGCAGTAGGCTTACCTTTTTGATTAGGGAGAGTAGAATGAGTAACTTCTAATGCTCGTTTAAGTTGGCGTTGTCCCAAACTATAGACCATGAGAGCCAGGGTCATAATCATGGCCAGGGCCATAATTCGTTTAGTATTCTTAAGAAAGACCCGTGAAACAAAGAATAGAGGATCTTTGAGAAAACGAAATCCTCGTTCCGTAGTTTGTTGAGCTTTATACTCCTTCAAAATAAGTTCAGGAGTCCACTTTTCCTCATCTAATTTTGTAGTAGTATCGGTAGTCAAGTTTGTTTCTTTATCTAATAAGTTAGTTGCTAAGATAAAACGCCCTGCTTGATTACGATGATTTTTGATAACGATTTCATTTTCGATTAAAGTGGCTTGAATATGATAAGTATAATGACTGATTTTCTCATCAGGTCGGGGTCTTCCTCGACTTTGGTAATGGGGTTTGGTAATAATTTTTAATTCCCTCAGTAGGTGGTATTTGAGAGTTTTTTCAAAGTCGGCCGCTGCACTCAAAGCATCTGCTTCACAAGCAAACTCTTTACTTTTTAATCTTTTAAGACTTTTAATGTTCGCTGCCAAAGATTTTTCAATACGAGACGGTAATGCTTTAATATCTGCTTGTTTGCGTTCATCACTTTCTACCACAACCCATAATTGTTTAATGCCTGCATATTCATTACAAACAGAACAAAATCGATAGCCTTGCTCAAGATTACTATTACTAAACTGTTCTGGTAATAAAGTTTGGGTTAATTCTTGGGCTGCTTTAATAGTTAATGGGACTCGGCTAATCCATTTGATACTATACTGAAAGTCACTGAGGTTTTCTTGAGTATAAAAAGCTGCGTCCATTACATATACCTCTGGTTCTTCTCCTTGCCATTCCTCTTTAAACT
>JAADBR010000160.1 GCA_009995705.1 Microcystis aeruginosa W13-11
AGTTGCTGGCAATGGCTTTCATCGTCATAAAAGCCGAGCTAAAGGCGATTAGCTCATTTAAGGGGTAACTTCGACTCTCAACCCCCAAGCTCAGTAATTGCTTCTCAAGAGATTTAATTTCTTCGATGAGCAATCCTAACTTTGGTGGGTTGAGAATGACCTGAGCAGCGATCGCATCTTTTTGTGCGATCGCTAAAATCATCAGCCATTTTTACTTTTTTGGTGAGGACGGTGGGCAGACGTTTGGAGCGTTTTGCCCGTAAATATGCACCGATATTACCCAGTTCAATTTTAAGAACTTCCCGATAAAGGAAAAGGATGGCGTTGAGGGCTTGGTTTTGGGTGGCGGCGGCAACGTTTTTGTCAACGGCAAGATGGCTCAAAAAGGATTTGATCTCTTCTTCCCCCATTTCACGGGGATGTTTTTTCTGATGGAAGAGCAGATAACGCTTCATCCAGTCCAGATATGTTTGTTCGGTGCGGTAGGAGTAATGCGGTAGGGCGGCTCTCGTCTCTCGCACTACGTCTAGGAGTTCTCGGGGTGGGGGAGGGTTCATCACAGAGTACGCTAATCGGCATAACACGCTTATCGTAATATTATACGGAAAACTTCTTGCGATCGCTCTATTTGAGCGTAATATACAGAAAGATTCTTTTAAAAATGTGTATTTGCAGCAAAAATAAATTCAGAACGATTTTGCGCCGTTTCAGCGATCACTAAAATTGTTAAGAATTGTACAACCCTCTTGTTATAAGGCCTTTTATGTCATGAAACCTTAAAATGAGAATTGCTGGTGTATTTGGTGCTATGTACGGAAAATTTCCGCATAATATATAATATAGCTATGACTTTTTCCCACTATTACCCGTAACTTGGGTTACTTAGTTTAGTTAATGCCCAGTCACTGCCATTTTTTTGGAGGTTCTAAAATGTCAACACGTTCTTTTGCAGCATTTCTCAACGAAGTGAAGTCAGACGAGGCTTTTGCTCGTGATCTCAAGAGTGCTTTAGTATCTGTTAACAAAGATGAAATATCGGTAATTGTTGCCGAATTTGCACACAGGAAAGGCATAGTGGTAGATATAGAATCCTTGAAGGCGCCCGTGAATATTGCATCGGATACAGAGTTCTCCGATGAGGAACTAGAGATCAACGGGTCTTGTTGTGGTTTTCGTAGCAATTGCGGAACCTCTTGCATCGAATTTCGCAGCGCTTTGGTTCCCGGATACAATTTCGTAGATTGATTGCCATGATCCTGAGCCTTGTCCGTTAAGCGGGCGGTCAATTGATTTGCGACTGTTATAGATTGGTTTAAACTTAAACTCAGTGATTTCCATTTCTTGGAGGTTCTAAATGTCACCACGTTCTTTTTCAGCATTTCTCAACGAAGTGAAGTCAGATGAGACTCTCGCTCGTGACCTCAGAAGTGTCTTCATATCTGCAAATGTAAATGACCTTTCGGCTGTTGTGGCTGAATTTGCCCAAAGAAAAGGCATGGCATTAGATGCAGAAGCTTTGTTAGAATCCTTGCAAGCGTCGATGAATATTGCATCGGCTCCAGAGTTCTCGGATGGAGAGATTGAAATCGTTAAAGGGCCGATCATGGGAGGTTGTCCCAATAATAGTTGGACTTCCCCAGGTGACTGCTCTACCTTTAATAATTGTCCCTCGTACCAAAAATGTGGCCACTTAATTTAACAAATCTTAACGTAGCATAATCAACCAATCAGCTTGCTTGTTTTGCGGCCTTCCAGACAACAATAACACTGTGGGACATATTGTTACATTTTACTTGTAAATCCAACTTACCTTCTCCACCATCTGTTCAATGAGGAATCATCAAAATGAATGCAACGCAATTAGCCAATGTCCTTCAAAAAATCAAAGCTGACCCCGTTTTGCAAGAAACATTAAGAGTTACTAAACAGGACTGGATTGAATTGAACCTAACAACTCAAGAAACATTCTGGGGAATTAATACCTGGTCTGAGAATGTTAATGAGATCAGTGATTATGAAATTGAAAATTCCCTAATTTATACAGACACGAATTGCTCAAAGAATGCTTGCCCAAGCAATGGTTGCACTGCATTCATAAAATGCATTAAAAACGAGCAATGAGCAAGCCTAAAAGTTTACCAAAACTTCTAGCCAAGGAGGGCTGGACTCTCCGGCATCGTTTAGATTACTCTCAAGTCGTGAATTTGAGCGAGTACGTTGACGAATCACAGCAGCTTCATGAATGGAGCAAGATTGTTGCCCCTAATCAGACTGAGAACTTTATTAAGCGTTTAGCATGGTCAGGCTATACCCCTAATCAAGCTCTATGGGCTTTAAATCCTCCTGAAGACGCGGTTCCCGCCCATCCAAGTTGGTTAGATTTTTTGACTTGTTTGCGTCAAGTTCTCTTGGTGGCTGGAAGTAGTTTTAGTCAAGAAAAAAGCACAAACAAGTATTCTACAAAGTCTCAGCCTTTACCTTTTGAAGAACTCTGGTTGCCTTTATGTGATTGGGGAGTGACTGAGCTTAAACAGCGTTTGTCCCCAGATTTCTTAGAGGCAGTTAGTGATGATGCTGTGAACAGTCTAACAGAAACACTACTTACCCGTCTTTGTCAATTAAGTGAGAAAGTTCTGTGGGAGGAATTTCACAAAGGTCGAACCCCTGGTCAAATACTGTTAGCTCATCTAGGAGATAATGGTGATGGTAGTGGACTGCCAATAAGGGAAGCTTACTTAACATTTATTCAAGATAATCTTAAGGATGGTCTTGAAAAGATATTAACGATATATCCTGTTTTAGGACGCTTGTTGGCAACAGTAGTAGAATTGTGGCTAGAATCAAGTGTTGAACTATTAAAGCGTATTCATGAAAGCCGACAAGAGTTAGAGACTTGCTTTAATATTTCAATCAATGCCAAAATAAGTGACATTCAACAAGGAATGAGTGATTTTCATCGAGGGGGGCGTTCTGTTGCAGTCCTACACTTTAAAGAATCAGACCATAAAGAGGAAACGCCTAAAAAAGTAGTATATAAACCCAAAGACATGAATGTAGATTCTGTCTATCAAAGATTGCTTGGTATCATCAATCAACAGATTGGAGAAAATATATTTCGGGCTTTGAAAATCCTTCCTCGGCAAGGATTTGGTTTCATGGAGTTTGTGGAACATCGTCCCTGTGTTAATGATCAAGAATTAAGTAATTTTTATAAGAATGCAGGCCGATTGATGGCAGTTCTTCATATATTGGGTTGTACAGATTGTCACCATGAAAACTTAATTGCGTCTGGAGAGCAGTTGATACTTATTGATACTGAGACTCTTTTAGAAGGCGATGTTGGCAATCATACTAATAATGATGACATTGCTATTAGCAGTTTACAAGAGTCAATGGGAAGCTCAGTTTTACGTATTGGCTTGTTACCGCAATGGCTATTTATAGGTCGAAAAGCTCATGCAGTTGATATTAGTGCTTTAGGTATAATACCTCCTAAAAGTTCTTATATTGAACAACCTGGATGGTTAGGGATTAATAGTGATGGAATGTTTTGGGGAGAAGTAGAGACACCCGTTGACGTACCCACTAGCTCTCCTTTCCTTATCGGCGGTTCCAATCGTCTCAAAGAATTTCAAGGGGAACTGTGCGAAGGATTTCGCATACAAATGCAGCAATTTCTTGATTATCGTCAGGCATGGTTAGATTCAAATTCTATACTTAGAGATTTTGCTGGCTTACCCCGTCGGATTGTTCTTCGTGCTACTCGTATTTACTTTCTCATTCAACTTCAGTGTTTAGAACCTGCTTCCTTAAAAAATGCAATAGCCTACAGTCTTAAACTAGAACAACTTGCTCGTAGTTATGTTTTGTCCACCGAAAAACCGATCAATTGGGCGGTTTTTGAGGCTGAACTAAGACAAATGGAACAATTCGACATTCCATTTTTTGAACATTTAATTGATAGTGATACCTTAACCTTATCTGACGGCTTGCACAATATTGAGCGTTTTTTAGATACCTCTGGTCTATTGGCTTGTCGAAGACGGTTAGAAGAACTCTCAATTGATGAAATTAATTTTCAAATACAATTAATTAAAGGAGCAATAGAAGCCAAGCAAATTAAAGTTAGTTCTCTAGAAATTCCGACAGAACAAATTAATATATCTAATACTTTCTCAAGTAGTGACTATAAACTTGATGAAGTAATTCGTATCGCCAAACAATTACAGCAACAAGCAATAAGAGATCAGCGTGGCTATCCTGAATGGTTAGGTATAGACATCGGACAAGATCAAGAAAAATTTAACTTTGGTTTAGTTGGTCTTTCCCTCTATGGAGGTCGTTGTGGCATTGCTTTACTTTTTGCCGCCTTAACTCATTTTTTCAGACAACAAAACTCTGATTTAGAATATCAAGAATCTTTAGTTAACGATATTCGTGGTTCTGTTGCTCAGATATTAGATATTGTTAAATCAAAAGATGGTTTTCTTTTATTTCGTTACCTACGAGATCAACCTCTTGGGTTATCAGGAACTGGTGGAATCCTTTTAACACTCCAGATTCTAAACCAGTTAGAAATCAACCCTATTGATGAAGAATTTCCTAACTATGAAAGAGTCACTCAAAAGATTATAGATTGTCTTACCTCAGAACGTATCAATAAAGATCAAGAATGTGATTTAATTAGCGGTTGCGCTGGTTTGATTGGCCCACTTTTATCAATAGCTCAAGATGTTGAAAGAAAAAATTTGTCATCTCAAAAACCTTTAGATTTAGCTATTATATGTGGGGAGCATTTGATTTCTCAACAAATGGAAGATGGTGGATGGTTGACCTTAAGAGATAAAAAGCCCCTAACAGGTTTTTCTCATGGTGTTTCTGGGATTATTGCTGCTTTAGCTCGTTTATATCAACTGACGGAAGATGATCGTTTTTTTACTGCTATTCAAAAAGGTTTAGTTTACGAACGCTCTGTCTTTTGTCTTGAAAAAAGAAATTGGCCAGATTTTCGCTCCAGTTCTGAACCGACAAAATTTATGAACAGTTGGTGTCATGGCGCTCCTGGTATTGCCTTGAGTCGTCTTTGTCTCAAAGAATCAGGGATATGGGATGAGCAAATAGCCACAGAGATAGAAATAGCTCTTGAAACTACCGCAAAACAAGATACAGGTGTCGATCATCTCTGTTGTGGAAGCTTTGGTAGAGCAGCTATTTTGAAATTGGCCAGTGATTTTGACATGGGAGATAAATGGGATCTGTTTGCCCAGCAAATAGTAGAATTAAGTCTGAAAAGAGCTTTAAACCAAAAATCTTACCGCCTTTTTTCAACTCAAGAAGGTGAATTACTGTTACCTGGATTATTTACTGGGATGGCAGGAATTGGACTTCAGTTATTAACATATAGTAGTGGGAAGACAAAACAAATAGTTGTACAATGTCTAACATCAAACTTACTTTTATTTTAATGTACGTCCCCCACTTGTCTGCCTCCAAGGCGTAGCAGTGTGAAGATCAAGGTTTGGCCAGTTAAAATTAGGGGTAATTCATGAATTACCCCTACGCAAGAATAAGTCTGACCCTTGGGATCAGCTACAATTTTGTTATGTATCAGTGCGATCGCCGATCTTGTAGGCTGGGTTGACGCTCAGGAAACCCAACACCCTCGGAAACAAGAGTAAATCTGGTGGGATAGGGATTGGAGAGATTTTCTAGATTTCTGTGAGCGAAACCGTCTATATTGAAACCAGTATCTTAGGCTACCTTACCGCTCGACCGAGCAGAGATATTATTGTGGCGGCTAATATTGAAATAACGAGAGAGTGGTGGAATACACGCCGCGGTGACTTCCAACTCTACTCCTCACAAGCGGTTGTAAAAGAAACCTCACAAGGCGATGTCGCGATCGCGTCTCAACGACTAGAAATTCTCGGTAATCTATCTTTACTCGACTTGAATCAAAATGTACTCGATTTAGCAGAGCGATTTTTGGAACGTAGCAACCTTCCAACAAAAGCTGATGTTGATGCTGTTCATATCGCGGTCGCGACTGTTCACGGCATGGATTATCTGCTGACATGGAATTGCAAGCACATTGCCAATGCTCAAATACAGGGAAAATTGGCGGAGATTAGCCTTGATCTTGGATATCAGTTACCGATTCTTTGTACACCTTATGAACTTCTAGGAGGTTGATTATGTTTCAAGATGAAATTGTCGAAGAGATTCACAGAATTCGTGAAGAGTATTCTCGGTCATTCAATCATGACTTGAAAGCCATCTTTGCTGACTTACAAAAGCAACAAGAGGAAGGCGGCAGAGAAGTTGTAAACTTGTCTCAAAAACACGGTCTAACAACACGTTGGAGCGGACAGAGAAAAGAGGTTGGTGACGATGCAACAGAAATTAGCCGCCGCTCAACTTAGCCGTTAGGCGGGATTACATCAAAGGAAATAATCATGAACAAATTTCATAAATTATTGATAACTACAACTATCATGACTTCTGTATTAGCCGGAAATAGCAACTTGGTAATACAAGCACAATCTTCCAATAGACGTGGAAGTTGCCAAAATAATTCCTCTATGAAAACAGCCTACTCCAGTGGTTGGTCGGCAGGTTTTAATGGAGGTACACACAACAATACATCAGAAAATGAACGCAGTCGTAACTGCTATGATTGGGGTTATACGGATGGTAAAATCGAAAAATCTAAACTGGATATGCAAAGAATGCGTAATGAATCGTATATATATCGGATGTGCCTCAGTACTCGAATTTTAGATCCTAGCATTCAGTGTCAGCAACCTCGTTTTTAGTGCGATCGTTTATCTCCGTAGGCTGGGTTGACGGCAGGAAACCCAGCATTGCTTTTCTCTATCAACACTAACCAAAAGCGCGATCCCACCCAAAACACATCGACCCTTATTAGAAGCGGATAATTTCGATCGTGCATCGCGATCGTTGAAAACAGACATCAAATTCTCGAAAAAAGTTCGTTTGCCCAAGAATTAAGGGTATCTGAGAGGTTTTTGCCCAAGCAAAGGCTAGACGAACAGGTTCCAAATTCCCAATTTGAACATACACAAATAACCCTCGTGCTTCAACCCTTGCAAGATTTCCGGCCAATGGCAAGCGGACAGTTTGTTCCTCCCAAATTGCACCCAATTGCGGCCCGATGTCGTAAGGTAATAGATTGACCGTAGATCCGGTATCCAGCAGGGCATTCGCAGAAACAGAAAGGCCTGCATGACTCAGAGTGATGGGAATCGTGGGTAATGCTTCATCGTCGGAAAGGGGAAATTCGACTGTACTAGGCATGGGTAGATGCCTCTCGGTCATCCTGAATCATATGCATCAGAATATTGGCGGCTTCCGTGGCATCGTAGGGCGACCAAATCGGATACTCTGATGCGGAAAAGATAACCTGTAGTTCAGCATCCGGGATTTGTGCAGCTAGGAGTTTGAAGAGTGATAATTTGTCTGTCTGGCTCAGATTGTTGACCAGAAGAATTAACTCAGTGAGTGACATGGCTTAAACTTCTAGATATGCGAGAATAAATTGATCATAAGCGATCTGTGAGGTACGGTCTAACAATCCCGTTGCACACCGACCGTATCAGGTTGGTCGGTGCTGAGTAACAAGAACCACATCATGTCCAGCATCAATTAGAAATCTCGCAGTGATTGTGTAAACGTCTTGATCGAGAAGAAATTTCATTATTAAGCCGACACGAGTTTAATGTCTTCAGCCGCTACTAAAGCGATAGCATATTGCAGACAAGCACGAATGTCTTCAATTTGTAAATCAGGGTAATAATCCTGAATAATTATACTGAAAGAGAGTCCCTCATTTAGCAACTCAAGAACACTCTGCACAGTGATGCGCGTCCCTTCTATGCAGGGCTTCCCAAAATGAATTTGAGGGTTAACAGAAATTTTATACATTGTTGTCACCTAGTCGTAAGATGCCCTTATTTTAGATCACATTGCACAAAAAAAAGCCGTATAACAAGTCGCTGCACCGGAACGCCGTCATTTGGTTGGTTGAGTGCGATCGCCGATCTTGTAGGGTGCGTTACGGCGAATTATTAATTTTAGTTTTTTGACTAAATTGATAGCCGCCTAACGCACCCTACTGGTTTGTTTCAGCTAAGATAGGGCAATAGATTTCGGCTTAAAGTCTTAGATTATAGAATTTATAGCATTTTTCTAATACACCAAATTAGCTGAAACAGTCCACTACACTCTACTGAAACAATCCACTACTGAATATACAGCCCTAAGAGCAGAGATCCTTCAGGCTGATAATATTTGCCTATTACCTATTGGGTGTAGGCAGGTAAGTCTTGACTCATTTGATTTAAGTTGCTGGCAATGGCTTTCATCGTCATAAAAGCCGAGCTAAAGGCGATTAGCTCATTTAAGGGGTAACTTCTTGAGAATGACCTGAGCAGCGATCGCAGTCTGTTGTGCGATCGCTTGTAATTCATTTGGTTGCTAAAACTGTGGAAATTTGTTCGAGACTGGCAATCTTAACCGAGGCTCGCTCGACCCCGTGTCGGTTAAATGACAGTGACCACTGCACCTACTATCTAACAAAAATAGCATTTTCTGAATTAGAAATTATTTGTCTTGCTGACTTACTCAGAGTTTTATTATTATCTAACCACCAAAGCAAAATATGAGTATCTAGTAAATATTTTAAAATTACTCTCTTTCAAAACTGTTGATAATATCATCGGGTAAAACATCAAAATCATCAGCTATTTTTAGCTACTAATAATTAAGGCTCCAATATCGATAACGGTAGCAGTCATAATTTAATAATTCCCTGGTTTATTATGTAAATTATAGACTATCTGTCATCACCAATCAGTCAATCATCAAGGAGACTTCTCACACCTCTGCCACCTCTGGCTAAAACGTGGGTATAAATCATCGTCGTCCTCACATCTTTATGACCTAACAATTCTTGAACGGTGCGAATATCATAGCCATTTTTCAGGAGATGGGTAGCAAAACTATGGCGAAAGGTATGGCAACTGACTCGCTTCGGCACACCGGATTGCTGAACCGCTTGCTTGAGAGCCTTTTGGATGGTGCTTTCGTGGAGATGATGGCGGCGAGTTTCGCCGGAACGCGGGTCTTGGGATAGGGTGTAGGACGGAAAAATATATTGCCAAATCCATTCACGGTCAGCCGTTGGATATTTGTGAGCGAGGGCGGAGGGTAAATAAACAGAACCGTAACCTCTTTCCAAGTCTTGTCCATGTAGGCGTTGTACAATTTGGAGATGTTCTTTGAGAGGGGCTTGAATTCGTTGAGGTAGGGGCGTTACGCGGTCTTCTTTGCCTTTGGTATCGCAGATAATCAGTTGATTTTGGGCAAAATCCACATCCTTGACGCGCAAATTGAGGGCTTCAGCCAATCTCAACCCGCTACCATAAAGGAGTTGAACGATAAGATGCTCTACACCACTGAGGTGCTTGATGACGTTTTGCACTTCTTCCTTGGTGAGGACGGTGGGCAGGCGTTTGTGACCTTTTGCCCGTAAATATGCACCGATATTTGGCTCTTCGGTTTGTGTTATGCAATGGACGGGGGATATAAGCGATGGAACCTTTATGTAGAAAGGCATTTGGCGATTTTTGTCAATTGTTTTTTATCTAGAGCGAACTAATCAATTAAATCTATTGCCAGATAAGGATTTAGTCGATTTATGCCCCCATATCGAATCATACTTCTTAAAAAAGTGTGTATTTAGCGTAGTATAAGGAAAGTTTCCGTATATTATATAGTTAGACCTCAATCCTTCTGTGGGCTTACAGTTGAAAGCGTATCCGTGGGTTGCGATGTACAAGTAACCGGAGATCTTTGGTAGGTTCCGAACAAGCTGGATCATAGGGTGTAATGTGAGATCATAGGTAATTAATGGTAAGTCCGCTAAATTATGGTTAATACTTGTCCATTTTCGTTGTTTGCACTGTTACTATGAGATAGTCATGATTCCCGAAACATCAATTATTTCTTTGCTAATCGGCATGATTGCGGGCATGACCTTTTATCTTGATAGCTGGAGAGCGTCAACTGACGGTAAGGAACTATCAGAATCGCAACGTTACAAAGGTCTTCTCATAGTTATTGGAGGTGGAGTCATTAGCCCAATCATAGACAAATTCTTACTAGAGACTGAAAAATATGATTTTTTTAAGGGATATCTGTTTGGCGTAGTTATAGGATGGCTGGCATTATTTATTGGCGTAACCTTTCTCTATGTTTTTTGGAAAAATACCAAGGATTTATCTCCAAACAATAGATATTATAAGTTTGGTCAAATTTCTTATTCATTTATAGAGGTTGTATCTGGGGGCATTAGTGTTGATCCTATTCGGCATCAAAAAGAACTTAAAAATCAGCTATCCGAAAATAAACTTTTAGAAATTAAGCAAAGGCTAAGGCAAGAAGATCCACAAGCTTATGTTGTACTTGAGGAGCAACTGATACAAGGTCAACAGTATGCCTTGAAGACGCAGAAAGAAAACTTGGAAAACCTGAAGAGTGCAATAGCACGTGCGGATTCCGAGCCTGAGAAAGAAGCGGAAAAATTAATTCAAGACAAAAATCAATTAATGGCTTGCAATTGATAGAAATACAAGGGAAATTATTGACTGCTATTTAGGAGATAGGAGTCGTCAATCAGCCAAAAAACTTTGGGGCCAGTTTACCAAGCGTTTACCGACAATGTGCGGTTGCTTACACAGACTTTTGGGGGTCATATAAGACAGTAATTCCCAGTAAACGCCATAGACCGGTCGGGAAAGAAACTGGTCAAACTAATCCTATTGAAAGATTAAATAATACCTTTCGACAAAGGATTTCTCGGCTGGTGAGAGAGAGTCTATCTTTCTCTAAAAAAATGGAGAATCACGTTTTTCTTTAGTCTGTCCGTTTTCTGAATCCGCAATAGCTTTCTGAGCAAGTTCTTTGAGAATTAAGCTGTCTTGGGGTTTAGATAATGTTTCTTGCCATTTGATTTCATTTTCGATGTCTTCAATAAACTGCTCTGCCAGTTCGTCTTGAATTGCTTCTGGCAGTTCTTGAGCTTTTTGTACAGCTTTACTTAGAAGTGTTGATAACATTTCTTCTCTTCTCTTCTCTTGAAAATATAACTACATATTATAGGTCAACTTTCTGTATAACACTCTCTGGGGTAACGATATGGGTCAACTTTCTGTATATCACTTCATTTAAGCGCAATCGCCAGAAGTTTTCCCTATATCAAGCCCAAAAGCTTGTTAGCCAGATTAGCATCTTGCCAAAAACCTTGTTTAACTAAATTCCTGACAATTAGGCTCATTCTAGCGATGATTCTTCGATCTGACCGCACCTCTTGATAAAAATTGATAATTATTCGACCTTTAGCGATCGCTATCGGGGGATAGTTGTTTTTTGTTACAGCAGTATGAAGCAGCCTAACTGATGGCTATATTTCCAGATTATCGCCCGCAGGAAACCAATAATTGCCGATGATAAATTTGTCGTCGCCGTCGGGGGTGAACACGCTATCACTACGGGAGTAGTACAAGCTTATCGACAAGCTTGATCGGAACCTTTTACGGTGGTTCAAATTGATGCCCATGGCGATATGCGTTTTGAGTACGAAGGCTCCCACCATAACCACGCCTGTGTGATGCGCAGGGTGTTAGAAATGGGTTTACCGACCTTACCCGTGGGAATTCGGGCTATTTGTCGAGAAGAAGCCGAATTAATCGCTAAACAGTAGATTCCCGTGGTTTGGGATCGAGATATCGCCAGGGATGCGGAGTTATGCTGCTTTCGCCAACGCAACTGTGCATACCTCGTAATCGGCCAGCTCACCCTTTAACGGGCGTGGGGCGCATTCATCAAGCAGGATTCGCATAGGCTGTCAACATTTCCTTTGCTAATTCAAGGGCTGAGATCGCCTGTTCTCGACTGACACTGGGAAAATGGTCTAGAAATACCTCTAATGAATCACCAGCCTCAAGATAATCAAGTAGGGTTCTCATCGGCACACGAGTTCCTACAAAAACAGGGGTTCCCCCTAGAATGTCGGGATCACTGTGAACAACACGGGATATTAATGCCATAACAAATATATCCAACTGGCTACTAGCTTTTACAGTCATTGTATCCTAAAGTCATTTGTCGGCTCTATACAAGGTGAGGCTCAGGCATGGGACACTTCACTTGACTACTCTGCCTACATCTTGCCGCTAGACCCAAACTAACTTTTGGATACGATGCACAGTTGGCATTCATACCTTGATTCAGCAACGCCTAGACTTACAGCTTCAATCAATGTGCATGGTGCGTTCTCCAAAAATCGATCGGTGGAACGGTAGAAGTTGCATTAGGGAACGCACCCTACAAGATCGGCGATCTGCTACGCAGTGCCTTTGGCATCGCAATTCAAACTAACTTGCCCTTGCAGAATCACCGCAACTAAACTAAACTTAGTTTGTGGACTTGGTTTTTTAAGAGCATGGAAACTGTAAACATTCATCAGGCTAAAACAAACCTTTCTCGGCTATTGTCCCGTGTGGAACTCGGAGAGGAAATCGTTATTTCAAACCGAGGTATTCCAATTGCTAAACTTGTTCCATTTCGGACATCTTTAGATCGACGGTCTAGTTTAGGACAAGATCGAGGGATGTTTACCGTACCAGATGATTTTAATGCTCCTTTATCAGAAGATATTTTGGTAGCATTTGAGGGTGGTGCGGAGTGAGAATTTTACTGGATACACAATTCTGGCTGTGGTGGTTTGCCCAACCAGACAAGTTAAGTGAGAATGTAATTGAACAAATTGCAGTTGCAATCATTAACTCGCACATTTTTGCAACTAATTGACTGTCATTTCTGGAAGACTCCAAAGTGACTTGACACTGACCTGCACAAGAGCCTTCAATTTCACAGCCTTTGCAGAAATCGTTCTTACAACTTCAATCAATGTGCATGGTGCGTTCTCCAAAAATCTATTAGTGGAACGGTAGAAGTTCCCCTAGGGAACGCACCCTACAAGATCGGCGATCTGCTACGCAGTGCCTTTGGCATCGCACTAGGATTTAGCTTTTAAAGGAAATCTCTCAGGATTTTTAATAATTTCTTTGCTTAAATCTACATCTAAATCTGGCCAATAAAAATGATTAGGAAAAGGCTCTTGTATATTTAAAATTTGTCTAATAGGGACATCTTGAAACCAAGGAAAATCTTGATAGGAAAGAAACATTTCTTCATTGTTTGCCAGAATCCATATTCCATGGCAAGAAATATGAGTTACTTCAGCTTGAGAAGTGTTTTGTCCAAGCATTTCTAAGTTCATTTTGTCGTTCCTCAATAATATTTTCTATCGCTTGAAGTTGTTTTCGAGATAGGTTATGATTACGAGCTAATTCAATTTGTGGTTCAAGCCAAAATTTAGCTTCTCCTTCCGCACAATGAACATGAACGTGCATTCTTGTTTCTTCGCGGGAAAAGAAAAAGAAGCGATAGCCATCTTCTCGGAAAACAGTTGGACTCATCAGAAATCTAATCAGGATGATTGATGCTTACGCTTTGTTGATTATAGCAAATATTAAGTTAAAAATACACTACGGAGAAGTAAGAGCATAAAAAATCCCCCTTAACTGGTCTAAAATTAAGGGGGAATGAGTTATACAAAAAGGCAATTTAACCGACGTTACTGGGTTCTTTTTCGAGGGAATGAGAGCGTTTTACTTTGCATTTATGGATAAAATAGGAGCAAAAGCTCAAGCTAAAGGTCTAAGGGAAGAGAAACTAGCAGAGCAGAGTTGTTAGGAGATGAATCGTGTTATTAATGTTGTCCATTAGATAACCATGTAAGGATTCAGGTCATACAAAAAGCAGTCAACCCCTTGCTGTGTAAGCATTTAGGGGAATTATGGACAAATGCTCATTCTCATTAAGAAACGCTGAAAGCCTTAATTTTCGACATAACCATTAAGGTTACAATGAAGGAATCAGATTTCAGAAAATAGCCATGAAACGAGATGAGGTACTAACAATTCTTGCAACACACCGAGAACAATTAGAGAAACTAGGGGTAAAGTCTCTGTCTCTATTTGGTTCAGTAGCAAGGGATGAAGCACGTTTTGACAGTGATGTAGATTTATTGGTAGAATTTAGTAAAGCGGTAGGGTTATTTGAGTTTATCGAGGTACGACTTTACTTAGAAGATATATTAGGATGTTCTGTTGATTTAGGTACTCAAGATTCTTTAAAAGAACATTTACGACAACCTGTATTAAAGGATGTGATTAATGCCTTTTAGAGATTGGCAACTTCGTCTTCAAGATATTATTGAATCCATTGATGAAATCTTGGAATGGATGGCTAATATGACCTTTGAAGATTTTAGCTCAAATCGAGTGACTCTTAAAGCGGTTCTTTATAATTTAGGAATTATTGGTGAGGCATCTAGAAATATTCCTAGTTAGATACAATTGCGTTATTCTCAAATTCCTTGGCGTTTAATGGGAGATATGCGAAATGTCATTTTTCATGAATATTTTCAGATAGAATTGGCAATTGCTTGGCGGACGATTGAAAATAATCTAACTCCATTGTTTTCACAATTACAGGAAATTTTAGAAAATGAAGCCGAAAATTAATCTATAAAAATCCCCCTCAACTTACTTAAAATTAAGGAGGAATGAGTTATATAAAAAGGCAATTTAACCGACGTTACTGGGTTCTTTTTCGGTTGAATGAGAGCGTTTTACTTTGCGTTTTAAGGTTGCACCGGCACCAAGTATTCCAAGAGAAAGAAGGCCCAATGTTGAGGTAGGTTCGAGAGTAGATACATTACCAATATCACCCGGAATATCAGAAGCAACAATGCGAAAGTTATCCATTGCAGCATAACCACCGCTTAGAAGATCGATTCTTAAAATTACATTACCGTTAGTAGCTTCCGAAGCATCAAGAACTCCTAGAACTTCAGTCCAATCAAACACAGCCCTTTCAGATGCAGTACCCGAAGCTCGAAAAGTTGATAGAATTGCACCGCTACCGAGTCCTAGCATTCCAGTAGGATTATCGTACAAAGTAAATTCAAATTCTGGTATCGCTCCAGGGGAAACAAATAAACCCCCAAACACACTCAAATCAATACTTGAAATATCTAGGCGAAAATTCAAAAAATCTGCGTCTCCAACATTAAAAGATAATCCTAATAAATCATTTTGAACTGATGAAAGCATCCCCAAAGCATAATTTTCGCCTATTGCTGATGGGTCAGAATAACCAGTGCCAAAAGCTTGATTACCTGTTATCAAAAGTGTTTCAACTGTAAAATTTTGCGAAAATTGGAATCCAAGTGGTTGATTTCCATAAAGATCATTAACTGTCCGAAAAATATTAACATCTCCCCCATCATTAACGAAGCCTACAGGATTTTCAAAATCTTGATCATAAAGAACTGTACTCGCTTGTACAGAAGATGCCATCAAAATCGATGTTGTAATACTGGTTAATCCAAAGCACTTTTTAAAACTCATATACTTGTTTTATGTGTGAACAATTTACAACTTACGAGCATAGAACAAAAAAATTAACTGTCAAGACCCAAAAAAGCCATATAAAGTGATATAAAGTACCTAAATTTACATTCTGTGCTATAATGTCAAGCAATGATGACTTAACCCCATAGTTAAACCAATGCCATGAACAATTTTGATATTCACTCTTTAATTACAACTGTTGATAATCTCATATTTTCCTATACAGGAGAGAATTTAGATGATGTTCAGTCTGAAATCTTAGAAGGGGTGATTAATCACCAAAAATACACAGAAATCGCTAAAAATCATCATCGTTCTGAGAAATATGTCAAGGATGTAGCCGGTAAGCTATGGAAAACCTTATCAGAAATTTTGGGAGAAGAAGTTAATAAAGCCAATCTCAAGTCTAGTCTGCGAAGATATTATTATAATATTGCTAACAATAATGTATTTGGAATCCAAATTAGCGAAGGTAATATCTGTAATCAACTACCAGAAAATCAATTACAAAAATCTAATCTTGCTGAAGAATATAAACTTGAAATCGCCACAGAATTGATGAAGGAAGGCTTAACCGTCGAACAAATTGCTAGAGTATTAAAACTTCCCTTAGAATTAGTTAAAGAGCAACTCGAAAAACCTAAGCAACCTAATTAGAAGTTAGGTTGACAGTGGTAGAGGATGTTAAGCTATCGTTACAGCAGTTATCTCAATAGTGAGATACGAAGTTTTCGTTTTGGGGAGCCAGTCGTCAATACTAAATTAGCTTATACTTCGTGTTGATCCGAAATTCCCCCTTGACAAAAGGCCATAACCTGTGCTTTGGGAGGGATTAAGAGAATTTCTGATGCCCCCTTACCCGGTAGAAATCAAGGAAACCCCCAATAAATCTAACTCGGTTTTAGCAAATATGCTCCCTCCCTGTCCATTGAGAAATATTACAATAAACATGGGTACACAAAGAAAAGTTAAGGGATGTATCCATTGATGGATAAGGGTTTTTTGCTATTGCAGTAGATATATTTGGGGTCAGTTGAGGTTGATGAGAAAGGCTGTAATAGACAAAAATAGTCAAAATATTTATAATAGAAGATTGGACTAAAATTTTCTGTGACTTGCCCATGTTATTGTCTTGCGCCACCGGTAGCGAACAATTTTTAGGGAGTGAAGCGATCGCATCTTACGCCACAGCTAAGGCCGTGATCCTGCCGATTCCCTACGAGGCTACCACCACCTATCGCAAGGGTTGTGAAACTGGACCGGCAGCGGTGATTGCGGCTTCCCAACAATTGGAAGCCTATGATGAGGAACTTAAGAGGGAAACCTGTTTAGAAGTGGGCATCTATACCCATGATGCAATCGCAGATACCCGTCAGCAACCCCAATTGTCCGCCGAGGAGATGTTAGCCGTCACCACAGCTACAGTTTCTCGTTTAATCGCCGATAATAAATTTGTCGTCGCTGTCGGGGGTGAACACGCTATCACTACAGGAGTAGTACAAGCTTACCGACAAGCTTTATCGGAACCTTTTACGGTGGTTCAAATTGATGCCCATGGCGATATGCGTTTTGAGTACGAAGGCTCCTACCATAACCACGCCTGTGTGATGCGTCGGGTGTTAGAAATGGGTTTACCGACCTTACCTGTGGGAATTCGGGCTATTTGTCGAGAAGAAGCGGAATTAATCGCTAAACAGCAGATTCCCGTGATTTGGGATCGAGATATCGCTAGGGATCTGGATTGGATCGAAAAAGCGATCGCCAAAATTACCACCGAGAAGGTATTTTTAACCATAGACGTGGATGGCATCGATCCCGCTTTAATTCCGGGGGTGGGAACACCCGAACCGGGGGGGTTAAGTTGGCATCAAACCCTAGGCTTTCTCGGTCGTCTTTTCCAAACCCATCAGGTGATTGGCTGCGATGTGATGGAATTGGCCCCGATTAGTGATTCGGTGGTCTCGGAATTTACCACTGCCAAGTTAATTTATAAGTTAATTGGCTATCAATTCACTGCCCAGGGGCTTGCCTAATTAGGAGCAATCGTGTTACAATGGCGATCCGTGCGGACGTATAGCTCAGTTGGTTAGAGTACATCGTTGACATCGATGGGGTCACTGGTTCGAATCCAGTTACGTCCATAAATTATCTGCCCCAGTCTTGGTCATAATCTTCATCTCTGATGATAGGATGAACGATCGAAGCTCTCCAGACAAACCCTATGACTAGCTTACTGCGCGACTTTTGGTATGTGGCCACACCGGCAAATAAACTGAAACCCGGTCAGCTAATGGCCAAAAAAATGCTCGGTGAACCGATTGTTGTCGGGAGGAGAGAGGATGGAGAAGTGTTCGCATTGCGGGATATTTGCCCCCATCGTGGCATTCCGCTGCACCATGGTTGGATTGAAGGGGATGGGGTGTACTGTTGCTATCATGGCTGGAAATTTAACACTAGCGATGGCGTTTGTTCTGAGATACCCTCATTAACCGAACACGATCGCCTTGATATTAGCAGAATTTGTGTCACCAGTTATCCCTGTCGTGAAATACAAGGTCATATCTGGGTGTTTATTCCGGCAGACTCAAAAAGAGAAATTAATCAAGAAAATCTGCCCCCTGTGCCGACTATTAGCGATTTTGGCAAACTTACCCCCAAAATAGCCGAAACTATCACTTTTGACTGCAATATTGACCATGCAGTGGTGGGATTGATGGATCCGGCCCACGGTCCTTACGTTCATACTTCTTGGTGGTGGCGCAGTGGTCCGCGCAAATTTCGGGTCAAGGAAAAACAATACGAACCTGTTCCCCTCGGTTTTCGTCTTGCTCCCTATGATATGCCCGTCAGTGCGAAACCCTATAAAATTTTGGGTAATAAGGTATCGATTGAAATTGTTTTTGAATTGCCCTCGGTGCGTACAGAAATACTACGAGGCGATCGCTATTTGGCCTGTGCTTTTACGGCAATTACTCCCATTGATGAAAATCACTGCGAAGTCCATCAAAGTTTATACTATACGATTCCTTGGTTGGCATTTTTAACCCCTCTTTTGCGTTATTTAACCCGACAATTCCTCAAACAGGATCGCGATGTGGTGATTAAACAACAGGAAGGACTTAGTTATCATCCAGCTTTGATGTTAATTGATGATGCCGATACCCAGGCTAAATGGTATTATCGCCTCAAGCAAGAATACGAAAAATCTCAAGCAGAAAAGCGGAATTTTGTCAACCCCATTAAAGCACAAATTTTACGGTGGCGTAGTTAGAATTAAGTAGCTGGTTATAATTAAATTAAAAATGGATTTTAGGTTCGATCCCCCCTGCCCCCTAGGGTTGATTCATTTAAATTAAGTATAGCGGATTTTGAGTCAATAAATTTGATCGAGGATTCTCAAGTTTATCTTTTTCTAATCAAAAGAGTTAGTCATAATAACTAA
>JAADBR010000161.1 GCA_009995705.1 Microcystis aeruginosa W13-11
CACCTTTTCTAGTCTTCTATCCATCCCATCTACTTTCTCAGTTAGTTTTGCTTGTCCTACTTCTAGCTTAGTTAGCCGTTCGTCGATTTTATCAAATTTCTGGTTAAAATCCTTTTGTAGGCTATCAAATTTCTGGTTAACATCCTTCTGTAGGCTATCAAATTTCTGGTTAACATCCTGTTGTAAGGTATCGATTTTTTGGTTAACTTCCTTCTGTAGGCTGTCAAATTTCTGGTTAACATCTTGTTGAAAGGTGTCAATTTTTTGGTTAACTTCCTTGATACTGTCTTTGATTTCCTTGAGGACGGATTCAAGACTATAGGTAACGGTTTCGTTAGACATTTTGATAACATTCCTGGGAGTAATGATAGTATAATAATTTTATTTTAATCCTAAATCTGGTTATCAAAAACTGATTACCTATTGCCTAGGATTTAGTATTATGGTAATATTTCTAAGGATTGCCAGAAAAGAAAGATCGCCACGCTGCCGTTCCGATCGCTCCTCCTAAAAGGATAATTAACGTCCAAACTTGATTTTTTTGGGTTCCTTCCACCTTTTCTAGTCTTCTATCCATCCCATCGACTTTCTCAGTTAGTTTTGCTTGTCCTACTTCTAGCTTAGTTAGCCGTTCGTCAATTTTCTCAAATTTCTGGTTAAGATCCTTTTGTAGGCTGTCAAATTTCTGGTTAAAATCCTTATGTAGGCTATCAAATCTCTGGTTAAAATCTTTCTGTAGGCTGTCAAATTTCTGGTTAAAATCCTGTTGCAAGGTATCGATTTTTTGGTTAACTTCCTTCTGTAGGCTATCAAATTTATGGTTAACATCCTGTTGCAATGTGTCGATTTTTTGGGTGACATCTCTTTGAAAGGTGTCGATTTTTTGGTTAACTTCCTTGATGCTGTCTTTGATTTCCTTGAGGACGGATTCAAGACTATAAGTAACGGTTTCGTTAGACATTTTGGTAACATTCCTGGGAGTAATGATAGTACAATAATTTTATTTTAATCCTAAATCTGGTTATTAAAAACTGATTACCTATTGCCTAGTATTTAGTATTATGGTAATATTTCTATAGCGGTATGCAGTCGGATGAGGTATACTGCAACAAGCTATAAGGCAGTCTAGGCAAGACTTTGTCTGTATCTCACTCAAGCGAATACCGCTATAAGGATTACCAGAAAAGAAAGATCGCCACGCTGCCGTTCCGATCGCTCCTCCTAAAAGGATAATTAACGTCCAAACTTGATTTTTTTGGGTTCCCTCCACCTTTTCTAGTCTTCTATCCATCCCATCGACTTTCTCAGTTAGTTTTGCTTGTCCTACTTCTAGCTTAGTTAGCCGTTCGTCAATTTTATCAAATTTCTGGTTAACATCTTGTTGCAAGGTGTCGATTTTTTGGTTAACCTCCTTGATGCTGTCTTTAATTTCCTTGAGGACGGATTCAAGACTATAAGTAAAGGTTTCGTTAGACATTTTGGTAAAATCCCTGGGAGTAAGTTTTTTTACGCACTTTCCGTTGATGCTACAATAACTTTATCTTAATACTAATAATTATGTTAAGATGTTGACGGCTCATTTTTGGGTCTGATTTGTTGTTGTATTGATCAGACAGTACCTGATGAGCTTTTCCTAGTCAAGCCTCGAGGCTAATGTGTTTCCTTTTTGAATTGGCGTTTTTCTTGGTAACGAAGCTGATCAGCTGTAGGGTAAATAAAAAATGACAGAACAAGCTTGGTGGGTACAAAAATGGCTAGAACTACTCGATTCCTATCGCTTTAAAAAACGCCTGGAAAGAGCTAGACTCTACGCTAGAGAGGGCAATGTTTTAAGTATTGACTTTGAAGACTCGCAAGTTATTGCTAGAGTACAAGGCAGTGAATCCGAACCTTATATGGTAGATTTATCCCTGGCGGCTTTTAGTGATGAAGAATGGGATTATATTATTAAGCTTCTCTCCAAAAAAGCCATTTATTCCGCTCAATTGCTCACTGGACAAATGCCCGATCATATTGAGCGTGTTTTTATCGATAGTGGGGTGAATTTATTTCCCTTTTCCCTAGCTGATATTCGCTCTCGTTGCACCTGTCCCGATCAAGCCAACCCCTGCAAACATATAGGAGCAGTATATTATCAATTGGGCGATCGTTTTATTGTCGATCCCTTCCTGCTTTTGCAACTGCGCGGCCGAACTAAAAACCAAATTCTGGAAGCTTTACGCGAAAAACGCTCCTATTCCTCTGATAATCAACCTTTAGCAGTCAGTGAACCCCCCGCAGTAGTTGAAAAAACTGCCCTCGAAAGCACTATCGATCGCTTTTGGCAGTACGATGAAGAACTAGATCCATCCCTCGTTGTGATTGCGCCGGGGAATGAAAATCAAACCATTCTCGACATTTTAGGTAATTTTCCCCTCGCTGCCCCCGAATCCGATGCCATAGAACAATTTTTAAAACCAATTTACCGGCAAATTCCCCAAGAAGCGATGGCAATCGCTTTACAGTAGGGAAATGGGAGCAGCCTAGTCAAGGTGGTGCAAAAAACAAAAAAACCAACTGGATTTGTCGCCGCATCGGGGTGAGGAATTGACCGGGGAGAAAATCGCCTCACCAGTAACCCCTAAACCGTCTTACTTTTGCCAGTTTTACTGCCCGGGGAAGTAGTTTTTTTGGTGGTGGTAGAAGTAGTTTTCTTGGTGGTGGTTTTCTTGGCAGTGGTTGTTTTGGCGGCTAGGGCGACTAAAGCTTGTTCTAGGGTGAGGGTTTCGGCGGTTTCTCCTTCGGGAATCTTGGCGTTAGTTTTGCCGTGCTTGATATAAACTCCGTAGGGACCCTCGTATAATCCCACCAATTCCCCATCGTCGGGATGTTTACCCAATTCTTTTAAGGGTGGTTTGGTGGAACCACGAGCGCCGCGAGCTTTTTTTGGTTCGGCTAATAGGGCCAAGGCTCGATCGAGGGTTATGGTTAAGACATCATCGCTGGCTTTCAAGGAACGATATTCTTTTTCTTTGCCCTCTTCCTGAACTATATAGGGACCGAAACGCCCTAAACTGGCTTTAATTTTGCCTCCGGTGAGGGGATGGGTTCCCAGCAGTCGCGGCAGTGCTAATAAACCCACCGCTTGTTCGAGGGTGATGTCCTCGGGGTTGACTCCTTTGGGTAAGGAGGCGCGTTTCGGTTTGGGATTGTCATCGCTGACATCTCCTAACTGAACGTAGGGACCGTAACTACCCACCAGCAGATAAATCGGCTCTCCGGTGTCGGGATGAAGACCGATTTTATCTGGACCTTCGGTTTTTTGTCGCAGCAGGGTTTCTACCTTTTCGGGGTTCAGATCCGCTGGGGTTAAATCGGCAGGGATGGAGGCGGTGAGGATTTCATCCCCCCGGGGGACTTCCAGATAGGGGCCGTATTTGCCGATCTTGATGGTTGCCTGTAAATCCTCTAAAATCACCGATTTAGCGGTGCTAGAGTTAATTTGACTCTCGCGCTCTTTCACTTGGCTTTCTAGCCCTTTTTCGCCACGATAGAAGCGATCAAGATAGGGCAACCACTGAGCGGAACCGGTGGCGATATGGTCGAGGGTTTCTTCCATCTTCGAGGTAAATTTGGGATCTACCAGGTCGGGGAAATGGTTTTCTAATAAACCGACGACGGCAAAGGCGGTGAAGGTGGGAATAAGGGTTTTATTCCGCATTTGAGCATAACCGCGATCGATAATGGTGCCGAGAATGGTGGCGTAGGTGCTGGGTCGCCCGATTCCTTCACTTTCGAGGGTTTTTACGAGGGAGGCTTCGCTATAACGGGCGGGGGGTTGAGTATCGTGGCTAATGGCTTCTAGTTGGCGACAATTGGGGGTGTCACCGACGCTGAGGGGGGGTAGGATTATTTCTTGGTCGTCGATGGCGGCTTCGGGATCGTCGGAACCTTCCACATAGGCGCGGAAAAAGCCGGGGAAGTCGATTCTTTTGCCGGAGGAGCGAAATCCGGCATTTTCTACCTGAATATTGACGGCGATCTGGGTAATACGGGCATCGGCCATCTGTGAGGCGACGGTACGTTTCCAGATTAGGTCGTAGAGGGCGAATTCTAGTCCACCGAGGCCGGTTTCCCGGGGCAGGCGAAAGCTGCTACCGGCGGGCCGGATGGCTTCGTGGGCCTCCTGTGCGCCTTTGCTTTTGGTGGTGTATTGCCGGGGTTGGGGACTGAGATAGTTTTTGCCGTACATTTGTTCTACACAATTGCGGGCGGCGGTGATGGCCTGATCGGAAAGATGGACGGAATCGGTCCGCATATAGGTGATGTAGCCCTGTTCGTAGAGATTTTGGGCGATTCGCATGGTGTCCCGGGCGGATATGCCCAGTTTCCGGTTAGCTTCCTGCTGTAGGGTGGAGGTGGTGAAGGGGGGGGATGGTTTGCGAGTGGTGGGTTTTTCTTCGGTGTGGCTAACGCGCCAGATTTTGTCTTGGATGCGTTCTTTTAAGGCGGTGGCGGTGGCTTGATCTAAGAGGGTGACTTGGCGATCAGGGAGCAGTCTGCCGGTGTCAGCATCGAAATCGCTCCCATTTGCCACTTTTTGACCGTTTAAGGTGACTAATTTCGAGTCGAATTGATTTTTGTCCTTTTCTAAAGTCGCTTTCAGATCCCAATAATTGGCGGTTTTAAAAGCCCGTCGTTCCCGTTCCCGTTGCACGAGCAGACGCACGGCGACGGATTGCACCCGGCCGGCGGATAAACCTTTAGAGATTTTTTTCCAGAGTAGGGGGGAGAGGGTATAACCGTAGAGGCGATCGAGTATGCGGCGGGTTTCTTGGGCGTGAACCAAATTTTCGTCGATGGAGCGACAATTTTTGAGGGCGGTTTGGATCGCTTCTTTGGTGATTTCGTGAAATACCATCCTTTTGGTGGGTATTTTCGGGTTGAGTACCTGTAAGAGATGCCAACTGATGCTTTCTCCTTCCCGATCTTCGTCGGTGGCGAGGATCAATTCGCTCGCGCCTTTGAGGGCTTCTTTTAATTCTTTGACGACTTTACTTTTGGTTTTGGGGACGACGTAGAGGGGATCGAAATCGTTCTCCACATCCACGCCCAAATTGGCCCAGGATTTGTCTTTGTGGGCGGGGGGAATTTCTTCGGCGGAGGCGGGCAGATCCCGGATGTGGCCCATGGAGGCTTGGACTCGATAGCCGCTAGGCAGATAATTACTGATCGTCCGAGCTTTGGTGGGGGATTCGACAATAACCAGGGTTGACATAGGAATTGATCACGAGGGCATGGCCACAGCGACTGTTTTAGTTAGACTGACCATCTTTGTTTGATGATGGGCAAAAGTTACTATTTATCTTGACCGGCTTGATTCGGGTCAAAAGCCACTTACTACGATAATAGAGATTAAAGCTGGTCTTTTGTTACTAACTTCTTAATAAAACTTAATATTTTTCTGGAGCGGCGATCGGACTCAAGGCACCGCCAAGGGTAATATAATCTGTTTGAGGAGAAGGGAGATGGTCCTCGATACTAAATTAGGTTACGCTTCATCTTTATAAGAAACGCTGTAGTTATGTCTGATTTACGTCAATACGCTCCGGCAACAGAACGCAATCGTCAGCCGATTTTAGAAGTTCTCAGCCAATTTTTACCGAAGACTGGCAATATCCTAGAAATATCTAGCGGCACGGGTGAACACGCTGTTTTTTTTGCCCCCCGTCTTGCTCCTTGTCGTTGGATTCCCTCGGATTGTAACCCTCTGGCTCTAGATAGTATTCGCAGTTGGTGCGATTATTGTCCTAGTTCTAATCTCGATCGCCCCCTATTTATTGATGTTCATCAGTCAGTTTGGGCGGTAGAGACGGAAAATATCGTTATTAATGCCATTGTTAATATTAATATGATTCATATCGCCCCTTGGTCCGCTTGTTTAGCTTTAATGGCAGGAGCAAGTCGCATTCTCGGTTCGGGGGAAATTCTCTATCTTTATGGTCCCTATAAACGACAAGGAAAACATACTTCTCCTAGTAATGAAAGCTTTGATTTTTCTCTCCGTTCTCAAAACTCTGCTTGGGGAGTTAGGAATTTAGAAGATGTGGTGCAAGCAGCGAGCGATCGAGATTTACAATTGTTGGAAGTAATTCCTATGCCAGCTAATAATCTCTCGGTTTTATTTGCCTTAACATAGCAATTATCAGTGAACAGTAATCAGTAATTAGCTTCTAAAGGCAATAGGCAATATGCAATAGGCAGAAGAAGGAATCTGGCAATTCTCCTACCTAAAAAGAAGTTTATAAACTAAGTACATCAAAGCTTTTAGCTTAACCAATTAAGTTTGAGATTCGACCTTTTTTATCAGATGTGATTTTTCAGTTCACTGATTACTGTTTACTGATCACTGAAAAAAGCTCCCCACTTCCCACTTCCCACTGATAACTGATAACTGATAACTTATTTCCAACCGGCGCGATTCATTACCTGTACTGCTTTGGCTAAATTAGGACCAAAATTAGCCACACTAACGGTATCTTCTTTACCGCGTCCGAGTTTTGCTAGAACAGGGTCTAAAGCAATTCCTCGAACGACGGGATATTCTTGATTACCCTTAGCAAAAAAGTTCTGTGCTTCATTGCTAGAAAGATACTCTAAAAATTTGATCGCCGATTCTCGATTGGGAGCGGTTTTAATTAAACCACCACCGCTAATATTAACGTGAGCGCCGCGGCCTGTTTGGTCGGGGAAAATTACGCCTACTTGGTCATAAATTGCCCGTTTAGCGGGGTCTTTTTCTTCGGCATACCCAGCTAAGTAATAGGTGTTAGCTAGGGCTAAATCGGCAATTCCTGCGGCGACAGCTTCGATTTGTGCCTTATCATTTCCCTGGGGGGGACGGGCAAAATTAGCCACTAATCCCCGACACCATTTTTCTGCGGCCGCTTCTCCTTGTATGTCGATTAACCAAGCGGTAAAAGATTGACTATAGATGTTACTAGATGACCGAGTGACGACTTTTCCTTTCCATTTGGGATTGGTTAAATCTGCATAGGAATCGATTTCTCTGGGGTTAACTCTGTCTTTGTTATACATAATTACCCGCAAGCGTTTACTAAACCCAAACCAGTGACCTTTGGGGTGACGCAAATGAGCGGGAATTCTCTGGGTAAGAATGGGGGAATTGACGGGGGCAAAAATTCCCTGTTGGTCGGCCCGCCATAATCTCCCGGCATCCACCGTCAGGAGTATATCAGCAGGACTATTGCGGCCTTCGCTTTTGATTCGTTCGATTAATGGGTCCGCTTCCCCTTCCACGAGGTTAATTTTTATTCCCGTTTGTCGGGTGAAGTTGTCGTACAATCGTCGGTCGGTGTTGTAGTGACGGGAGGAATAGAGGTTTAATTGTTTAGTTTGGGCGGAGACTTCGTTTATTTTCCCTAATTGACCCACTGCTAACGCTAAGGTGGCTGTTCCCGCGCCTAGAAAGACTCTCCGAGTTATTTTATCGTTCATTGCTCGATTCTTGGTAAAGTTGTCTTTTCCTATTGTACAGCTATTGAGAATAATTCTTATCTATGGAGAAAATTACTTGTCTGGCTAGGGCGGTAAATGGGGGAAAATACTGGTAAAATCAGGGGTTCTTGTGTTGATGGGACTAATAAATCCTCGAATCTATCGCTAGTTAAGGTCAACAAGCTTAAGATGTTACCCTAAGCTCGATCGAGGCTATTGTGGAATGAGAGCAGCGAGAGTCAAGATAATGATCAACAGTGATAACCAACAAGCGATCGAGCTAATGTTAGCATCGGCAGACCATAATCAATTATTGTTATTCTGTCAGCAAGCGCTGGCAGTTCATCCGGAAGTGACTGATTATTATCCCTATCTGGGATTAGCTTATCTGCTGCTAGGGCAGCAAGCAACAGCGCAAGAAATTTGGTTATTTTGGCTATTACAATCAGAGTCCAGTCAGGATTTAATTATGTATGCTCCTCAAAAAAGAGATAATTAGAAATCTCGATTGCTGGCAGTTTGCCCACGCTAAATTAATCTATCTTCAGGGGCTAGAATTAGAAGAAATAGAAGGGGATGAAGAGATAGAAAATTATGCTCTGACTGCGATAAACTCCTGTCTTCAAGAGGTGCAAGAGGCAATTAATCGGCGAGAATATACTTTAGCTGAGGACTTTTACTTAAGAATTTTATCTTGGCGTGAACAATCAGGGTAATCGCATGTTGATAGAGTTCTCAAATTCCGAGGAGTTAGGTCTAAAATTCGATGAGCAACTCAGGCTTTGACCTGCACAAGGCGACCGAATCTCTGGTTTTGCCAGT
>JAADBR010000162.1 GCA_009995705.1 Microcystis aeruginosa W13-11
TAGTTTATCAGTGATCGCCGATAACTTCAAGGTTTTTTTTCTTAGAATATCTTAGCGAACTGTAACGCATAAATATTACAAATTTATCACAATTAAAAGTAAAAAGGTGCGTTACTTAACGCACCCTACAAGAGCGGCACTCTTACTGCCGTCTGAATGCAACTATATTTTAATCTTTACATAGCTTGTATACTCCATAAGCAACAGCACCTACCGCAGCAACAGGAGCCGCAACAGCAACGACCGTAGTAGCAGCTGCGATGACCGTACCTGCTTCGGTCGCGGTTGCTGTTGTTACACCTAGAGCAGACGCTGCGCTAGCAGTAGCTGAACCAACAGTCAATCCAGTTCCTAGTGCAGTGGAAGCAAAAGCTCCTACTGCACCTCCTGTCCCGGCCAATGCAGCCGTTCCCCCAAGTACCGCACCGCCTGCTGATGCAGCTGCAGCTACAGGATTTTTTGCTGCTTCATTCACAACATGGTGTGCGGTACGTTCAAACATTTGCTGTGCGGTACGGTGAACCATTTTCTCTACACCACTTGGCAGATGTGATATGTTTAGTCTCCTGAATTTTAGTGTGGAATGGATGAATGTCCAACCCGTTCCCAATCACCCGCCGCAGATAAACTTGAACGCCCAACCGATAACCTTTCAACGGTCGGGTGCATTGGGGTTGTTATGCAGCCGTAATTACCAGGATCATTAGGCAACCTGAAGCGTCCTCGGTTCAGGTATAGGTTCGCCCTCTGCCTGCCAAGCTTCCAAGTACATTTCTATGACTTCTTCACCGCTATGAATTGCTTCTTCACGAGTTTTTCCGTGAGTGCAAGGCATCACAACAAGATCAGTAAACTCTGGGATTGTGACTAGGAAAAGCTGATCTTGATCAGACCACTGAACAATCATGCTGTATCGATTCATGAATCCTCGTCCTCTCTTAACTCTTCGAGTGCAGTAAGTAACTTTTCTAGTTGTTTTTCTAGGTAGAGTGGCACATCGTCTCCATCCTTACCTGGAATTGTCAGTGTTTTTCCGATCAAAGGATGTCGCCATCGTTCATGGCCACCCTTGCCGCGCTTGGGCAAGTAAACAAATCCTTCACGCGCAATCTGGGCTTTCAACTCTCGAATCTTCCTGGGCATGGATATTGTCTTGGTGTTCTATAGCGGTATTCGCTTGAGTGAGATACATACAAAGTCTTGCCTAGACTGACTCATAGCCTGTTGCACTATACCTCATTCGACTGCATACCGCTATATCCTATTTTCTCACTTTCCTTTCTTTCAAGCCACTGTTACACTGCATTCCTGCGCGCCTTTGCTCGTAACTGGCTCAAATGCCGTCCGAAGTCCCCAACGAAAACATTTTGAATTCCACTAGAAAGCACCTCTAAATTGTGCTTTTGGACAACATCTTCTAAATCTGATAACCAGGAGCGGTATATCTCGTCATCAAGAAGTTTTTGCTTCCGAGGAAGGGCGGCGTATTTAGCAGCTAGGTATTCAGCATAGTGAAGAATTTCGGCTTGGAGGGGGGGCGGGAGTTTGTCGAGGGTGGCAATCAGTTGGGGAGAAATCATCTGGTTTACCTCTAAGAAGAGTGGGTAGTATAGCAGTCACATCAAAGCCTCAACATACAGATCCTCCTAGTTGTAAAGTGAATGGGATTTTTAAGGATTTATGTGGTCTAACGGCTAATTTGAGCCGCCACGATTAGATTTGAGATTCTTGTGGTTCATCCTGTTTTGGTCGGCTCCAACGACTTGTTAGACCTTGCTTTGGTGGTAAGCTGACTACCTGCCTGCCACTTTCTGCTTGTCTTTTTTGCCAATCTACAAACATTGCATCCAAATCGTAGTTAAAGGATTTAGCGTGTTCTTCTCGAAATTTATGAATTTCATCTAAAATGTCATCTTGCCACATCGTTATAATCTCCTAAAAGTTCGTAAGGAGTACAAATTATGGGTAACTCGTATCCCAAATTAAGACTGATCTCTGCCAACTTCCTCTGAATTTGAGCGTTGGCAATATGTTTACAGTTCCACGTTAAAAAGTAATCTAGCCCGTGGACAGTCGCTGCAGCAATGTGAACCGCATCATCAGAAGCTTTGGGAGAAAGATTGCTTCGCATAAGAAACTGGTTTGCCAAGTTGCGCACAGCCTGATTGAGTTCAACCAAGGGCAATTTATTGAGAATTTCCAATCGTTTCAAAGCAATCTCAGCATCTCCTTTGGCTACTTCATCCAAAACAACACGGCGATTTTGCCACCAGTCTCGTGTTGTTTCAACATTCCCCGCAATAATCAAGTTTTTGGTCGATCTGGCTGTTAGATAACCAATAACACTGGTTTCAATATAGACGGTTTCGCTCACGGCAATCTAGAAAATCCATCCCATGCCTATTCTACCGCATTTAATCTTGGTTTCAAAGGTGTTGGGTAACAGTCGTCAACCTAACCTTGTATGTGAAATATTCTTGTCAGCATAATGTTTCCGTTCACCCGCCGTTAGTAACTTCTTGGACTCAACCAAGAGACTGAATACGGTCGGTGTGCAACGGTTAGACATCAGACACTAATGGTAAACGACGAATACGAATACGGCTTGGCTCAACCGTAATAGCTGATCCTTGTTCTAAATCCTCCTCGCACTCAGGGGTTACTGTCAACAAAAGATTCGTAAGTGCTTGGGCGCGTAATCTTTCAACCCGAATGCGAATGACTGAAGGGGTATTCGCTACATCAAGTGCCAGCAATGTATGAAAATCCGCCGTCTCTAGCCCTTTGGATAATGTCTGAGTCTTCAGCTTCAGACATCCCTATTTCACCAACAGGGATAGTGTCGATTCCAGCATCACCTAATAAAGTTGCCGCAGAAACCGGTAGTCCCTGATCAAGCAACAGCTTCATAGCAATTAGGAGGTTCAATGATGCGATCATCCCAGTAAGAAGAGGCAAAAATTAGGGCTTGTCGAATATCTTCATCCTCCAGTTCCGGAAACTCTTGATGTAATTCTGCTCGATCGGGATAAGTTGCCAGTAGCTCAATCACTCGACGAACCGTAAGGCGAAGATTACGGATGCAGGGTTGCCCATTCATACGGTTTGGATTGCTCGTAATACGATCTAGTTTCATTAGAGTAATTCTATTGCTTCATGATCACTTTAACCTTTAGCGGGGGTAAGGGACTGGCGCTTTGATAATGTACCATTTAGGGCTGGTCTTATTCTTCTAGAGAGCGATTTTCAAAGCTGGGATATTATTCCCACGCAAGTCCCTAACTACTGGTTTAAGGTAAATCTGTCGCCCCCATCAAAAAGCGATCGCATTCCCTGGCGGCCCCGCGGCCTTCATTAATCGCCCAAACCACCAAACTTTGACCACGACGACAATCCCCCGCTGCAAAGACTTTCGGTAAGCTAGTGGCAAATCGACCATGTTCGGCCTTGATATTGCTGCGGCCATCCTTTTCTAGTCCCAAATCATCGAGTAAAGGCTGTTCTGGTCCCAAAAATCCCATGGCCAATAGAACCAATTGCGTCGGGATGACTTTTTCGGTTCCTGCCACCGGTTGGGGGATAAACTGCCCTTTTTCGTTGCGTTGCCATTCCACTTGTACGGTGTGAATCCCGGTCACGTTACCCTCGCTATCCCCCTCGAATTTAGTCGCCGTGGTGGTATAAACCCGGGGGTCATCGCCAAAACGGGCGGCCGCTTCCTCTTGTCCATAGTCCAGACGGTAGATTTTCGGCCATTCGGGCCAGGGATTATCGGCGGCCCGTTCGCGGGGCGGTTGCGGCATAATTTCTAATTGGGTGACGCTGCGGCAGTTATGACGCAGGGAAGTACCCACACAGTCGGTTCCCGTGTCGCCACCGCCGATAATTACCACGTCTTTACCCGCAGCCGAGATAAAATCCTCCCCGGGCTGTCCGTCTAGTAGTGCTTTTGTATTAGCGGTGAGAAACTCCATGGCGAAGTGAATGCCCTTTAATTGGCGACCTTCGATGTTTAAATCCCGGGGTTTGGTGGCTCCGGTACAGATAACCACGGCATCATATTCGTTTAATAGGTCTTGGCTGCTGATGTCCTTGCCCACTTCCGTGTTACAGACCATTTTTACCCCTTCCTGTTCAAGCATCTGGAGACGACGCAGAACCACTTCTTCTTTATCTAACTTCATGTTGGGGATACCGTACATTAATAGGCCCCCGGGACGGTCGGCCCGTTCATAAACTGTCACCCAGTGACCAGCTTTATTTAACTGGTCGGCGGCCGCTAATCCAGCAGGTCCGGAACCGATCACGGCCACTTTTTTGCCGGTACGGATTGCGGGGGGATTGGCAGTAATCCAACCGGATTCCCAACCCTTGTCGATAATCGAACATTCAATATTTTTAATCGTAACGGGGGGATTATGAATACCGAGAACACAGGAACCCTCACAGGGAGCGGGGCAGACTCTACCAGTAAATTCGGGGAAATTATTGGTTTTATGGAGGCGATCAAGGGCTTCTCGCCACAATCCTCGATAGATTAAATCATTCCATTCAGGAATCAGGTTATTAATCGGGCAACCACTGGCCATGCCACTAATTACGGTTCCCGTGTGACAAAATGGTGTACCACAATCCATACAACGGGCGGCCTGATTGCGGAGTTTATCTTCTGGCATGGGAAGATGAAACTCATCCCAATTATGAAGGCGATCGAGGGGGGTAAGTTCGGAAGGAAGTTCACGCAGGAATTCGATAAAGCCAGTCGGTTTGCCCATAGTCTTTTTTTGTCTCTGTCGTTTATTCCCTATCTTCCTTCAGGGTTCGATCGATCCTGGCAACTTTACCGATTTCTTTAATAAAATCTGGGAGAGTGGGGCAAAGGAGAGATGCTCTTGGCTAGGATAAGATCGGGGGGTTACCGATTGAGCTAGGTAAAAAGTCGGGTACATTAACGGTTTTTCCATTGATAGGAGCTAGTTTTTCGAGGACAAAGTCAGGAACTTTGGCTTCTTGGCCTTTTACCTGACAACAATCGCGCAGGGCGATTAAAAAACCTTTGGGTGTGTTGTCTAGGTGTTTTAGCCATTCCCACCATTGACTATCATTATCCCGATAGAGGTCGAGCAGGTGCAAAGCCGCTAAATATTCAGCGATGGGATCGAGGGTGAAACGGAGACGATCTTGGGCAGGTCCGACGATTTGGATAAGATGTAGGCGTTGTTCCAAATATTTTAGGCGAATTTCCGCAGTATTATCGGCCAAAGCCAGCAAAATATCTTCAATTACGGCGGTGTTCGGCTGATAGGTAGTTTTCAAGCATTCCCAAGCCACAATTTTCGCTGTTTTCTGGACTATGCGATCTTCTAATTTATCTTTGTGGACATCCCGATTCAGTTCGTTAATATAATGAAGCATTAAATCAGGGACGTTATCGGGCAAGGAAGCGGTCAGAGTTTGGGCTGATTCCACTTTAGAGGCGATCATTTGTTCGGCATAAAGTTTCGCCAAGAGGAGGGTGATATTGCCGCGGTCGACGATCTGAGATAGGTGACGACAGGCATCGAAAAATTCAGGATCGGGAAAGAGTTCCCGTTTGCCTCGTTCCCTCAGATAAGCATCCATGAAAGACGATAGGTGATTACCTTCAATCCGCAGGGGTTGAATGGTAGTTTTAACAACATGACCGAGGACTTCCCGAAGGCGAGAGGTAATTAGCAAAGCCTTGGCGGGACAATCGGGCATTTCCGGACGAATGAGATCGCGGGTTTCGGTACTCATTTCCGAGAGATGATCGACAATAACGAGGATACGCTGTTTTCTAAGCAGTTGTTCGAGAAGTTTTGCCGAAATAGGGTCGGTATCTTGTCCTAACTCGTCGTTGAGTTGTCCCAAAATCGCATCGGTAAAGGGACATTTATCGTGATCGGGGTCGGGATCGAGATCGTCTTCGATCAGTACCGGTAACATTCGATGTTTAAGGATTCGCTCGTTTTCGTCCTCGGACATCGCCCATTGGGCAATCTGACAGGCAAGACTGGTTTTGCCTGAACCGCCTTCACCCCAAATCAACAGGTTTTTTTGTGTGGCAAAGGTATTTTGCAGGTGTTTGGGAGTGAGTTGGGCGATGGTCATCCGTTCATTTAAAACTACTGGACTAGGAACGTGAACCAGTCTTTTTTCTACCGTGTCTTTTTGTTGAAAGGCTTCTCGTACCGATTTGATGTGAACCGCCACCCAAGCATCTAAAACTCGTCCATGATATTTGAGGGGAGAGAGTAAACGTAAAAAAGTCACCGTTACAGAACCGATCGCGGAAACGAGCGGATTGCTAATCTTGGAGGCGGTTTCCAATGTCCCTAACAAATCATCATCGAGTTTCAATAACCAGAGTGGTTTTAACCAAAAGATGCCAGCATAGGAACCTAGTAGAATAACTACCGCCCACGCCAAGGGATTGGTAAGTATATCGTGCAGAATAAACTGTTCTGCTTGGATCAGTTTGAGAATCTCTAGCTGTTGCTCGGTTTCTTTAATCGCTTCTTGATAAAGAGACTGTTTTTCTTTCAGGGCTATTAAAGCTACATTCAAAGAATCGATCGCTTTCTGAACATCGATTTTGTTGCTTCTGGCCTGACTGGGAAAACTTCCAGCTATCATCGCTATCGCTTGAGCTGCCTTCGGTTGTTCCTCGTCCAAAGCCTTGGTAAGGCTTTCGAGGGTTTTTTGATCGCTGTTGAAATCAAAAGTATCTTTTTGTGCTATTAGCATCCCCAAAGCGGCGGCCGCATCACCTCTAACGATTGAATTGGGATCGTTTTCTAGGATGTCACGCAATTTCCCTAGGGTTTCGCGATCATTGCCTCCTATTTGTCCTAAAGCGGAAGCGACATAGGAGCGTAGGGTATAATTTCGGTCGTCTAAAGCCGTGCGAAGTCCGGGGATAGCGTCTTGAAGAGCTTTACGAATCCCGATATCTTGATCTTGGCTATTTTGAGCGATTTTCCCTAAAGCATTGGCGGCTTCTTTGCGGACAACCCAAGAGGGGTCATCTAAAGCTTGATGAAAAAGTTCTACTAAAGCTAGGTCTGGCGTGACAATTTGTCCTAAAGCTTCGGCCGCACTAGCGCGCAGATGACTATTGGTATCTTGTTTCAGGATACCTTCGAGTACCGGAATCGCACCCGCATTTTTGGGAATATTTACATCGGTAAAACTCAAGAGGGTTTCTATCGCTAATCCCCGCACTTCATCGTTATTATCTGGGTTTTTTAGCACCTCTACCAGTTCATGGACTACGGGGGTCGCCCCAATACCTCGCAACGCCCAAATGACACTTTTCCGCATTTCCGGGGGTTGAGAGGGATCGAGGAGCAGCTCTTTTAGTGGGGGTATGGCATCTTCTGCCCCTGTGCCGATGCCCCTCAAAACATAAGCGGCATTTTTCCTGACTTCTAAGGGTACGGTCGATTCTTGAACCGTGGCAATTACCGAACAGAAGATCGGGTCCTGTCGTTTTCCTTCCCAATCGCTCAGGGGATATAAGTCTTTACTCCATTGATTAACTATTTGTAACTGTTGTGACAAGGTTTTAGTCTTGATCTGTTCAATTTTAGATTTAACTTCTGGAGAATTTATTTGTTCCAGGGTACAGGTAACAGCCCCAGCACTACCGGAAGAATTTAAGAGGGAAACTAGGCTCAACAACGTGGCACTTATCCCAGTCAACGGTGAATAACGGAGATGTTTATTCATGGTTTTACCTCCCAACTAATATAAAACAAAAAGACTACATCCTTAAGTCTTTAAATAAATAACTACCATGCTCTACAGCCTACCTAAGTCTTGAACCTATTCTATCATTATAATTTTAAAAATCTCTAATACTTAGCAATAATTAATAGAGTTGTTGGGAAATAAGCTCAAAATCATTGAAGCCCTTACATGGTAAGCTTTTAAGCGACTTTCTATTGTGATCACTAAAACCCAGACTACATAAGGCTTTGAGCTATTTTAATAGTTATATCCCAACAGGTCTAATAGGTATTTGTTAGAATCAACGAAAAGATAAAAGCTCACTCAAACTTGCTGGCACAACGAGAAGAACTATAGCGGTTCTCACACCTGTGTGGCACACTTAAACCTTTGCTAATTAAGCTTTTCAACATTTATAATGTACCTCTTGCGAACAGGAAACGCTATATCCCTCTTTTGTCAGAGAAGGAGAGTTAGAATAGAGATAAAAGCCCTCAAAGCGAGAGGTGGTCTATGGTTAAGCCACGTCCCGAGCAAAAAACGGTCACGATAGTAGAT
>JAADBR010000163.1 GCA_009995705.1 Microcystis aeruginosa W13-11
CCATTCAAACTAGGCAAGTTTTCAACAACATTCTTCCCCTCTTTATCAACTGTTACAGCTAGTTTTAATCCCAAAGCCTTCAGCCAAAGCCCTAAATTATAAATTCCTATTCCTGCTGGCATTGTTAATAATTTATCGAGAAATTGCTCATAAATTTTAATTTGTTCTGCGGTTAAATGAGAATCCCCAAGAGCTTCCAGAACATTCCTCAAAGCCATTTTCAGTAATTCGGGATCGAATTCAAACTCGTCTTCTTCTAAGTGAGTTTCGAGATAAAGAGCCGCATAGTTTGGATCTTTAAGATTGTCCAGTAAAAAAGGGTGGTAGCTAATACTTTTAGACATAATTTTAACTCCGATAATCTCTCCAGTATTCTTGGGCTTGGCGAATATCTTTAATTTGAGTGCTTTTATCACCTCCACACAGTAGCAACACGATGGTTGTCCCTACTTGTCCGAAATAGATGCAATAACCTCGACCATAGTCTATTCTTAATTCAAAAACACCTCCTCCTACCGAACGGTAATCGCCTAAATTGCCCATCCTCACTCGGTCAAGTCTTTTACTGATGATAGTTTGAGTTTTAGACACTCGGATAGAATCAAACCAATTATCAAAAGGAATTTGACCATCGGCTGTTACATAACGCTCAATTTCTCTTGGTTGCGTTGCCATGAATTAACTCTAGCACATTAGTTTCCTCGCCAATGCTTAACATTTTCCGTTCGTATTTCCTAATAAAAGAAGCTTTTATTATCTCTTGCGCCAATTACCAGTTTTCTCGGCGATGGCAAGGATTAACTCCGCACTCCTTGCTGTACCATCCACTTACCGAGTGCTAGATTTATGAAGGCTTCCTGCGCTTTATCCTCCAGCTTACGCCACAGAGGTAAGGCCTGTTCCCATTTGGTTATTGCCTGTTGTAGGGATTCGGCTGTACCTTGCTGAAATAGTTGCATCCCCTCGTTAAATAGCCTTTCCGCTTCAGCTTTTTTCGTCTCATTGGTTTGCGCTTGAACAGGTGGCACTATTCCGGGTTGGGAAATGGGCAAGATAGACACGCCCTTATGATAGTGTATTTTTAATGGTAGTAGGGCGCGGATTTCAGTATTTTGGGGCAAAAATCCGTTACCGTAGGAGCAGACAACGTCCACTCAAAGGTACTGAACCTTAACTTAGAAACTATGTCTCTTACTGCTACTGAATATAAGTACATCCAAATCGATGAATGCAACGGCCCTTTTATTGCGGGAACAACCATGAAAGTTGTGGAATTAATAACACCCATGAAAGCTTACGGATGGTCTCCCGAAAATTTCCACGAACAACATCCCTATTTAACTATGGGTCAAATTTATTCCGCCTTAGCTTATTATTGGGATCATAAAGAGGAATTGGATGGGGATTTGGAACGACGCTATCAATTGGCGGAACAACTACGCCGAGAAGCAGGGGAATCTCCTATTGCTAAAAAACTAGCAGCAATGGGATTGTTGCCATGACGCTCGCTTTCTACATGGACGAACATATTCATAAATCGATTACCATTGGATTGCGTCAGCGGGGTATAGACGTTATAACTGTACAAGAAGACAATTATACAGGAAAAGCCGATCCCATTATTTTAGAACGGGCGACTGAACTTCAACGAGTTATCTTCACTCAAGATGAGGATTTCTTAGTACTTGGAAACCGCTTTCAATCTCAAGGAATCTATTTTACTGGCGTTATTTTTGCTCATCAGCAAGATGTTACTGTAGGAAATTGTATCCGCGACTTAGAATTGATTGCTCAAGTTTGTGAACCTCAAGACTGCATGAATTGTGTCCAATATCTCCCCCTCTAAAATTGGCACTCACCCTTGTGCTTTATCTTGTTTAGAGAAAGAAGCCATAGTCTTATGAAGTCAGAAGTCAGGAGGGGAAAGCCTGCCATTTTTTCTCAACCATTGGGAGGATGCCAGCCTGCTTGTACCCAATAGCTACGAACTACCAAAGCATCTGGATCGTCACTCAGATGAAGTACAGTAACAGTTGCTCTACCAATCGGTGTCAGTCCTACAATTACTATACCATCTTCAGCCCATCGGAAATGTTCCGACCAAATTTGAGTAGATGGATTAAATAGTAGGACTGTTTCGCCTGTTTCTGGGTCAATACCTGTCATTTTGTCGCTTTTGTAGCGATTGCACAGGGGACAAGCTAACCATAAGTTAGACTCATTATTACTACCTTTTTTAGCAAGGGGAATGATGTGTTCGATCTCCAAACGAGCCATCACTAAATGCTGAGGACTCAAGCAATAACCGCAACGGTTACGCGCAGTAACTCGAACCCGACGTTCAACTTCGATAGGGATGTAGGGACGTGCCATCTATTCACTCAGAGGAGGGCGCAAACCTCGTTCAACTGCTACTTTTAAGGCACGAGCTTTATGGACTAAACCGCGCCGGTAAACCTGCATCAGTGTATCTAGTTGGTTGACTCCAGCTTCATTAAGTTCTCCTTCTTGATTCTGGGCTAAAAGACTGCTGAATAACTCTTGCTGTTCAGCTTCCATTTGCAGGTCACAGAGGGCTAAAATTTGGTTATCTGGCAAAGATTCGATGGAGAGTTCGCTGATAGCGTAGTCAATCCATTCGACTAAGATTTCTTCTAATCGTCGATGAGTAAGTGCTGCAATTTGTTTGGCTTGCTGGGCTAGGGCTTCAGGTAGTTCTAGGGTGACAGTTTCAGTCATTTTTTCTTTATTATGCCGCATAAGAGAGCTTTCAATTCAGAACCCCCAAACTTGGGATGCAGGGGCTCTTCCCTATATAGTCTTAGAGAAATCGCCTAAACCGAGGCTCTCCTATTTTACAATAAAACCGTTAAATCTGACTAACTGCTATAGTTAAAACATGGCGGCTCTATGGTTCCGGTTATCGCATTTACTTTGGACAAATCGGAACAACGATTATCTTACTCCTGTGTGGAGGAGATAAAAAAACGCAAGCTAAAGACATTGAAATAGCCCAAAAATATTGGCAAGATTATAGGAGGCGAGAAAATGCCAGTCAGTGATAGTTATCATGATTCCCTGATCGAATCCCTTAAAGATCCCCATTATGCAGCAGTTTATCTGGAAACTCATCTAGAGGGAGATGAATATGGATTTGAATCAGAATTACTCAGACTCTCCTTCAATCACGTCCTAGAAGCCCTTGGCTCCCAAAATCTAACACCAGAACAAATCAAAATTCAGGCGAAGCAATTGGAAGAATTAATGCAAAAAACTGCCCCTGAAGCCATGAATCAACTAACCTCTTGGCTCCAAGCTTTAGGATTGAGATTAACGATAACAGTCGCTCCAAAAATGCCAGAAATAAATCATCAAAATGACGCTGTTAGTTCAATCGAGATTACAGTATAGTTCAGCAAGCTTAGTAAATGCTGAACCTCAGCAAAAGGCAAGGCTTGCTTAGACTTTCCTAGCTCGGTATAAACAAACCCAATATTATTAAGAATCACTCCTTCTTGTTGACGATCTGCAATCTGCTGATAGATTGCTAAAGCTTGTTGATATTTTTCCAGCGTGACTTAATACTGACCCTGATAGTAATAGCGATCGCCTTCTTGAACCAGTCGAGCTGCTTCAGCTTTACGGTCAGTCGTTGTTTGTGCCAAGGTTGAGGCAAAAAAAGATACTGAAGGAGTCAGCAGTGGGTTAATCTCTAGAGAGATTAAAAGGATAGCAGTGAAGAAATTTAAAGGTCGAAGCCAAGTAGGCATAGATCAATTCTCCTTAAATGATATAACTTTTATTTGCTCTCTCCAGTCATTAAACTCGCTGTGAGTGTTCCTCTGACTAAAGTTAAGAACTAGACAACAATTTCAAAAGTAATCGACATAGCCGCCATCTGTCGGGTATCAATCTGACGCACTCCTGAAGTAGAAACTGTCCCACCCCCCCGACTTCCCTCATCTAAATCATCCAGAAGGCTAAAAATCGCCTCGTCTGGCTGAGTTAAATCTATAGGTGTCCCTCTCAGATTATCCCCCCTCTCTGTAGCTAAAACCCGCAACAAGTCAACAGCTTTTGTTAGAGGAGTCGTAGTAGCAATAACCAACACTTCCGCTATTCCCGTTTCACCCTCTACCTTAAATTTATACCTTTCCCCTCGATTTGGATCGGGAATCTGAATTTTTTCCCCCGGAGTCACAGGAGAATTATCTCCCGTCCCCAGTAAAGGCGAAAGGACACAAAGCGTCCCATCTACACTGATAAGTAAAACAGTAATATAGAGAGGAACTAACTCGTTATTTTGTACGAGAAATTGTACTTGAGTCCCCTGCTTGATTTTTTGCGCGTTACTGGTTAAGCCTCGCACCCCTCTATTTTGACTGAAACTGCCTGACTTTGCACCCCTAACCGTAAACGATTCTGCCACCAATTGGCCGCCATCTACCGTTTCCATCGCCGCAGCCACACTCAAGCGAGCCGAAGTCGCATTGAGGGTTAGCTTGACTAACCTTGCTGCTAATAAAGATTTGAGTTTGGCTTGCAATCGCCTGACTCCATCAGTTACACTTTCTCCTGAAATCCCAGCCGAACCAGGAATCAGATCCGCAGCCAGAGAAAATAAAGCCAGACTACCTATTTCTGGTAAGGGAGTCACTTTAAGTTTCTGCAATTGTTGATAGTAAGCGGGAGTCACTCGACCCAGAATATAGTGGATATCTGTCTCATCTGAGGAAACCGCTTCCATGGGTTTAATCCCTTGTAAAGCTTGCTTGGCTGCTGCTTGTTCCTGTCCTAAGGAACCATCTAAGCGAATGCGGAGAGTTAAGTCCCTGGGAATAACCCGCGATCGCTCTTGAAGTAGAGTCCCGGACGCAATATTATCTCTTGTCTGCATCAGTTTCCCCTTAGCTGTCAACTCTTGACGGGACTCTATCTGAACTTGACCGCGTTCTTTTCCTTCCCCATCCACTAAAGTTAAAATTGCCCCTCGACCGAAAGCTTCTAAAGTACGCGGATCGATCCCTCCCAAAAACAGGTCAACCCGATTTCCCTGCACTTGGGTGACCACAGCTTCAGCAGGGACTTTCTGATCTGGTTTGAGAAAATAAACCGCTTGCTGGCTGTTGTTGCTTCCCTCCCTAGTATTAAATTCCGGTTGCTGTAATAAACCAGCCGTTGGGAAATATTCGCGTAAAATTCGATCGGTAGTCGCCGTCGCACTCACCATCACTTGACTAACTGACTCGCCTCCGGTTTGCTGCCAGAGATAGCGAGTCAAGACATATGTAAAGATACCAGCCGCCGTATCACCAAAGGAAGCATCGATCGCCGCTTGGTCAGTTCTAGCAGCCGCCAGCATTATGCCTTTGGGAACGCCTTTTTTTCGCTCTGTGGCCAAGTCTGAAGCGGTCAAGTTGAGTCTGGACATCAGTTGTTTTTGATATTCCTGTTCCTGGGGACTTGCTAACAGTTGGATATTAGAGTTTTCAGTCCGGTTTAACTCCCGATTTCCAGGGCGCGATCGCACTGTTAAGATGCCCTTTCTCGCCCCTCCAGAGTGACAACTATCCAGAATAAAAGTGACATTTTCTGTATTAATTGCTTGCATTAACAACCACAAAGTATGACCTGTAATATCATTAACTTTTCCTCCTTTATTGGGATAACCTGGAGGCAGAATGCTATCAACAGGAACAATCGTGCTAACTTGCCCATCTTGAAAAATTTGATCGGGATCAAAAACTTGAGAACCATGACCAGAAAAGTGAAAAACTACCACATCACCGGGTTGCGCCCATTTAATTAAATGTTCCTCAAACGCTTGTAGGATATTCTCACGAGTTGCTTCATGATCAGTTAAAAGCAAAATTTGATCGGACTGAAATCCAAAACGGTGAATGAGTAATTCCTGTTGTAGTTTGACATCATTGACTGCGCCTTCAAGGGGTATCCATCTAGTATCGGGGTAATTATTAACACCCACTAATAATGCCCGTTTACGAGGTGTATTCTCTGCCAGTACGCCACGATAAAAAATGGCTCGCTGTTTCAATTCCAACTGGCTCAATCCTAAAGTGGCTAATAAAGAACCAGTCAGGGATAGTAATTGCCTACGCTTAATTCTAGTCATAAAATTTCACTACCTATTTAATACTACTAAATCTTGATCCTGAAAGCATTTATTATGGTGATTTTGGGGGAATTTGCCCGGCCGTTAAGGTGACAATTTAGCCATCTTTTAAAATGCTGATAGACTCTCCTAGATCGCTATTCTCGCACCAGCATCCATTTTCTGATGCAGTTCTGTTAAGGTGGATTCAGTCATTTGAGTTACAGATAGATAATCCAAGTATCGCACAAGGGTAAATACAAATAGATTAGGTTAACGACACATCTTCAGGAATATTATGCCACTGGCTACCTTTCTGTCAACTCTCTCTAAAGACTGATGATTTCCTCCTCTTCTTTTCTGTGTACTTTGTCCGCCTAAATCTGTTAAACTAGAAACATCGGAACTCAATACTGGAGAAACCCCTTATGTCAGAAACCTCAAAGGTTAAAGATAGCCGTATAGACTTGAGAGTGACTCAAGAACAAAAAGAACTTCTCGAAAAAGCCGCCTCCCTCAGAGGAATTTCCTTAAGTGCTTATACTCTTCTTCACCTGTTACCTATTGCCAAACAAGACATAGACACTCAGGAAAGATTGATTCTTTCAGATCGAGATCGAGACTTATTTATGTCCATTATGGAAAATCCCCCGGAACTTCAAGGAAACCTCAAAACAGCCACTAAAAAGTATCGAGATAAATATGGACAATGAGGCGGAAAAAAGATGGAATTTTGTCCCTATTCATCAAAAGTATCAACGAGAGTATTTTGACTGTGGTTATCCCGTATTAAATGATTATCTCAAAAAATACGCTCGGCAAAATCATGAAAAAGGAATTGCTAAAACCTTTATTGCCATTTCCCAATCTGAGCCTTTGAAAATTGAGGGTTATTACACAGTCAGTGCTAGTGTTATTGAGTTTGACTCTCTCCCAAAATCTTATCAAAAAGGAATGCCCACCTATCCAATTCCAGCCCTACTAATTGGCAAGTTAGCTGTGGATAACTCAGTCAAAGGACAAGGATTAGGAGGAGAATTACTCGTAGATGCACTTTTTAGAGCCGTCAAAGCTTCTCAGGAAATTGGCATTTTTGCAGTTAGAGTTGATGCTATAGATTTAAGAGCCAAAGAATTTTATTTAAAATACGAATTTATTCCTTTTCAAGATCAACCGCTTTCACTCTTTTTACCGATGAAAACTATCTTCAGAGAATTTATCCAATTTTTATTTTCAGACAAAAGAGAAGAAAAGTCATGAAACTCGAAATTAATTTTGGAACTTGTTGCTCCAGTGCTGCCTTACTTCTAGATAGCACTCCCAAACCTACCAAAGAACCGCTTTTGTCAATTATTTTTGATCTAGAGCGAACTCATCAATTAAGTCTCTTTCCAGAAAAGATTTAATTTGTCGGTAGTGTTCTGAATCTGTGGATAAAACAAGTCACAATGAATAGATTGACTACCCCGCAGAAATACGATCCACAGGTCTAGAACATTACCCATTCATCTTATATTTAATTCCACTCACTTACTTAGGAAATCACCATGGAACTTTATCAACGAATAGCCGATTTTTATGACTCCTCTAGTGGACTGTGGGAAAGGATTTGGGGCGAACATATGCACCATGGTTACTACGGTCGCGGTGGCAAGATTAAACTCGATCGCCGTCAGGCACAAATTGATTTAATAGAAGAATTATTAACTTGGGGTGGTGTCACCGGCGCTAATCAGATTCTCGATGTGGGTTGTGGTATTGGTGGCAGTAGTCTTTATCTGGCCGAAAAATTTCACAGCCAAGGGGTGGGGATTACCCTATCCCCAGTACAAGCCGCTAGAGCCAGCCAAAGAGCGCAAGAGTTCAATTTAGAAGAAAAAGTCAGTTTTTGTGTGGCTGATGCCCTAAAAACCCCCTTTCCTGAGAATAATTTTGATCTGGTCTGGTCATTAGAAAGTGGCGAACATATGCCCGATAAAAGGCAATTTCTGCAGGAATGTTATCGGGTTTTGCAGCCCGGGGGGACTTTTTTGATGGCCACTTGGTGTCATCGTCCCACCACTTCCCTGGCCGGTAATTTAACGGCAGGGGAGATTAAGCTATTAAACGAGATTTATCAGGTTTATTGTCTCCCCTATGTGATTTCTTTGCCAGAATACGCTGATATTGCCCGTGAAGTTGGCTTTCAAGACCTAAAAACCGATGATTGGTCCCTATCGGTGGCCGCTTTTTGGGATGTGGTGATTGATTCGGCCCTAACCCCAGATGCGATCGCAGGTCTGTTAGCAAGCGGTTATACTACTATCCAAGGGGCTTTATCTTTAGGGTTAATGCGGCGCGGTTACGAGTCGGGTTTAATTCGTTTTGGCCTACTGCAAGGGAAAAAATAATCAGCTGGGCGATGATTACAGTGTAGCGATTGATAATTAGGCGTTGTCAGAACGGATTTTGGCTTGACGATAGGTAAGTACCTAAGCAAAATTAATTATATAGGGCTTGCTGAATAAAGGTGAAATGTAGGCAAGGTAAGGGTTTTGTGGCTTTTCTCGCTAAACAGGTGCAAGATTTTGAGAGAATCGTGCTTCAAAACCTTGCGTCTTCATCGGCCCGCGTCCTGTAGGGGCGAAGCATTCGGATAAAAAATCTACGGTTTCACCGATAGGTT
>JAADBR010000164.1 GCA_009995705.1 Microcystis aeruginosa W13-11
ATCCGTTATGATAATTGTACCCGAAGGCAATTGATAGCCTGTTAAATTCCCTTGTTTCCACCACCTCCAAGCCGTTCGATAACTTATTCCTGCTTTTTTTGCATAGTCTGATAGGTTCATGTCTATATATTACCATGCCTGACTATATCTGACTATATTTGCATTGAAACTTTACAATACCTGAAGTTGAATTGCGATCGCTCTGCCCGACTCTCTGACTTTCTTTATTGGACAATTTAACCCAAATTTTCCAGCAACCGAAATTCTGATGCTATCCTCGCCATCCCACCTAATTATTGGCTAGAATCCATGGACAAATCTCCTTAACCCGAACTGACGTTAAATTTGCTAAAATACCTGCTTGGCACTGAATTTTTGATGCGCCCCAGACGCATCCCACAGCCAAATATTGCCAATTTCCTCCTAAGCTTTCAGTTTTAAATAAACTAGAGACTGTTGCCAAATTAAAGTGGGTTTATCGTAGTGATCAACTAGGTATAGACAGTTAACATCTTGCCAAAGGATGCGACCAACGAGCAGATCATCGGTGCTTAACTTAATTTCTACTTCCCGTTTCTCTTGAATGTAGCTCTGTACTTGTTTGATACTCGGCAGACCAAGATCGAATTGAGACATAATGAGTTTATCGATGAGGTGTTCATCCTCATATTATCCCTGTTGAGTAGCTTTTATTGACGATGAAAATCCCCTTCACCAAATATCAAGGCCTGGGCAATGATTTTATTTTGATAGATAACCGTCACAGTCCTGAACCCCTGATTACAGCAGAAATGGCCGTGGCTATGTGCGATCGACATTTTGGTATCGGTGCCGATGGCGTGATTTTTGCGCTTCCCGGCCAAGCAGCCACCGACTACACCATGAGAATTTTTAACTCTGATGGTTCGGAACCGGAAATGTGTGGTAACGGTATTCGCTGTCTAGCCCAATTTATCGCCCGTTTAGAGGCTAACAAAGCCATTGGCCGCACTTATCGCATTCATACTCTAGCAGGAACGATTATTCCTCGTTTAGAGGCTAATGAACAGGTAACGGTTGATATGGGACCGCCGCAATTACTAGGCAGTGAAATCCCCACCACTTTAGTCGAGGGATCGGAAAAAATCCTAGCGGTTCCCCTAGAGGTGGAGGGTAAAGATTGGTTAGTTACTTGCGTTAGTATGGGTAATCCCCACTGTGTCACTTTTGTCGATGATCTGACCTCTATTCCCCTAGCAACTATCGGTCCAAAATTTGAGCATCATCCGGTTTTTCCCCAACGGACTAATGTGGAGTTCGTGGAGGTGATCGCCCCAGATTATATGAAGATGCGTGTCTGGGAAAGAGGAGCGGGAATTACTCTCGCTTGCGGCACTGGTGCTTGTGCTGTGGTGGTGGCGGCCGTGTTAACGGCTAAATGCGATCGCAGTTGTACCATGGAACTGCCAGGTGGTTGTCTTCAGATTCACTGGTCTGCAGCTGATAACCGGGTTTACATGACAGGTCCTGCTAAAGCAGTTTTTGAGGGCATTTACGCCATCTAAACCAACCCGTCTGAACGGGGACTGAACTCCCCGAACAGCGCGACGGGATTGTTAATTCTTAGAGACTGGTAATCCAAGCAATAATTCCTTTACCGGTTAACAATTCAATGGCTAGAAGAGAGACAAAGCCAATCATGGCTAGTCTGCCATTCAGTTTTTCAGCTTTTTTGGTAAAACCGAGACCGCTGGAACTATCAACGTACATTTTCGGTTCGACAGCAAAATTATTCAGTCTTCCTTGTTCTTCGGTGGTGTAGCCGCGGGCAGTCATGGGGAGGCTCCTTTTTTGTGTTTATGTTAAAAAGTGTAACACATTGTTAAGTTATATTGCAAATTTTAACAAAAAATTTCTGGGGACTCAGAAAAACTCGATCGGGTAGGCTGTCAGGGTAGTGCTATGGTTCTACCTTATCTGGGTTTATTGAGGAAATTTTGCCTTTTCCTTGACAAATTACTCAGGTTGTGGTAATAAAGAAGTGTAAACTCGATCGCCTAATCAGGGTAAAGACAAAAACTATTTTAAGGTCGCCAGAGGAGTCCCGTTAAACCGTACAGGAGTTAGCGGGAGACAAATTGCCGCCAAAAGCGAACCATATTTTAGGGAGTCAACTGACCTTGAGTGAAGATACTCGAAAGGGTTAAATACAGAAGCCAAAAACCTAACTAATACTATCCAAAATTACTCATGACTTGTGCTAAAATTGTTTTATGAGTAAGTTAACTGGATCGGAAGCGGTAAGTGTGGGGAGAATAGGGAAAAACCACTAGGAAAAACCCGAATAAAATCTTAAGATGCGGAGTTCCTAGTAGCCGTAAGTAATGATTGCGCTCACTATTTTTGTAAATTCTATGGCAGAGATTAGCCCAGAGATAAACCTCATGCAGATAGCGACTATACTCAACCAATATCGATTTGAAATGAGAGGATACAAAGCGCAGGAATTAATCGAGCGCTGGTTGCCCACCTATTCACTAAATTGGATTCGCATGGCGATTTTAGAGGCACTCTATCAGGGACGTTACAAAGTCATTTCGGTGGAGGAAATTCTCAAAATTTGGCACCGTCGCGGCCATCCTACCTTTCATTTTACGGGGGAATTCGAGCGCTTGGTTTGTAAAAACCTGCCTGATTCCCAGTTAAATGGCAAAAAAACGGTATTTATCCCTAAACAGGAAAAGATCAATATACTTCCTGCTCCCCTTGAGCGGCCTTATCCAGAGCCACAAGCGGAAGCCATAGGTAAAGATTCCTTATTCAACTCAGAAACTTCTCTTTTTGATGATCCTCGCAAAGGGATGAGTGATGTGGAGGAATTATTCTCACGGTTAACCACGGAAATGCCCAAATTCCCTGAATTAGAATCATTGCCTAAATCGCCTAACGGTCATGGAACTAGGGAGAATTTTTCGGCTAATTTTAAGCCAGTAATCGATGAGTTTATCCCTTTGTTAGACCCTTCGGAATTATATCCCAAATTAAAAGCTGTGGCTCGATCGCAGTATAAGTAGGTAAGAAGACTCCGAGACTCCGAGACAAAGTCACCATACTTTTGCCCATTGCCTTTTTTAACTAGCCATCTCTGCCGCTAGTTGAGAAAATTGGTATGGCACCAATTAATTCCCCGCCCTCAAGAAAAAAAATCGCCCTGACGATTAGAATAGAGTTAACTTTCCCCCTCCAGGCTCTGCTCAATTAACTAGCATTATGACATCCTCCTATTTTGGTCTAGAAACCGAAGAAAATAAACTAATAAACTCTAATAATCTCTCGTTCGCTGCTTCTCTTGGTATTCATGGCCTACTTTTAGCGATTATCTTACCTAATTTCCTCAATAATCCAGCGCAGGAGCCAAAAAAGGATTTACGCAACGTCAATCTGATTGAATTGAACTCTCTAGAGCAGTCACGTCTTCCCAGTCTCGACTCCTCCCTGTCCAGCTTACCAGAACTGCCTAACCCCAATTCGTCCTCTTCCTCTTTGCCACCTCTCCCCCCCATGGATGGTATCCATAACAGCACCTTACCTCCTTTACCCTCGGTTTCTTCCCTTCCCCCCTTACCTTCCTTACCTGCTTTACCTCCCCTCTCCTCCTTACCCTCCGTCAATATCTATTCTCCTCCCGTGGCATCTATCCCCTCTCTGGGTAGATTACCGATTCCTCGCAATTTTCCCACTTCTACCCCCAGTTTACCTAGTCCTCCTTCTGTTCCCACGCTGCCAGAGAATAACAATCTGCCGAGGGAGACTAATAACCAGCAGCTTCGGCCTGACTTCGATCCCTACCAAGATAATCTAACTTTAGATAGATTGCGAAATTCGCCCCGTAGTGCATCGCAACAGGCGCAGGAACAATTAAACAATTCCTTGGCCCGCACACCGGAGCCGAATGGTCAATCGCCCCTTGATGAACAGCGTCGTCAACAATTAATGTGGGAAATGCGGGAACGTTTGCGCTCCCTGGAGGCGGATAAAAGCAATACCAGTAACGAAGAGGCCATGAGAAATCAGGTGGATTGGCTGGCCAGAGTCCAAAAAACTAATCCTAACGCATTAAATGAACTAAATCAGCCCAATCAAGGCAGCAGAGGCATAACTACCCTCAATTTGACCGGTAATTATCCCGCTACGGCTTGTTCCCGTCAACTGGCGGGGACGGCGGTTTATGGGGTGACGGTGGATGCTCAAGGCCGCCTCAGCAGTGAACCCCAGTTAATTAAAAGTGCCGGCTTCCCGATTTTCAATCAACAGGGGGCTAGGGAAGTACGCTTAACTCGCTTTAATAATCCCAGTGGTGAGTCGAGAATCTATCAGGTGCGCGTCAGTTTTGCCCCCAACCCGGAAGTGTGTCGAGGCGCGATCGCTAATCCCCCGCCACCAGAGGGTAGTAACCTCAATACCCGTAACTCCTCCCCCGTAACGCCGGCAATTGAAACCCTGCCTCGTCCTAATCAACCGCCGCAGCCCGTAGTTAGTCCCCAACCGGATAACGTCAAGCCACCCGCAACCCCAGGGACAAATCTAGCCCCAACCCAGCCAGAACCGCCCAAAGAAGCGATAATCGAAGAAAAAGCGCCAGAAACTCCTCCCCAACCCCCCGCTCTCAATCAGCCGGAGGTTTCCCCCGCTAGTCCCCCCACTAGCCAAAATCCTCAACCCCTGAGCGAGGAAGCTTTACCCCCCGGTCCGCCGGCGTCCGCTAAAACTGAACCAGAAAGTTAGTCCATCAGCCTTTTCAGTGATCAGTAATCAGTGATCAGTAATCAGATGTGAGTTTTAAGTTCACTGATTACTATCGAGAAACTCAAACCTAATTTGTCAAGCTAAGTAGGGTTGGCTGAATAAAGCTAAAAACCTTGTTTGGTAAGACTTTTAGACCTTTTGTCAATTAAAAAGTACTGGATATGGGAGTGATCGGGGGGAAATTTAGGCACTTTTTCCCTGAAAATTAGGTAATTGGCCACCTCAAAACTGGTAAAACCCCACACCCCACACCCTACCCCCAGGAAAAACTTTTTCAGCAAACCCTAAGTAGGGAGACACAATTATTTGTAGGATGGGTTAGCGCACTTCTTAACATGAGCGGGCGTTGGGTTTCATGCTTCAACCCAACCTACGTTCTTTTCAGTGATCAGTGATCAGTGATCAGATGTGAGTTTTAAGTTCACTGATTACTGAAAAAACCCTCATCTCCCTAGTCCATATTTTTACTTAAATGATTTCCACTTCCCAGATCCCCGATTCTTTTGTCTCACCTTGCCGTCGCGCCTCGGTTAGTCGTACTACCAAAGAAACCGATGTAGAGGTGACGATCGATCTTGATGGTAGCGGCAATTGTCGCGCCCAGACAGGAATTCCCTTTCTTGACCATATGTTGCAGCAAATCGCCTCCCACGCTGCGATCGATCTCGATGTACGCGCCACCGGAGATCTAGAAATTGATGACCATCACACCAATGAAGACGTGGGAATCACCCTCGGACAAGCTTTGCTGCAAGCTTTGGGGGACAAAAAAGGGATCGTCCGTTTCGGGCATTTTGTCGCCCCTCTCGATGAAGCTTTAGTGCAGGTTGCCCTCGATTTTTCTGGTCGCCCCCACCTCAGTTATGGTCTAGAAATTCCCACCCAAAGAGTGGGAACCTACGATACTCAGCTAGTGCGGGAATTTTTCGTCGCTTTGGTCAATCACAGTCAAATAACCCTACATATTCGCCAATTAGACGGGATTAATTCCCATCATATTATTGAGGCTACTTTTAAAGCTTTTGCCCGGGCTATGAGTATGGCCATAGCGATCGATCCCCGTCGCGCTGGTATAATTCCCAGTTCTAAGGGAGTTTTATAGAAGCACTGCTTAACCGAATTAACGTTAGCTTAGAAGCCCATAATTTGAGCCACTTGGGTTAATTCGGGAGCAATCCCAGATTTTAGTTGATTATTGCTGTGTTTTACCGCCGAATCTGGGTCTTTTAGTCCATTTCCCGTTAAAACACACACTACGGTGGCCCCATCGGGAACCTGTTGATGCACTTTTAATAATCCTGCCACAGAAGCGGCGCTGGCCGGTTCACAGAAAACCCCCTCTTGGCCCCCTAAAATCCGATAGGCCGCCAATATTTCCTCATCGCTGACCGCGTGAAATTGCCCCTGACTAGCGTGACTAGCAGCCCAAGCTTTTTCCCAGTTAGCGGGGTTGCCGATACGGATAGCCGTGGCTAGGGTTTCGGGATGGTCAACTGGTTGTTTGGAGATAAAAGGGGCAGCCCCAGCGGCCTGAAAACCGATCATTTTCGGCAGCTGGTCAGATTTACCTATCTGGTGATACTGACAGAATCCCATCCAATAGGCGCTAATATTGCCCGCGTTACCCACGGGAATACATAACCAGTCGGGGGCATTACCCAAAACATCGACAATCTCGAAAGCGGCGGTTTTTTGACCCTCTAAACGGTAGGGATTGACGGAATTGACTAAAGTTACGGGATAATTTTCTGATAGTTGGCGGACAATCTTGAGGGCATCATCGAAGTTGCCATTAATAGCGATGACTTCCGCTCCGTACAATAAAGCTTGGGCTAATTTTCCTAAGGCCACATAACCGTCGGGGATAATCACAAAGGCCCGCATCCCTGCACGTCTTGCATAGGCTGCCGCCGCTGCCGAAGTATTCCCAGTGCTGGCACAAATCACTGCTTTTGCCCCTTCTTCCTTAGCTTTCGAGATGGCCATGGTCATGCCCCGGTCTTTAAAGCTGCCAGTGGGATTTAAACCATCATATTTGACAAAAACCTTGACATCGCGCCCGATTTGTGCTGAGAGATAGGGGGCGGGGATCAGGGGTGTATTGCCTTCTAGGAGGGTAATTACAGGGGTTTTACTGCTTACGGGCAGAAATTGGCGATATTCTTCGATCAAACCGCGCCAGCCGCCGATAGACGAGGATTTAGTGGGTGATTGGGGGATCGATCGAGAAATAATTGTCATAGCCTTAAGGATACAGATTTGATTAGATGGCCTAATTTCCCATTTTATCCAATAAGCAGGCCAAAAAGTTAATCTCGATCGCCCGATTGGGATTCATGGGGGTTAAAACAGGGACAGGGAGATGAAAGGCAGTAACAGCCAATAAATGACCTTTTTGGTCAAAAAATAGCTATTATATCGCTATAAATCTGATTTTTTGCCCTTTTTTTTTCAAAAGTTGATTCAATTAGCTGGTTATAATTAAATTGAAGATGGCTCCCCCCTTAATCCCTAGGGTTGATTCATGAATCAACCCTACCTTGAGGGGGTTTGATCCCCCCTGCCCCCCTTGATAAGGGGGGTGTCTGACAGTTTTTAACACCTACCTACTTAGTGCCAGATTAATTTCTTAGCTAGGATAGGCAAGAGGCATCTGAAAAAAATTCTCCTGTCTCCTGTCACGGCTGCTGGCAGTAATTTTGCCAGCATCTGATGTTCAGTTCAAACTCAAGCAACTATGTTTGACGTTCCCCGCTCTAAAGAGACGGGGATTCTTCGTTCATTGAGTCTCCATTAGCAAGCAAGATTTCTCCAACCAACCAAGAGGGAATCTCTCCCGAAGCGTTTAAAGTTTGCGTGCGCCCCACGCGACTTAATCCCTTTTGCAAGATGTTTAAAGCGGCGTTTCTGTCTCGACAATCTGTGTATCCACAATGAGGACAAACATGGGTTCGAGTAGATAGCGACTTTTGGACTTTTTGTCCACAATTAGCACAATTTTGAGACGTATTATGAGGTGAGACAGCGATAGTTAACTTG
>JAADBR010000165.1 GCA_009995705.1 Microcystis aeruginosa W13-11
TCAAATTAGATTTGAGCAGAGTTACTAGAGGCATCTTGACAATGCCCATCAGAATTAGATTTTGGTCTAATTCTGTGCTAGAATCTGCGTCGCTTTAGCGCGCAGAGTGTCAAGACGCGAGAGTTGGACGAGGTACTGGACGGAGCGGAACAGGAAGTATTTCTGGTATCGAACCGGGGACGGACGACGCGAACCCTCTCCAATGGCGAGGTGGCGAGTGCCGCCTTCACGGAATTGGAGAAAAATAACCCGATTTACCCCACGGGCTTACGGGAGTTGGACAATCTAATCGTCGGTTTCGAGCCTAGAACGTTGACCCTGCTCGCGGGGCGACCGTCGATGGGAAAGTCCCAAGCCGCCTTATTTCTCGCGTTGCAGATGATGGTCGCCCGACGGATACCGGTGACTTTCTTCTCGTTGGAGATGACCGCCCAACAGCTAGAGTACCGTCTGTGGAGTTTGTTGAGCGTTCACCCGTACTATTGCGATTGTGGGTTTTACCCCCTCCGAAGCGGTCGGATCAGGCAACACCGAGCGGGACTGGCTCCACTTACCGAGCGGGAACATGAAACGATCGCCAGGGTGTTAGGAATCGCCACCGAGTTGCCCCTTTATTTGAACGACGATCGGGGAACGACGGTCATGGGCATGGCCTCGGAATGTCGCCGCCTCATTAGCGAGGGAAAAAGACCGGGCTTGGTAGTGGTGGACTATCTTCAGATGATGGCCGACGATTCCCCGAACGGCAACCGCAGTTACGAGTTGGGCAACGTCGCCCGGGGACTCTACAAAATGGCGGGGGATTTAAACGTGCCAGTTCTCGCACTCTCCCAGATATCGCGGGCAGTAGAGGGACGCAACAATAAACGCCCCCTCATGGCCGATCTCAGTCAATCGGGAATTCTGGAGATGGTCTCCGATAACGTTGTCCTGCTCTATCGCGATGAATATTACAACCCCGATAGTGCTGATCGCGATGTGCTGGAATTGATCGTCGGTAAGGCCCGTCACGGCTTGACGGGAACGGCACGCTGTCTATTCGATAAGTCCTACGGATTGTTGACGGAATTGCCCAGAGGGAACCATGGCAATTGAAGCGGGAGCGTCGATCGTTATCGTCGGGGAACATCCCGATAACGGTAAGTTCTACACAATCGGTGAGGTTCGCCAAGATGGTTGGATACTGACCACCGATAACCATCTGTTTCACCACCAGTTTTTTGATATCTGTTCCCCTCCCGAACCGAGACCGAAAGCTTCCAAGACACCAAAAAGGGCGAAGTGTTCGACAACCCCTAATTCTTTCTTAGGGGAAAGTGAGTCACCGATTTTCTTAGGGGAAAATTTAGGACAGAACGATCGCATCTCTGAAATTTCCCCTAAGAAAAAAACGGTCAACCCCGTCACATCTTCAGAAATTTTCTTAGGGGAAAATGATCGTCATCAATCCTCCAAGTTGATTTCCCCTAAGAAAAATCCGAGTGGTTCCCTTTATGCCTTTAACCAAGAGAAGAAGGATAAACACGGTAACGTGAAAACTTATCCAAAGGTTGAGGGCGATCGTTCGAGGGGCAATCCCGATCATTGGTTTTGGGCTTACTGTTGGGACGAGAAGGTTAACGGTAAATGGAAAACCTTCAAACGGTTAGTCCCCCGCGAGAAGCTGTCAAAGGTGCGAATGGCGATCGATGCTAATCAACCCGTTTCAGAAATCCTGAAAATTATTGGTTAAGGTTCCGCACAACGACGGCCAGTCCCCGCATCCTCTACCTTGATTCTCTCTAAAATACCTTTACTAGGGAATACAGATGTACCTTTAACCAGTACAAAATTATTCCCTAGTAAAGAGGAAACCGAGAATAAACGTCCGCGCCGTCGTAGGGGGGAGGGTTCGGGATACCTGATTACTACCCACGCCAATCAGAGGAAGTATAAGCAGAAATACCCGCAGATTTTCTATCAGGTCGAGTTCGGCAAGCGCAAGCGATCGATCTACTTACCACCTGAAAAGGTGGATCGGATTCGAGAACTCGATCGCATGGGCAGACCAATCGACGGGATACTGGAAGTGATCGATTCCCCCAAAGCGCGGGAGGTTTTAGAGGAGTACCAGCAGTTTTTACGAAACAAATCGGTAATCAATCCAAGTAATAGGAGCTTATAAGATGACAGAAGTTTCTCAGCGAGATTTTATCAAGAAGATCAACCAACTTACCCGCAAATCTAGTTTTTATCAACGTTTTAACGAGCGTCGTTATAGTCACGTTAAGGGCTACATCGACCACGACGACGTTATTTTCTCTATGGCTCGTTTGCTGACGAGTTATCAGTGTTACGATGCCGATATTTTCGAGATGGATTTCACTCACCGCACTTCTTTGATTATTGTCGATCGAGCTTATCAAAAAGGTTTCGGTTCCTATTGGTTGAGCGAGTCTCTTTTTGATGCTTTCTGCAATAGTCAACTACCCAATACGGTCGGGCAGCTCAAACAGGTAATCCCCTCTGGGGTCTTATTATTACCGCCGAAGTTGAAAAATCCCGACGGGCAATCCCTGAAATGGCTCTGTTTTTTTCACCGTCTAGCCGATCAGACCATAGCACCGATTGAAATCATGAGCGGCCGGCTAGAAATCGGGGTGGCCGCCGAGGATACTCTTAGCTGGTTTACCGTTTTTGATAACGGTACGCAGTACGGCGTACATCGATGTTTAAAAGTCGATGAAAACCTTCAACTCGACTATCAGCATGAAAACGAGATGTTCATCGATCGAGACTTGGCTCTCACGGGACTCAATACCGTCGTGGAGACGGAAAAAGAATTTACCTGAAATGTCGGCTTGAAGGCTCTCGGTTTTACCTCGGAGATGAAAAGCCGACCAGCATAGAAATAGCGAAGCACAATTGACAACTCAATTCTTAGCGTGCTAGAATAGTTTGCGTAGTAGGTCGGCACGCAAGATGTTCATTTTAGAGTACAAGCTTAGAGGAAAGCCATCTCAATATCAAGCCATTGATGAGGCAATTCGGACAGTTCAGTTTGTTCGGAATAAATGCCTTAGATATTGGGAAGATAACAAAGGTGTAGGACAAAAGGATATTTATCGATACACAACCGAATTAAGAAACGAATATTCTTTCGTCAAAGACCTTAACTCTACAGCTTGTCAACAGGCGTGGCGTAGGACTTGGACTGCTATTTTAAGGTTCTATAACAACTGTAAAAACCAAATCCCTGGCAAAAAGGGATATCCTAAATACTCTAAACGTACTCATTCTATTGAGTTTAAAAAATCAGGCTGGAAGATTAATCGAGATACCAAAAGAATAACTTTCACTGATGGAAAAAACATTGGGGAGTTAAAACTAATTGGTAGTCGAGACTTGTTTTATTTTCAAGAATAGCAAATTCAAAGGGTGAGAATAGTTAAACGTGCTGACGGGTATTATTGCCAGTTAATGTTAAAACTTGACGTGAGAGATATAACCCCAAAATTAGAGCCTACCAAAAAATGTGTAGGTTTAGACATGGGACTAAAGTATCTTTATGCCGATAGCGACAACAATACAGTAGAACCTCCTAAATATTATCGAAAAGCAGAGAAGCGTCTTAATAAACTAAATAGGAGAAAATCTAAAAAGTTTAGAAGAGGGCAACAGCAGTCTAATAACTACAAAAAGGCTAGACAAAAGTACGCTAAGGGACATTTAAAAGTAAGTAGGCAGCGAGAAGAGTTTGCTAAAAGATTGGCACTCCGCTTAATTCAGTCAAACGACTTGATAGCCTATGAAAATTTAAAGGTCAAGAACCTTGTGCATAATAAAAATCTAGCCAAGAGTATCAATGACGCTGGCTGGTCACAATTAAGAAAATGGATTGAGTATTTTGGCATTAAATACGGCAGATTGACTATTGCTGTTAATCCCGCCTATACTAGCCAAGAATGCTTTAATTGTGGCAAGTTAATTAAAAAGTCTCTATCGGTTAGAACCCATGTTTGTTCTTGCGGATATGTAGAAGATAGAGACAAAATGGCGGCATTAAATATACTCAAAAAAGCTACGATAGGGCATATCGGAAGTTGGTCATCAGACCTAAACGCTTGGGGAGATTTAAGCTCTATTTTGGTTGGTAGCAATACCTGTCAAGACAACTTGAGTCAGTGAACCAAGAATCCCTCGCTTTCAGCGACGGGAGTGTCAACGATCAGGTCACGGATTTATTGCTTCAAACCCTGCTTTATTTACAGCAAAAGTCGGATTTCTTAGCGTCACCGAGCCGGTCGTTAACCGAGCGAGGCTTTAGCAAAAAACAGAAGCTAACCCCTTATATCATCGGCCGAGATTATCGGGTTAAAAGTGAATCTAATCCCGATGCCCCTAACACAGCCCGTCAGTACCGTACCCATTGGCGCAGGGGCTTCTATCGTTGGCAACCCTACGGCCCCAGAGAACGACCCGATCGCAAGCTGATCTGGATCGAGCCAGTTCTGGTTAATGGCTAAACTTTTGACTATCATCGATCACTTTCTGGCCAGTAATCTTGCAATCTGGTTTTACAGAAAACCTGCTTACCGGATACAATCCTATCTATCTCTTCCGCCAAAGTGGGTTCAAACCTTGACTTGTCCTAGTCTGAAAAGATGTAAATTACTGAAAATTAATATACCTTTTGCGAACAAGAAGCGCTACATCTGGTTTTACGGTAATCTGGTTTTACAGAAAACCAGTTCACGGAATCAGTCCAAATGTGACTGCAATTCTGGTTTTATGGTAATCTGGTTTTACAGAAAACCTACTTACAGAAAGCCTGTTTGCTGGAGCGAGGATGAAAAACAGAAAACCAAAAACCCAGAAAACCAGATGAAAATTATTACCGTTACCGGCTACAAGGGTGGCGTGGGAAAAAGCACCACCGCCGTGCATATTGCCACCTATTTCAGCGATCGAGGTCGGACGGTATTGGTCGATGGCGACCCGAACCGCACCGCTCTGGGTTGGGCGGAGAGGGGGGAACTTCCCTTCACCGTCGCCGACGAGCGACAGGCGATGAAGATTATCGGCGGGGCGGATTTCGTCATCATCGACACTCCCGCCCGTCCCCATTCCGACGATCTCAAAGAGTTGGCCAAGGGTTGCGAACTCTTGATCTTACCCACCGCCCCCGATGTTCTCAGTCTGCAGCCGATGTTGGAAACAGCCAAAGATTTGGGAGACGCTAATTACCGCGCCCTGATCACGATCGTACCGCCGCCCCCGAATCGGGAAGGTGAAATACTGCGTCAAGATTTAACCGAGGGCAGTATCCCTGTTTTCAAGTCGATGATTCGCAGAACCATCGGCTATCAAAAAGCCGCTTTAGCGGGCGTTCCCATCCGCAATCTCGATGATGCCAGGTTAAGAGCGGCATGGAAGGATTACAAAGCTTTGGGAGAGGAAATCTTAGCCATATTGGAGGCTTTATGACGACAGGCAGGTACGGCGATTTAATTAAGAAAGCCAGAGAACCAGAATACCAGTTTACCAGTTTACCAGACAACCAAAATACCAGTTTACCGGAAACCCAGAATGAGCCAGAGGTGAACCTTTGTGTCAAAGTTCCCAAATCCCTTCGGCAACACTGGGCAGCCGAGGCCAAACGGCAGGGAACGACGATGACGGCGGTGATCATGGCAGCCCTTAGCGATCGATTCGGTAAACCAGATTAACAGAAACCCAAAAAGCCAGATTAACAGAAAACCAGATGACCAGAAAATTTTTAGATGTTAACTAGGGTAATATTAGGTAATAAAGTTGCTGTTTTTGTATGAAGTCGCTTTCCCTGATTGTTTCAGGTTCTATTGTTTGTCTAATGTCTATGCCAGCCAACGCTCAAAATCAGACGGATTATGAAGCGCTGTGTCGGAACCGGGAGTCTTACGGGTTTTCTCAAGAGGAGTGTGATCGCTGGATTAAAGAACAAAACCAGCGTTCTCCTACTAATTCTTCTGGCAATGGCCGATCAACCGTCAATTCCGCTTTTATCGGAGAGAAGGTTTATAAACTGCGCTTGAGGGATGCCCCTACGGGCAATATCGGTCAGCAAAGCATTTTTTCTCCTGGTGATCTGGATCGGGAGGAGTGGGTAGTAGTGACTTTGATCAACAATCAGAGGGTCAAGGTACGTCATGCCACGAATGTGATGAACAAGTTTTGGGGAACCCGCAAGTGGTACGATCATCCCGCCACGGCCATTCGATTATGCGCGATCGACGGTTTTGATACTACCGATTGTGTGACGGCTCAGGGAGATACGATCGATTTGCCAGAAGGAAAAACTATTAATGATGTTCAGATCGATTTCAAGTATGTTGAGGGCGGTTCTGTCTATACTCGTAGTGTCCAGATTGCCCCTGGTACTTTACCCGATTAAGCTAATGAGACTTAGCCAATCGGAAATGGCTGTTGGTGACGGCGTTTTTCTCTGAATAGCCAGCAAAGATACGGGGATTTATGGATTCCGAGCCAGAATCTCTTGATCCTAGAGGAGTAGGAAGCAGAGATAGATGATAGGGTTGCTAATTTGTATGGCTTGACTGCTGAGAAAATGAAGACTATTAGGGGGTATTAATTATGACAGGAACTCCCTATCAAATAGTCATTGATACTAACGTAATCTTAGCTGGATTGCGGTCTAATAAAGGAGCATCTTATAGCGGTATGCAGTCGAATGAGGTATAGTGCAACAAGCTATGAGTCAGTCTAGGCAAGACTTTGTCTGTATCTCACTCAAGCGAATACCGCTATATCAACTGTTAACCATTCTCAATGACCGACGCTTTCAAATCAATGTATCTGCCACCCTAGTTTTTGAATACGAAGAAATACTAAAAAGAGAACAACAACAGATAAGCTTAAATAATGAAGACATAGATAATATTATTAATGGAATTTGCCATCTAGCTAACCATCACGAAATCTTTTATATCTGGCGACCACTAGCTAGAGATAAAGATGATGACTTCCTGATAGATTTAGCCCTTAAATGCCAAGCGAGCTTTATAATTAGTTACAATCAAAGAGACTTAAAACCTGTTGAAAAATTCGGACTTTCCGTTATAACACCAAAACAATTCCTACAACTACTAGGAGAAATCAAACCATGAAACTAAGCACCAATATTCCAGATGCCTTATATCAGCAAATTGAAATCTTAGCAAACAAACAAAGCATACCAGTAGAGCAACTGGTAACAATGGCATTAGCTGCCCAAATATCCTCTTGGATGACTAAAGATTATTTAGAGGAAAAAGCACGACAGGGAAGTTGGGATAAGCTTCAGCAAACATTAGCTAAAGTTTCAGACAGAGAGCCAGAAGATTATGACAAACTATAATTCTTTTTTTGGCAAATCTAGGTCAAAATCCCAAGTTTGTGTCCCTTGTGTATTTGTGGTTAGTTACACCCCCTAGTAGGAGGAATGTATCTTAGACCCACCAAATCCAAGAGAGCCTCGTTGGTTAAGAAAAATGAACAAAAGGGTGACATTTAGCCATACGTTTGGTAGCATGGCGGGATAAGAAAAGTAATTGTTATGGGCAAACCACAAATAGCCGTCCGAATTCCCCCACCCCTCCTAGCCGAACTAAACCAGTACGTAGAGAGGGTTGGCACGTCC
>JAADBR010000166.1 GCA_009995705.1 Microcystis aeruginosa W13-11
GTCTCTATTTTCAGATCGATCATGCCAGTAACATCGTACTGTATGTCGGAGAGACGAAATTAAGCGCCCGCCAGCGTTGGCTGGGTTCCCACGATTGCAAAGATTACGTTCTCAGCTATATCAAGTTACACCGGCGCTACGCTCTCGATGTGGCCGTTAATGCTTCCTTTTGGTATCATCCCCCCACCAAAAAGATTCTACAGCAGTGGGAACGGGAGCTAAGGGACTTGCGCTTTGATAATGTACCATTTATGGCTTGTCTGATTCTTCTACAGAGCGACTGTCTGGCTGGGATATTATTCCTACGCAGGTCCCTTAGGGGTTAAAGCAGGTTAGCCGATTGAAGCCATTCTGCTTCGTCGAAGGCTTCTCCATTGGGATCTACCAGTTCTCTAATAATCCGAATATCTGTATCAGTGGGGCTGATCTGTCTTTCTTTGATTTTTTCGAGGCGATCGAGGGTAAAGGGAGTTGGAAGCGTATTTTGCATTGCGTCTAGTTTTCTCCAAATTTCCCCCTCGCTAAGTTTGTTGATCAGCATGGCGCAGCCGATCATTTGGCGAATGTTCATAGGAGTGATCTTGTAATTCTCCGTGGCAATGTCGATAAAATCGTGGTGATCGAGAGGCCTGCCTGTGGAGCTTTTGACGATTCGGAGGGCGGCGATTGCCGCTAGAGAGTTGTACTGGGGGAAGCCGACATTATTTTCTATGTTTCCGATTGTTTTCTTGGCGATTTGTTCTCCGGTCTTGTGGTACACGGACAACGCTAGACGATCCATTGACCAGCCGAGGTCTAGTCTGGCTTGTCGGATTAGAAAGCCCAGTCTTCCTAATCCTTTTTTTGTCCATAGTTCCGCTTGTCGCACCGGTGGGGTGAGTGTTGTAGCCGCCATAAAATTTGCCTTTTATCTTGATCAGTATTCTATAGGCTTTTTTATGGTTTGCACTATTTTGTAAAAAAATATTAAAAGATTGTGGAATACCTTACACAAACTGTGCTATAGTTTGTGTAAAGTGATTCGAGAGGATTATGCGCCGATACCTTCCACTACACCAAATTGTTCAGAGACGAAATTTCAGCCTTGGGGGGGAGTGTGTATTACCTGATTACCCTCTTAAGGAGTTGAGGGTACGGCAGAAATCGCATATGAGGCTTCACCCGGAGCTTTTGGAACAAGTTCGACGAATTGCGATCGAGGAGAGAATGCCGGCTTCGGATGGGGCTGATTATTTGCTTGTAATTGGGTTAGCAGTTCGCGAGCGATCACCTGCTTTTTACAATTTAGCAGAATTATCGGAATTGTATCTATCGCGGACTCGAAGATTTTTGGCGGAGTGGGGCGATGAGTAATTGGTACACCTTACAAGAATTGTTAAAATTTGATCTGATTGGACTGCCTAGTACCTTTGCGGGGCTTAGAAAAAAGGCTCGGAAAGAGGATTGGAAGTGCCGTGCGAAAGAAGGCCGCGGGGGTGGCTGGGAGTATAGTGTGGAATCACTTCCACACTATACTCAAGTGGCTTTGGTTGCCAAATTAACTCCGGCGATTGAGGAGCAGCCGATCACGGTAGGGCGTGAAATTGATCAGAGAAAGGCTTGGGCTAATTTGCAGATACTGGATGCTTACGCTCGGTTTGAGGCTGAGTATGGGGGCAATGCTTTGAGAGAAGAATTGGAGTTAAATTTTTGCAAGCTGTATAATCAGCGTGAACTCTCCACTGTATCTTCTGAGTGTGTGGCGATCATTCCGCAAATCTCTCGATCTACGCTCTGCAAGCGGCTGCGGGAGTATCAATTGCAGGGACTTGATGCTTTAGGACGGAATAGCCGACGCATTGGAGCGATCGAGTCCTATCCTGGGTTGCAGGAGGCGATCGAGATTTGCCTTGCGGCGGGGCGAGGGCGATGGTCGCCACGGCAAGTGAAACTGGCTTTAGAAAAATCTTTTGAGGATTTACCTTTCATCCCTTCGGAGCATCAACTCCGGCGGTGGCTAAATAAATTTGAGATAGAGCAGAAATCGAAAGAGGAAGTCGAGGGCCACATCCGAACTTTCAATGCTTTTTATCGCTGCTACTGGTGCGAAGTCCGCAAACCGAAATACTTAAAAGAATTTGAAGCCGAGATCAAGATTCGGGGAATGCATCACTATGTCGATTCCCACGCTTTCGGCCTCGATTACTTAATCGAATCTCAAGCTGGCAAGCACGGCCAGATCATTCATTTCGATGAAATAGAGTTCGATGAGTACAACTACCACACGACGGGCTATATGCCCAAGTGGTAGAACTTATTCCCCCACCTTTGGGGGATTCTCAAACAATTTTAGTTCAAAAAAATGCAAGGAGAAAATATCGCAATGGCTACTAAAAAATCTAATCAATTTTCCGTCTTTGGCACGCGGCCAGATAATGCTATTTGCTTGCCCGATATCCCCTACTCGGTGCGGATCAATTGCAAAGATGGCGGGCTTTTTATCGGTGGATCGGAAGCGAAGCACCGCAAAACCAACCCCGACCAAAAGATAGATATCGGCATCATCAAAGTTTCCAAATTCTTCGGCAGTTTGGGCAAGACCGAAAATGTCCCCTGGATTCAATTATTCTACATCCCAGCTCCGAATGTTGCCCCCGAAATTCTGCCTAAAAATACGGTCTGCATTTCCTACATTAAAAAGCAGTCGATTTCCAATCTTTTTAATAAAGTGCAGGAAGCGATGAACCACGGCGAACCAGGTATGGGCATCTTTACGATTGGCTTCAATCGGGAAATAGGAGAAAAAGGACCCTATTACAGCGTTAGTTTCGACTGGCGTGAACGGCAATCGGAAGAAGAAAAGCAGCAACTAGGACTTATTAGCGACTTCGTGATCGCTTGCGGCAATCAGCTGATCGACTTAGAAGCAACCCGCGATCTGATCTGCGTAGATGGCTAGACGGCGCAACAATTACAGGCACTCACCAGCCAACGTCGCGAGCTAGAAAAAGCCCAAAATCAGCGCGCCCTACCCGCAGCTTAATCGATAAAAACCACGGGAGAGGTTGATCCTCTCCCCCATTCAGGAGAAAAAACCATGACCCAAAATAACCCCCGACTCTGGCAACTTGCGGAAATCATCGGCGAACTGGAAACGGCGATCGCCGCTATCTGCCAAGACGAAAGTAAAAAACCACAGCAACCAGAACTTGCCGTGGCCATATCGCTCCTAAATAAAGAAGGATGATTTTTATGCATCACGATCTTAACGTATCCACAGAAAAAAGTCTAGTTCGCGCGACCAAAAATAACCCCTGTCCTCACTGCGGGAAAACAGACTGGTGCTACTCAGTAGGCGAATTATCAGTATGCAAGCGATCGCATGAACCCGCACCAGGGTGGGAAAAAACCAGTAAATGCGATAGCGAGGGAAGCTTCTATTACGCACCCGTGAAACCAGAGCCATGGCAAAAAAAACCACGCCCAGCCAAAACTACTTATTATAATTACCCCGATCGCGCTGGCAATCCTTTAGTAAGAGTAGTGAGGAAAGACGACGGTAACGGCAAAAAAACTATCTATCAGGAACGCTACGACGGTAAGCAGTGGATTAAGGGGTTAGGTGAAGTTAAACGGGAAAATATTCCTATTTACCGATATTCAGAAATTAAGGAAGCGATCGCACGCGGTGAAGCTATCTTCATAGTTGAAGGGGAAGGAAAAGTCAATCTTCTATGGTCATTGGGTTTACCCGCCACTTGCAATATTGCAGGGTCTGGTAAGTGGAAACCCTCCGATACCAACGACTTGGAAGGGGCCGAGGTAATTCTATGTCCCGATCGCGATGTACCAGGCATCGCTCACATGGAGTCCATAGCCAAAGACTTCCCTGATGCCCTATGGCTTTATGCTTTTCCCACTTCCCCCCTATGGAATCATCTACCAGACTCAAGAGGGGCCGATATTGCTGATTGGATAGGCGAAGGGGCCAGTAAAGAAGATATTATCAATGCAATTGGTGCTAAAAAGGCTCTGAAGCCGCAAAAAGCAGACAAAACTAGCAATGTAGTCAATCATCCCAGATTTTCCTCTAAAACCCTCGAAAACAATCAGTTAGAGCAAAAAATAAATGATCTGATCAGCGAGAATCTCACTGGCTCAAGGCTTGAGATCGCGCTCGCTTCGATCGCACGCGAGTATGGGCTGTCACAGCAGCAAGTCACCTCTATTTACCACAAAAGGATCGAGGAAAGCGATCGCAGTGAAGGGTATGATGACGCGATCGAGGAACTGGAAAAGCTTGCTATCTCTGATCATGCCCGGGTCAATCTCCTAAAAATACTCCCAGAAAAATTAGCTAATGGCATTAATCACCATGCGCGGTTAACAGGATTAAGACCAGAAGCGTACCTAACCGCGCTTCTTACTGGTCTATCGTCAACCCTTCACCCGGACACTGCATTAAGCCTATACCCTCAAACCGACTGGAAGGTTCCCCCCAATCTTTATAGTGCGATCGTGTCCCTCTCAGGAGAAGGAAAATCAATCATAGGCCGCGCTATGATTACCGATCCTCTCAAGGCTTTAAATGAATCGGATGATCTCGATTATGAGAGAAAAATCGGGGAATATAAAGCCAAGCTTGCTGATTACGAGATGCTCAAAAAATCTAAGAACAGCGAAGCATTGAGCCAAGCATACCCCGATGGCCCACCATCGAAACCTACCCGGCGGATCAGATACTTTAGCAGTGCTACGGGTGAGGGGATTGCCAGATATGCAGCGAGCAACCCTGATAAAGGAATGCTTCTTTATAAAGACGAGTTAGCAGGGATGTTTAAAAGTGCTAACCAGTACCGCGGCGGCCGTGGCTCCGATAGCGAGGATATTCTGGAATATTACGACGGGACCCCTCCGATCACGCTCCGGGCCGACACTGAGAAAACGGTAGTATGTCGCAAAATACTGCTATCGATCTACGGTACTATACAGCCCGGCGTATTAGAGAAGCTTTTGGGTGATAAAGAAGACTCTAGCGGTCAATGGTCAAGGTTTATTTTTTGTCAGTTACCACCATCTAACGTACCCCTCGACATAGACGCAGGAACGGTTGACCTATCACCAATGCTCACCGATCTGTACCAGCAGTTCGATCGCCTACCCGCTGCTTTTTATCAGTTATCCCGCCAGGCGCGTGAGAAATTCTTAGCGGCCGCCAACCGGCTAAAAACAGAGTCTCAGAGCGAACAGCGCCAGGCAATGAGAAATGTACTCATAAAAGCGAGAGGACTGATCGGACGGTTAGCACTTAACCTACATTTACTCAATTCCTTGTTTATCGGCATTACTCCAAGCCTAGAAATTGGGGAAAAAACTATCGAGGATGCGATCGAGTTAGCCAGCTTTTACATAAGTCAGGTGAGCGGGATGTATGTCCGGCTATCCGATGATCTACCGTCACAATACGCGCGGCTGCTATCGGTTGCTACGGACTGGATAACCCCTAATAATATCAGAAAACGGGCTTTTACCACCAAAACCCGGAAGGATTACCCAATCGCTCGCATATCCGAGATATGTCACGAATTAGCTACTAAAGGATATGGGGAAGTGAGAGCTACATCTCGATCAATCGAATTTAGAGCGCTAAAAGGTGACAAAGGTGACTCAAAAGTGACTAAAGGTGACAATAGTGTCACCCCAGTAAAACCCTTGCCAGATATAGATTCTGACTTAAAAGGTGACAAAGGTGACTCAAAAAATCACTTCTTTTTAGAAAATATTGGCTGTCTTGATCGAGATACGGAAAATAAAACTTCACTAAATAACCCGTCACCTTTGTCACCCCACAATAGTGAAACTCAGTCTCAGAGCGACTTTACCAAAGGTGACAACCCTGAAAATACCCAGTCACCTTTAGTCACCTCTGTCACCTTTGGTGATGAAAGCCTAAAAACCGGGGACGACTGCATTTACAAGAAAAACGGACGACCACATAAGGTGATCGCCATAGATAATGATGTGGCAACTATTCAGGATTATTACAGCGAAAATCCCCCGTTCACCGTTCTCCTCTCAGATATCCTTTTCGATACGCCTGGCCGATCGCGCGGGAAAACCAAAAAACCTTGACCTTTTGCTAGGGGTTAACCCCTAGCAATCCCCAAAAATTATGGACTATCACTATCTCGAATCTGAATTTGATCGCATTTATGAGCTACCCCTGCGGCAGCGTCCCCTCGATGTTTCTCAGTTAGGAAAAAGGCCATACCCTGACATCAGGAAAGCTTTTGATCTTTTCTCAAGCCAGAAATTTCGAGAAAAGAGGCAAAAATAAAGATAATTTCACGAAAATCAGTTCGTTAGGCGAATCACTCGCCTAATAGACCGCGCTAATCAATTTAGCGGGTATTCTGGTCATTTTTGCCCTAAAATTACCAGTTTAGGCGAAAATAAGCTATTTTTGCGGTACACAAAACTCAATGCCGTGTACAAGGCATTGGGATATTGTTGAATTTTGTTTCAATCCCTAATAGGGCTTAAAAGGAGACAGCCTTGATTGCCATATTTTTTCAATCCCTGATAGGAATTTTCGGCTATCCATTTAACCCCAGTTCGGGTTATAGCGGTATTCGCTTGAGTGAGATACAGACCATTGTCTTGCCTAGACTGACTTATAGCTTGTTACAGTATACCTCATTCGACTGCATACCGCTATAGTGATGGTGGCAAATGGCAACCAGTGCAATCACTACAAATCAAAGCAGGCACAGCTTGGGCATTTGATCGATTTAAAAGAAATTGCCCAATCTGGCATTCGATCAATAGGGAATTTCAAGCCGCCCAATCAAAAAAAATCGGCTTATTCGCAGATCGGCAAGTGATCGAACCCTGGAAATGGAGGCAAAATGAAAAGCTTAGATAATAGCTTAGATAATAGCTTAGATGATAGTTTAGATAAAAACCTAGATGATAGTTTAAATAAAAGCTTAGATAATAGCTTAGATAAAAACTTAGATAATAGCTTAGATAATAGCTTAGATGATAGCTCAGATAAAAACTTAGATGATAGCTTAACTAAGAGCTTAGATGTAATAATAGCAATCTTATCGATCGCCGTTACGATTAGCTATTTTTTCTTTGTAGCTAATTATCTAAAATTGGCCAATCAAATCAGCTGCTACAGCCACCATGCAAAATGCGATCAACAATTGAAATAAATCGGAAAAATTTAGCAATCGCTCTGTTGAGCCTGATCATTTATTCCCTAGCATTAATCACCATCTGGGAGCTTTTCTATGGGGTAAAGGCAATCAAGAAGATTAATCCCGATGGATCGATCGAATACCAGATTAATGATTGCAGATAATCCATATATAGTGCCTGACTACAGCTTCCCTAACACTATATATAGCGCATCACCACAGCTTCCCTAACACTATGTATAGCGATCCGCCCTAAATCCATAAATAAAAGGGCTTGCTAAAATAATTATCAATCATAGCCCATCCCACACACCAATCACAGCTAAGACGCTATCCCCCACGACGAAGACAGATAGCATAATTTCCTCGAACCGTCATTGTTGTTGGATGCGCTATTCCTAATGATTGCTCACAAATTTGTAATGCTTTAGAATAAAGAGGTTGTTGAGGGAACCTGCCATATCCGGATGATTGTCTCCTAAGAGTCGTTTACACAAATCTAAAGCTTCTAGATAGAGAGGTTCCGCTTCTGGGTATCTGCCTTGGGAACGGTACAATCCTGCTAAATTGTTGAGGGAAGTTGCCACATCCGGATGATTGTCTCCTAAGAGTCGTTTTATCAAATCTAATGCTTCTAGATAGAGAGGTTCCGCTTCTGCGTATCTGCCTTGGGATTTGTACAATGCTGCTAAATTGTTGAGGGAACCTGCCACATCCGGATGATTGTCTCCTAAGAGTCGCTTTCTCAAATCTAATGCTTCTAGAAGGAGAGGTTCCGCTTCTGTGTATCTGCCTTGGGAATCGTACAATCCTGCTAAATTGTTGAGGGAACTTGCCACATAGGGATGATTGTCTCCTAAGAGTCGTTTTATCAAATCTAATGCTTCTAGATAGAGAGGTTCCGCTTCTGGGTATCTGCCTTGGTATTGGTACAAATATGCTAAATTGTTGAGGGAAGTTGCCACAGAGGGATGATTGTCTCCTAAGAGTCGCTTTCTCAAATCTAATGCTTCTAGATAGAGAGGCTCCGCTTCTGTGTATCTGCCTTGGGAACGGTACAATGCTGCTAAATTGTTGAGGGATTGTGCCACATCCGGATGATTGTCTCCTAAGAGTCGTTTTCTCAAATCTAAAGCTTCTAGATAGAGAGGTTCCGCTTCTGGGTATCTGCCTTGGGATTCGTACAATCCTGCTAAATTGTTGAGGGATTGTGCCACAAGGGGATGATTGTCTCCTAAGAGTCGTTTATACAAATCTAATGCTTCTAGATAGAGAGGTTCTGCTTCTGGGTATCTGCCTTGGGAGTAGTACAATAGTGCTAAATTGTTGAGGGAAGCTGCCACAAGGGGATGATTGTCTCCTAAGAGTTGTTTTATCAAATCTAATGCTTCTAGATAGAGAGGTTCTGCTTCTGGGTATCTGCCTTGGGAGTAGTACAATAGTGCTAAATTGTTGAGGGATTGTGCCACAAGGGGATGATTGTCTCCTAAACGGGTTCGAGTTGCGGTTAAACAAGCTTGACGGTAAGGTTCAGCAATAGCATACAATCCTTGTCCATCATAATAACGAGCTAAACCCGTATAGGACCAAAATAAATCCTCATCAGCGATATATTCTGGATATTCCCCGACAGATGCTTGCAGATGGAGAAGGAAAGGTTTAAATTCTTCAACGATTTCTACAGTGGGACTCTGTGGCATTTCTGCCGATTTTTTGGCCATAATCCCGCAATAGCGGCGCTTTGCTGGTTCTGCGTGGGGTGATGCTTCTAACTTATCCCGAAAATAGCGACGCAACAGGGGATGAATTTCATACCAACCATCACCCTTATCCTGAACTAAGCTCAGATGGACTAAGCTATCGGTTAACCATTCCTCTACTGTATCCCCATCCTCATCGGGAAATAAATCCAGAATCATCTCCTTGAAAAAGGGCGCAAGAGCGAATAAACTGAGGTAAAGTGCCAAAATTTGGGCATCTGGTTCGCTATTCAACTCCTCCCAACTGAGATTAAAGGCAGCTTTCAACCCTCTTTCTGCTGTCATTTCCCCATGAAACTTGGGATTTTTCTCTAAAATTTGCTCCTCTAAGCCGTTTTCTGCTAACTTCTGCCGTATTTTGCTAATTTTCCAATCCTGTCGTCGTACCAGCAACCTTGCCACCAATTCTAACCCTAAGGGCAAATAACCCAAATCCTGACACAATAATTTAGCTTCTTCGATTTGTGTGCCAATTCTGTTATCTCCGAGGTAGGAACGCAATAAATCAAGTGCATCTTCTTCTTTTAAAACTTCTACCCGAAAAGTTGCAATTGTCGCTGATAAATATTCCTTACGAGTGGTAATTAAAACCTGAAAGCGTTTCTCCTCTTGCGGTGGTAAATAATCCCTAATTTGCTGATAATCCCGTACATCATCAAAAATAATTAAGACATTTCCCGCTAACCAGTTTTGCCAACAATAACGAATTTTTTCCTCTAATTCTCCCTCATCTGGTAGAGTTAATTTGAGATATAACCGCGCAAAATCTAAAATAGAAGTACCGATAAAACCGCCATCACTCTCTGCCACATTTAACCAACATATACCCCCTGAATAGGCTTTTTCACGCCATTGTTGCCAACCAAATTGTCTGGCTAATTCAGTTTTACCTATGCCTCCCATTCCTGTTAAGGTAGATATAGCAAGCTTTTGAGATTGTTGTAATTGAGTTTTTAAGTCAATTAATTCCTTATCCCTACCAACAAATTTAGGGATATTACTATTAGATAAATTGTGAGGATGTTCTTTAACCTGTTCCTTAACAGGCGGCTCCAGTCAGAAATTACCACCAATGATTGTATTACCTTGAAAAACATTTTTTATCAAATCAGCTAACTTGTGATTATTGATAACGCTGGCTTGTTGAGATTGAGATTTAAGAGTATTATTAACCAATTCTTTAAGGGAAGGTTCCGCTTCTATCGCTTTAACCAACTCGGTTATAATTTGGCTTAATTCGGGACTGGTTTTAGCAACAGATTCCACTTCCAGAATCGCTTGTCCATAATCTAAAGTTTGCTCCGGTGCTTTTTCAATTGCGGTGACAGTATCGGGAGAAACTTGTTTCAGGGAAGTAAGAAATTTTTCTGTTTGTTGCCAAACCTTTTCTCCCACTTTTTCACCTGTTTTCTCTAACGCTTTAGTAGCGATAATTGAACTAACTGCGATCGCTGCTGCTGTAAGAGGGTCCATAGATAAAATCGGGGTGACGAGGGTTGACTTTATTATATCCCACATCCAGCAGGTTATTTTGAATATTTTTTATTTAACCTAACCCAGTCATAGAAAGGCTTACAGCTATTTAAGTATTTTTGTCTAAATCTCTCATGGGGGAGATATTGTTTTTCAATAAATAAAAGTTTGGCAAAATAATCTGCTGGGAGTAGCTCGTTAAGTATATATACTCACATCATCAAGTGCTGAATGTGGGTTATATTATTGGGTTTTAATTTTTTCCCACAATATAGGGATTTTAGAGATTATTTCAGTGGTTAACTTATGGTTAAAGGAGCATTTTTTTCTGGCGAGGAAGTGGAAGGAACCACACCAGACACAGAGAACACAAGGATCGATCCTCTGTAAGTTAAGCTGATCGCACAGAACCTAGAAGAGCCGAACAGGGAATCGCCAACCTTGGTATCAGTTAAATGACTAACTTGTGCTATTCTATCAATATGTCTTGACATCAAGACTTAATAGCGTCAAGACTTAATGGTATGAAAACTATTGTGATCTCATCTTTATCGGGAGGGCAGGGCAAAACCACCACCGCTTTCTTTTTGGGTAAAATGCTGGGACGAACAGCGAGGGTTTTATTGGTTGATGCCGACCCGCAGGCGAATTTGACTTTTTTTTCGGGTCATGAGGTGGAACCGAACGCGCCGACGCTTTTGGAGGTAATCAAGGGGACGGTAGCGGTGACGGATGCAGTTTATGCCCTCAACGATTCCAGATTTCTTATCCCCGCAGACGACGGTTTGAGCAATGCCCAAGAGTATCTGGCGAATAGTGGGATGGGTGCGCTAATTCTCCGGACGCGGCTCAAACTCCAGGCGGACTATTTTGATTACTGCATTATCGACTCCCCCCCAGCCAGGACGCAGATATCTATTGCTACCATCGGTGCAGCCGACTATTTGCTGATCCCCGTCGAAGCTTCTACTAAAGGGGTCAATTCTCTGGTTCGCACCCTAGAACTAGCTGACAGTCTCTCGAAATTAGGCGCTTTCACCGGAACGCTCCTCGGCATCATCCCTTTTCGAGATCGCTGGTTCGGTCGTTCTCACTCGAAGGATAGCGCGGCGGCGATTGCCGCTATGGCCGAGGTTGCCCCCGGCGTGAAAATTTTCCCCTCTATCTTGGAAAGCGAACGCTTTAAACAGGCACTCAACCAAGGCAAACTATTGAGCGAGATCGGCCACGAAGATATGGAAACTTCTTTTCGAGCCGTTATCGAATTACTGGGTACTCAAATCAAGGAGAAAAGATGAGCAACGCCCTCGATCGATTGGTCAACAAGAAAAAGCCTACGGTTCCCCCCCGCCTTGATGTGGTCGAAGAAATCCTACCAATTCCTTCAGAACCAAAAGAAGAAATTGCTCAATTGACTCAAGATGTTATAAAAAATTTAAGTCAAGACAGCAAGACATCTTTGAGTCAAGACAGCAAGACATCTTTGAGTCAAGACATTAATACTGAAACATCTCTCGTCTCCGAGCTACGTCAAGAAGAGGATTTTGAGACAGTTCGCTCTTCTATTCGTCTCGAGCAGGCGATCGACGATTCCCTGCGGCAGTTGTGCCACGACGAGAGAATTACCAAAGAAACCCTGCTGGAGGCAGCCTATCTTTACCTAGAGGCTCATCCCACCGAATTAGAGGAGGTGGTACAAACAGCACGGCAACGTTTACAACGACGCAAGACGATCGCTGACTACAAACGAGCTAAGACGATGCAGGAAAGATTTTTAAAGTCTTGATGTCAAGATGTCTTGATGTCAAGACAGTTAGCATAAGCTTGAACAAACATTAGCTAAAGTTTCAGACAGAGAGCCAGAAGATTATGACAAACTATAATTCTTTTTTTGGTAAATCTAGGTCAAAATCCCAAGTTTGTGTCCCTTGTGCATTTGTGGTTAGTTACACCCCCTAGTAGGAGGAATGTATCTTAGACCCACCAAGTCCAAGAGAGCCTCGTTGGTTAAGAAAAATGAACAAAAGGGTGACATTTAGCCATACGTTTGATAGCATGGCGGGATAAGAAAAGTAATTGTTATGGGCAAACCACAAATAGCCGTCCGAATTCCCCCACCCCTCCTAGCCGAACTAAACCAGTACGTAGAGAGGGTTGGCACGTCC
>JAADBR010000167.1 GCA_009995705.1 Microcystis aeruginosa W13-11
TTATTGCTCCTTATTGAGAATAGGTTTTGATGCCATTTTTGGTGCTTTACTGTTTCTCAAATGCCTTTTTTCGCTCCTTATGTTTATTTTTATGCTCACTTTGATTTTTTCTCTTCGTAATTTCTCTCTGTGACAGCTTAGGGTGCGGAATGTGGGTTCTAAGGTTAGCCATGAACGACGAAGAAATTCGCATTCCTGAAGAAATTGTGCCAGAAGTGCTAGAACTGGCCTCGCGATACTATGCTGATTACACCCAGAGCTTCTCCGAGTCGGAATTAGTAGCGGCTGCCAAAGAAGTGCGGATTCCGGCTGAATTTATCCCACAAGCGATTCGGGAAGTTCAGACGCAACGCCAGCAAAAGTTAGAGCGACAGAAGAAGGCGACACAACAACGCCAGAGATTGCTATCTGTGGGGGTAGGTATAATAGGGGTGATTGCGCTTTCGGGAATGTGGACATATAATACCCTAGTGAGTTCTGCATCAAGAGTAAATGCAGCCTAGGCGCAAGTGGAAAACCAACTCCAGCGGCGTGCTGATCTCATCCCCAATCTCGTCAGCGTCACACAAGCATAGGTTCTCTTGGTTTAGTCCGGTTAAATCTAGCCTAGCATAAACTTTTCTATCGGGTTATCCCAGAAGGGTTCGGGAGTAACCACGGAGACACAAAGAACACAAAGTCAAAATAGATAGGGTAATCGATCTTGCCGGTCAAGAAGAAGGATTAATAGCCATTTATAGAGAGAATTAGTCATGCAAGCTTTTCAGGTTAAAATTGAATATGGAGACTTTCAAACTCCCCCAGAGTTAACTGAAAAGATTTGTCAAAAATTATGGCAAATTCAGGTTAACCCCGATGTTATTATTGAGCCAACTTGTGGTATAGGTAACTTTTTAAAAGCAGCTTCACTTACCTTTAAAGAAACTGAAAAAATTCTTGGCTTTGAAATTAATCCTAATTATATCACTCAGATTAATCAAGATCCGCAAATATCCCAAGATCAAAGAATACAAGTTGAACAGAAGAATTTTTTTGATTGTGACTGGTATTCCTTGACTCAATCATGGTCAGAAAATATTTTATTCTTGGGGAATCTGCCTTAGATAACTAACTCAAAACAAGGACTTATTAACGGGAAAAATTTACCTCAAAAAAGCAACTTTCAAGGCTATCATGGTTTAGATGCTATGACGGGAAGAAGTAATTTTGATATTTCAGAGTGGATGTTAATTAAGCTCATTGAATGTCTCGATCGACGTTTAGCTTATCTGGCAATTATCTGTAAAACAGCCGTATCTAGAAAAATTTTAAACTATATCTATACTCACAAAATTCATCTCGTTTACTCGGCAATTTATCCGATCAATACTCAAAAATATTTTCAAGCTAATGTAGATGCTTGTCTTCTGTTTTGTCAATTTGATTCTCATTCAGTAAATTACTTTTGTGATGTTTTCAATAGTTTTGAGGAAGGAGAATTTCAGCGCATTGGTTATCAAAATAATATCCTAGTCAGAGATTTAAATACTTTTACTAGATTAAAATATTTATATCATCGGCATCCTCAAGAAAAATGGCGTTCAGGAATTAAACATGATTGCTCAAAAGTCATGGAATTACAGTTAGTTAATGAAATTTTTGTCAATGGTTTAAAAGAAGTCGTTGATCTTGAACCTACCTATCTTTATCCTCTCCTTAAAGGTTCAGATGTGGCACAAAATCGCCTAGAGGTTATCAATAAATACATTTTGGTAACTCAGAATTTTATCGGTGAATCTACAGCAAATGTACGGTATCTAGCACCAAAAACTTGGCAATATTTAGTTGATCATAAAAATTATTTTCTGAGGAGAAAGAGCAAAATTTATCAAAATCAGCCAGACTTTTGCATATTTGGTGTGGGTTCTTACAGCTTCTCCCCTTTTAAAATCGCCATTTCTGGACTTTATAAAAAACTGAATTTTAACCTTATATTACCCTATCAAAATCAACCCGTTATTTTCGATGATACCGTTTACTTCCTAAGCTTCGATGATTTAGATACCGCTCAAAAAACCTTACAGCTTCTCAATTCCCCTTTAGGAAAAGAATTTTATGACTCCTTGATATTTTGGGATGAAAAACGACCGATAAAAACTCGTATTTTAAATAGTTTAAATTTATCAGTTTTAGCCGAGAGGTTGTTATCCTATAAGCTTTAATTTTAGCTGCTTTATAGCGGTGTGCAGTCGTATGAGGTACAGTGTCACGAGCTATAAACCATGCTAGGCAAAGCTTGGTCTGTATCTCACTCAAGCGCTTACCGCTATAATAACCCACCTGACAAGATTGGCGATCTGCTATGCAGTGCCTTCGACATCGCACTATATCGATTGGATTGACCATTCGATCGTAAAATAGCAACAGATCAAGAGAGTACAGGCCAAATATGCCGAAATTTGTTGTCTGGGGTAGCTATTGTGAAAATGTGCTCCGAAAACGCGCACCCTATCGTCAAGCACATCTAGAGGGATTAAATCAGCAGAAAGAACGGGGAATTCTCATTACTATCGGACCAACGGCAGATTTAAGCCAAGTTTTCGCCATTTATCATGGTTGCCAGCGAGTCAGAAGTACGAGAATTAGACGATGAGGTTTCAGTTGTCATTATTCTCAGTTGTAAACACCGAAAAAATGCTTACACCGGACTATAATATAAGTCCATCCCCTCTAGATTGATCCCTAAAGAGTGAAAAAATGATAAATAACCAAATTGATTTACGGTGGTGGCTACTGAGTAACTTGGCGAGTATTCAATCTTTGTCAATTATTTACAGAATATCGGTAATAGTCACTTTTATTATCTTCATTTTTTGCGCTTTTTCTCCTTTCATGTTCTTGATAACTCCCACGGGTAAGATACGGAAATTTTTATTGTCAAATCTAATATTTATTATCTCCTTAGTGACTTTTATTTTAGCAGCACGCTGGCCAGGTTTCTTGCCACCAATGCTAAACCCCGATGAGGCACTATTTACCGCAGGTGCTCTCAAACTGTTGAAAGATCCAGTTTTCTGGCGTGCGGTAGATACAGGTTCATCTGGACCTCTCAATGTTTATCCTCTGACTCTACCAGCTTTTTTCGGGTTCAGAATTGAATATGCTAGTAGTCGTGTTATCGGCCTAATCATGATAATTGCTGCTATTGTTTGTCTTTATTATGCTTTATCCATTCTCTACGATAAGAGCCTTTCTCGCCTAGCAATAGTTCCCGTTGTTACAACTGTAGCCTTAATGACATTTTTTGACTATGTGCATTATACAAGTGAACATTTTTCGATTGCAATATTAAGTGTGGCCTTGTTAATCGTTTGTAAATATTATGCTGGTAATTCATCTAATCCTAATCACCTGATATTTGCCTTGGGTTTTATCCTGGGAACTACTCCTTTTGCCAAAATGCAGTCAGTTCCTATAGCTTTCTCAATTGCTTGTATATTTTTTCACATACTCTGGCTAAAAAGCAGAGCAAGAGGTCAATTTATCAGGAGTGCTGCTGCTTTCTTTCTTGGGGGAATGTTGTTCTCGGCTTTAGTCCTACTATATCTAACAATTTTCTCAATATATGATGCTTTCTGGAAATCTTATATACAACAGAATTTATTGATTTATTCTAGTCATGGTTTGATGGCAGCAATTCTCATTTTGATGCTAGAAGCAGATTTTAGCACCCCCACCAAAAATGTCATAACCCTCATAATGACTGAATAGCTGAAATTACACCCGTCCAACACTGATTGGTGAAATGAGAATTGCTGGTTTGATGGGAGACGTAAATCAACTAAGCTTTTTCAGAAAAATCAACATATTTCTTCGGATGTTAATAAGAGTGCAAGATACAAGAATATTATTTTTATTAACAGCAATTGTCTTGATATTAGGAGTACCATTTTTAATAATAAAGCGTGTTTCCTTAAGCCAAAATCAAGAAAAGTCCAAGACATTTTGCTTTGTCTATTACAGTTTATTTATTTTGGTTGCATCGAGTTACTCAGTTATCAAACCAGGAAACGGGTTTACTCATTATTTGCTGTTTCTAATCATGCCTAGTGGATTTCTCATTGGCGTCTTTATGGGTGAACTGGCAAAAGTTTTACAGGTGTCAAAATTAACTCGTTCAAACTTAAGTTTCTCTCTTTTAACAGGTGTCATTTTGATTACAGTTGCTAGTAGTTTTTTAGAATTTGCCGCAACGATAGCATCAGATAATTTTTACCTCGATAATCGCAAAAGATTTGCTAAAAATTATCTTAGTCCGATTGCAGAAACTATTCTCAAGTATGCTTCTCCTGGTGAATCTATGGCTGTCTGGGGATGGGCATCAGAGTTATATGTTGGCACGGGACTGGTAACAGCAACAAGGGCTATTGTGATGGGGCCATTTAAATACTTTCCCCTACAGCAATATTTTTTCAAACAGTATGCAGACGATCTTATTAATTCTAAAGCTAAGTTATTTGTTGATGCTGTAGCTCCGAGAATGTTTTTCTTTACCGATAGAGAAACTCAGGGACACGAAGTTTTTCCTGAAATTGCTAGGGTTATCAAGGAAAATTATCGGCTAGTTGATGAAGTTCAAGGAGTTCGTATTTATCTTAAAAAATGATCCTACGCTGCCTTACCCCTTGTTCTTGGTTAAATAACCACTGAAGTGGTTACTACCAACTCGGAAGCTTGTCAACTGGATTTGATAACCGAATAAATATAGAACCTTTTCGCTAATTGTCTTGGAGAGATAGGTTAGTTATAATGACAAGTCTGGGATTTTCAGCAAGGAACTCTACAACGATAGGATTTCATTCGTTGTGCAATTTGGCTATCGTTAACGTTATACTTCATGTTTATGAGAAAGGCTATAATTTAATCAATAATCTCTTTTAACCAAAGATTTACCGGTCATTAAAGAAGAGCTTACCAGCCATTAATCTTTGAACTCTAGGGTAGTAGAGGTACCAACCTTGCTGCAGTATGAGTACCGCTACCTTTACAGAAAATTTTAATACTTTTACCGGTTTGGGATTAGCCCCGATTCCGAGTCTAGGCCAGCTAGATTCCGACCTTTGGATTATTTCCGGCCTTTCCGATAGCAGCATGACCTACGGGGATACCCGTACCTCAGGAGATTTTGCCAGAGGACAGACATCTAACCCTGTCACCACCGGGGGAGTTTATGCTTTCATCGTCGCTTCGGGAAATAATGCTTTTGGGGTACAACCCACAACAGATGATTTTACCCCCGGCACTATCACCCTACGCTTACAGAATGTCACTAATAGCTTAGTGGATTCGATTACTCTTTCCTATATCATCCGCTTTCGCAACGACCAATCTAGGGCTAATTCTCTCAACTTTTCCTATTCCGGGGACGGAAATAGTTTTACTGCTGTTAGCAGTTTGGACTTTACCACCCCGAAGAGTTCCGACAGTCTGGGTTGGCAGTCGGTAACTCGCTCTATTACTCTTTCTGGACTAAGCATCGCCGCTAATAGTAATTTTTTCCTGCGTTGGACGGGGGATGATGTTGATGGTAGCGGTAGTCGTGATGAGTATGCAATTGATGATATTGCCGTGACTGGTTTAGCCGCTCCAGGTACAGTTGTTCCGCCCACTCCTACCCTCGCAAAAATCCATGAAATTCAAGGCACAGGTTTAGCCAGCCCAATTTTAAATCAATTGGTGACTGTAGAGGCGATCGTGGTGGGAGATTTCCAGGGTAATACAGGATTAAGTGGTTTTTATCTCCAGGAGGAAGATAGCGATAGCGATAGTAATCCTCTGACTTCCGAAGGCTTATTTATCTTTGAAGGCAATATCCCGATTGTTAACATTGCAGTTGGCGATAAAGTCAGAATTACAGGAACAGTTAGTGAATTTGGTAGCGCGGGGGTATCCCTAACCCAACTGAGCAGCATCACAGAAGCGTTAATTATTTCTAGTAATAATTCGCTGCCCACGGCTGCCACTATTAGCAATCTCTCGAATGCGAATGCTCAAACCCAAGCTTTAGAAGCTTTTGAGGGAATGCGGACAACTTTCGCCGAAACTCTTTCTTTAACTGAATATTTCCAACTTGGTCGTTTTGGCAGTGTGGTTTTATCCTCTGGGGGACGCTTACAGCAACCCACTAACCTTACCAATCCGGGGACAGATGCCAATACTTTACAAGCGAGTAATAATCTGCGACGGATTACCCTTGATGATGGCAGTAATAGCACTTTTCCGACGACTCTATTCGGACGCGGTGGCAATCCCCTCAGTACCAGCAATATTTTACGAGCCGGGGACACAATCACGGGATTAACCGGAGTATTAGACCAACGCTTCGGAATCTATCGCGTCCAGAATAACCAAGGCGTCGACTTCCAAGCAGTCAATAATCGCTCAGAAACGCCCACTAATGTGGGGGGTAGGCTAAAAATTGCCAGTTATAACGTCCTTAATTACTTTACCACCATCGCCGATGGTAACAATAATGCCAGGGGTGCCAATAGTACCAACGAATTTCAGCGTCAAGAGAATAAATTAGTCACGGCGCTTATCGGTCTTGATGCCGATGTTTTCGGGTTGATAGAATTGGAAAATAATGGCGATGGCACGATATCTAACCTTGTTAACGCTTTAAATACCGTTGCCGGTGCAGGAACCTACGCTTTTATCCCCACAGGTACAATTGGCACTGATGCGATTAAAGTGGGATTGATTTATCGACCCGCTAAAGTGACCCCTGTAGGCAATTTTAAGATCTTAGACAGCAGCGTTGATACTCGTTTCGATGATACTCGCAATCGTCCCGCCCTAGCACAAGCCTTCCAAGAAGTCAATACCAGTGCCAAATTTAATTTAGTCGTCAATCACCTAAAATCAAAAAGTCAATCGGGTTTAACTAATACAAGTGATCCTAACTTCGATCGAGGAGATGGTCAAGGCTTCTGGAATGCCAGCCGCACCAATGCCGCTTTAGCCTTAAAGGATTGGATAGCCACAGACCCCACTAATAGCGGTGATGGGGATTATTTAATTATCGGGGATCTCAATGCCTACGCCCAAGAAGACCCAATTCGAGCGTTCGAATCCGCCGGATATACAAACTTAGTGAGTCGATTTGGGGGTATTAACGCTTATTCCTACGTTTTCGATGGTCAAGCTGGTTATCTCGACCATGCTCTCGCTAATGCTAGTTTAGCCGCCCAGATAACAGGAGTGACGGAATGGCACATTAACGCTGATGAACCCAGTGTTTTTGACTACGATGACAATATCGTTGACCCCGGCGAAAATCCCTCTAATCCTCCCTTAAACCCCTCTGCACTCTACCAAGTTAACCCCTATCGTACCAGTGATCACGATCCCGTTTTAATTGGCTTAAACTTAACCACTCCCCAACCCTTTAAACTGCAATTATTCCATTTTTCCGACAACGAAGGCGGAATTTCAGCCCTTGATGATGCCCCGCGCATGAGTGCGGTGCTAAATGCTTTGCGACAGCAGGACATCGATAATAACGGCGTAGCCGGTTTTGCCAATACCCTCACCCTTGCATCTGGAGATGCTTATATCCCAGGTCTATTTTTCGGGGCCAGTGAACAGGTATTCGGGGCAGTTGGCCGCGGCGATATCCAGATTCTCAACAATTTGGGAGTACAAGCGAACGCTTTTGGTAATCATGAATTTGACCAAGGTACAGCAGTTGTCCGTAATCTAATTCTTCCCAGTGGCAACTATCCCGGTACAAATTTCCCCTATCTCAGTTCTAATCTTAATTTTGCCCCCGATACCAACTTAGCCAGTTTAGTAACTGCTGATGGTCTCGAAGCCAGCACCATTCCAAATAAAATCGCCAAAAGTACAGTGATTACCCTGCCCAATGGCGAGAAAATTGGCATTATCGGCGCAACTACACCGATTTTACGCTCAATTTCCAGCCCAGGTAACGTGGGAGTTTCTCCTGCTAATCCAGATGACCTTGATGCTTTAGCGGCCATTATTCAAGCTTCCGTCGATGCACTTTTGGCCGCTAATCCGGGGATGAATAAGATCGTCGTGTTAGCCCATATGCAACAATTATCGATCGAACAAGCCCTAGCAGAACGTTTACGCAATGTCGATATTATCGTCGCTGGCGGTTCCCATACCCGCTTAACCGACGGAAACGACCGTTTACGCGCTGGAGACACTTTCCAGGGGGTTTACCCCATTGTCAAAACCAATCCAGACGGCAAACCAGTAGCGGTAGTTAATACCGATGCCAATTATAAGTACGTCGGGCGCTTAGTTATCGATTTTGATAGCAATGGTCATATCATTCCCGAAAGCTACAATCCCAATATTAGCGGCGCTTACGCCACCGATGCCCAAGGAGTGACGGAAGTGGGAGGAACCGGGTTAGAAGACCCCGAAATTCGGGGGATTACCAATTCCCTGAGGGAGGTTATTAACGCTCAAGAAGGCAATTTCTTCGGCTTTACGCGAGTTTTCCTCAATGGTCAACGGTCAGGGACAGGATTAGATGGAGTTCGCCAACAGGAAACCAACCTCGGCAATATTACCGCCGATGCTAACCTAACTGAAGCCAAAAAAACCGATGCTAACGTGGTTATTTCCCTGAAAAATGGCGGTGGCATTCGCAATAGCATTGGCAGTATTATCGTTCCCACCGGTGCGGAAGCAGTACGGGTAGCACCAGAAGAAGTACCAGGGGTGAAACCAGCCGGGGGAATTTCGGAAGTAGCGATTAAAAATGCCCTCAGCTTTAATAATTCCCTCAGTCTCACCACTGTCACCGCTAGTGAATTAAAGGGGATTTTGGAGTATGGCCTAGCCGCTAGTACAAATGATCCTGCTAATTCCCCGGGCCGTTTCCCGCAAGTGGGAGGAATGGCCTTCAGCTTCCACCTTGATGACCCCGCCGGCAGTCGGATAAAATCTTTGGTAATTAAGGGTGAAAACGGCACAGTTATCGATGTAGTGGTGCAAAATGGTGCAATTATTGGTGATGCTAATCGTAGCTTCCGCATGGTGACGCTTTCTTTTCTTCTTGATGGCGGTGATGGTTATACCATTCCCCAGCGCAATCGCGTCAACTTGCTAGGCAGTACACCCAACTTCACTGGAAATGCAACTTTTGCCCCCGATGGTACGGAACAGGACGCTTTTGCAGAGTATTTACGCTCGAATTTCTTCAATCAACCCTTTTTAGGGGGAGATGTGAGCAGAGAATTTGATACCCGTCTGCAAAACCTCAATTTCCGCAGCGATGAAGTTTTGCGTTCCACTCGTTCGGGTACGGCGGGCATTGATAATCTAGTGGGTACTACCGGTGATGATGTCCTAGTCGGGTTCCAAGGTCGCGATACCCTAACTGGTTTAAGTGGTAATGACTTCTTTGTTTATGTCAGCTTGAGCGATCGCAGTGATACCATCTCTGATTTTACCGTGGGCAGCGACAAAATTGTTCTCACGCAACTGCTTAACAGTTTGAATTACGCTGGCAGTAATCCCATTGCTGATGGTTATATCACTTTTACTGCTCGTGGTAGCAGTACGGTTCTCAATATCGATGCTGATGGTTTTGGAACTGCTGCTAATCCTTTATCCCTAGCATTAATTAATAACGTTGCGGTGGCGCAATTGAATAATCTCAATAATTTCCTGTTCTAGCTTTTTTTAGCCGATGCTCGCAACGCCCACTAGGATTTTTTTTAGGAGTAATCACCATGAATAAAGTTGCTGTAATCACTGGTTTAGCCCTAGCATATTTTGCTGTCAATGTCAATAGTTTACAAGCGGCAAATATCACCTACAATTTTCAGGGTGCAATAACTTCTGGAAGTCTGACAGGAAATTATTCCGGCTCGGCTAGTTTTGATGATGGGACAATTACAGGCGTAGATTTTGAATCTACCCCCTTGAGCAATATTAGCTTTAATCTCCTCAGCCATAGCTTTAATCTCGCTTCAGCTGATGCTCCTCCTGTGGCTAATTATCTCGATGGAACTTTTCTTGGCATCGATTATAGTGTCACCTCTACTAATGCTTTCTTTCCTATCGCTAATTTTGCCCTGACTAGCGGATTATTTAACCTCAGCGAAGCGGCTTTTACCTACACTCCTCGCTTGGGTATTGCGGGACAAGGTAGCCTAACTTTTAGCAAAGTTCCTGAACCTTCTATGGTTATCGGCTTAATTACCTTAGGAGGAATAGGTCTTGTCCTCCGCAAAAGTCTCTAACTAATTTGAGACTTCCTTAGCTAAAAACGCCTACCTCAAACTCATAGGTAAGCGTAGCTTATCGGTTACTCTACCTAAACTTTCAGATAAAACTCTGGCATAGACAAAATCAGCCAACTGCGTACCCGACCAGAAACCGTGGTAGCCGTCCCATTCATCGGCCCGCTTCGGTGTAGGGGCGAAGCATTCGGACAATAACCTATCGGTGAAACCAGAAATGGCTCTTCTCGGTTCTGTATGATAAGTTTAACTTAGGGACTTGCGCTTTGATAATGTACCATTTATGGCTTGTCTGATTCTTCTACAGAGCGACTGTCTGGCTGGGATATTATTCCTACGCAGGTCCCTTACATAGGATCGATCAACCTTTGTGTTCTTTGTGTCTTTGTGGTTCGTTCCACCCCCTCCCTAGGAGGAATGTATCTTAGAATACATTTTACCCACCAAACCTAGGAGAGCCCAGAAATTTTCTACCCGAATGCTTCGCCCATACTTTTTGCCGAGCATCTTCATCGGCCCGCGCCGGTGTAGGGCAGCAATTCTCATTTCAAAAAGTAACAATTTGTACAGACAGAAAAAGAGATTTAACAGGTGGCAAAATCGCGATCGCCAATCACTGTTGGACGGGTGTAATTTCAGCTATTCAGCCATTATGACTGGAGTTTAGACTAACTCAACCTGCAACCAAACTGCACAGTTTGGTCTAATGATAAGAAGACTACAAGGAGTCAAAAAAAGGAGATAATGGGATAAAATTGTCAAATAATCAAAAAACTTGAATCAATCTACTCAGAAACTCCAGGATTTTAGAAATGAAGTCTATCAACTACTAGGGCCA
>JAADBR010000168.1 GCA_009995705.1 Microcystis aeruginosa W13-11
CCTATTTGTGCCGTAAGTGTCTCCCTGTATAGATTTCAGCTACTTTTAGGCGTACTCACTCTCATCGAATTTTATTTTAAGTTAATTATGTGCATAACAATTACCGAAGAGCCAAAATTAGTCAGTTTATTCTATCTTTGTCCGTAGGTTCGTCCATTTTTATTAATGATTTAGGTGAGATTAAGTCTGTTCATTAATTCTCTAAGCCCAGAAAATTTCTGACTTGGGCTGGACAGGTTTTGGGAATCGCGCCGCTCTGGGTTGACAATTCGGTCAGGATGGGTTACACTAGCCAAAGATAACAGTAAATTTGTTTGTGGCTAACTTCCAACTAACCACTCCTGTCGCCTTACTAATTTTCAATCGACCTGATACGACGGCGAGAACATTTGAAGCTATCCGTCAGGCGAAACCGCCTAAGTTATTGGTAGTTGGCGACGAACTGCGTCCAGATAGCCGGATATAGAGCGGGTAATCCCCAGAAAACTAGCCTCCCAGTCCTTGCCAATCCTTGAAAACAGACAGCCTTTTTTACCGACTATTCCAGACGCTTCCTTCCCTGTTGTTTGACTTGCTTGAAATTTCCATCCCCTAAGTTGAACAGTATCACTTCCGTTCCGTCGAACTCAAACAGACTGCTTTTCGTTTAGATGGTCTATTTTGTCCCCCAGAAAATAATCTTGAGCTTCCCTTATTTTTCGTGGAAGTACAATTTCAATCAGAAGCAGACTTTTACAGTCGCTTTTTTGGAGAAGTTTTCTTATATCTGCGGCAGTATCAACCCTTAAATCCCTGGCAAGCAGTCGTAATTTATCCTAGCCGCCGGGTAGAGACAACTAACACCAGCCATTATGAAGAACTGCTCAACAGCCAGAGAGTCAGACGGATCTACTTAGATGAACTTTCCCGAAATCAGCCTGCCAATTTAAGTCTCAGTTTAGTGCAGTTGGTTGTCATTCCAGAAGCAATGGCGATTGAGCAGGCACAAAGGTTAGTCCGACAAACCCGACAGGAAATCAGTGAGGACAAATTACTCAAGCAACTGCTGGATTTAATTGAAACTATAATAGTGTATATAGCGGTATTCGCTTGAGTGAGATACAGACAAAGTCTTGCCTAGACTGACTTATAGCTTGTTGCAGTATACCTCATTCGACTGCATACCGCTATAAGCTACCCCATTTAAGTCGAGAGGAGATTGTCAAAATGTTAGGATTTACCGAGATTGATGTCAGGCAGACCAGATTTTATCAAGATGTCTTTGCTGAAGGCAAACAGGAAGGCAAACAGGAAGGCAGACAGGAAGGCAGACAGGAAGGCAGACAGGAAGGCAGACAGGAAGGAGAGGCTATTCTCATTCTCCGCTTTCTCAACCGTCGTCTAGGACAGTTAGATGACTCTGTCTTTGAACAGGTTCAGCAGTTGAGCATTCCTCAGTTAGAGGATTTAGCAGAAGCTTTATTGGATTTTGCTAACTTGGCTGATTTGACGAGGTGGCTGCAAGAACATTCAGGTTAAGGGAGAAAAGAGTCGGATGTTGGGATTTACCGAGATTGATGTCAGGCAGACTAGATTTTATCAAGATGTCTTTGCCGAAGGGAGACAGGGCAGATTTTGGGAATTGCGCCGCCCTAGGTTGACAATTTGGTCAGAATGAGTTAAGGTAGCTTAAGCTAACAGTAAATTTGTTTATGGCTAACTTCCAACTGACAACTCCTGTCGCCTTCCTGGTTTTTAATCGACCTAATAGTGCTGCGGAGGTCTCCGAAACGGTTCGTAAGGCAAGACAATTATGAAGAAAGCACCGATAGCATTTTTTGCTTATAAGCGACCTGGACATACATTGCGCTCTTTGGAATCTTTAGCTCAGAATGAAGGAGCAGCAGAAAGCGAACTGTTTATATTTTGTGATGCCCCTAAGCGACAAGAAGATCAAGAATCTGTCAAACAAGTACGAGAAGTAGTTAGAAGTAAAAAGTGGTGTGGGACAGTTAACATTATTGAGAGGGAAACTAATTTAGGGCTTGCAAACTCTATTATTAGAGGCGTGACAGATCTATGTGACGAATATGGTAGTGTGATCGTAATTGAAGATGATTTGATACTATCTCCATTTTTCCTTGACTACATGAACAAAGCTTTAAACCTCTATAAAGATGCTCACCATGTAATGCAAATATCTGGATATATGTTTCCGGTAAAGCTTGAACTGGAAACAGATGCAATGTTCCTACCATTTACTACTTCTTGGGGATGGGCAACGTGGCAGCGTTCTTGGAAATACCTTGATATTTCTATGTCAGGGTACGAGAAGTTGAAGGGGGAATCGTTACTAAGGTATAAATTTGATTTAGATGGTTCATATCCTTATTTTAAAATGCTGGAAAATCAAAGAAGCAATAAAATCGATTCGTGGGCTATTGTTTGGTATTTAAGTGTGTTTATGCAGCAGGGAATGACTCTATTTCCTACTCAATCATTAGTCAGAAACATAGGATTTGACGGAAATGGCACGCATGGAGGGAGAGAAATTGTCACCAACAAAAGGAACCATGATTTTGATAATGCTATAACAGATAATGTAGTATCGTATCCAAGTTCATGTGAAGTTTGCTCTCCAGCATATCTGGCTTTAGTTGGATATTTTAAAGAATTTCAAAAAGAGTCAAAATCGCCGCTCAAAATACTATACTTAAAATGCCGCAATATGTTAGAATCACTGAAACAACAACCTTAGATTAATATTGAGGAAATAAATTATGCTCAAGGAATTTTATAAAGAGATATGTCCTCCATTATTTTTGAAGACTTTGGCTTCAGTAAAAGGAAAAGTATCAAGGATATTACATCATTATATTTACCACAAAAGTCAATTATCTCGTTCACAAGTTACGGGTAATAACGGTCAAGATCTAGAAATTTACTGGAATCCCAAAATGGCAGAAATTTTAGACACTTGGGGTGAAGGTAATGCTTGGAATGAACTGCAATTTCTCATGGTCAATTGCCGAGGCAAAGTTTTAGATATTGCCTGTGGTACTGGTAAGAATATTGAGACTCTGTCTAAATTTCCACACATCGAAGTATATGGCTGTGATATTTCCGATTTCCTAATCAAGAAAGCCCTAGATCGTGGCATACCTGAAGAATGCCTTAAAATATGTGATGCTACAAAAACAGATTATCATGATAATTCCTTCAATTATTCTTATTCTATAGGTTCTCTTGAACACTTCACCGAAAGTGGAATTGTGCAATTTGTTGCTGAATCTTATCGCATTACGCAGTATACTTCTTTCCATATGATTCCTGTTTCTAGAAGTGGTAAAAATGAGGGATGGATTAAAACTCTTCAGAGCTTTCATAATAATTCTGTTGATTGGTGGTTAAATAAATACAAGTCTTCCTATCAATCTGTCTTTGTAATCGATTCAAGTTGGCAAGATGATATTTCTGTAGGTAAGTGGTTCATTTGCATTAAAAATATAGAGAAATTTTAAAATGCTTAGAAAATTTTATTCTTACTTGATCAAGTATTTAACTCAAAAAAAGAGTTTAATATCAATCTCCGTTGGAGCGAACACTCGAATTACTGGAAATATAGATAAACGTTCTAAGAAGAGTAATATTGTCATAGGTAAAAATTGCTTAATTCAAGGAACTTTAGTCACTGAAAGTGAAGAAAGTTCAATAAATATAGGTGACAACGTGCTTATTGGTGGTGGCACTATTATAGATTGCGTTAAGTCAGTTACTGTAGAAGATGATGTTTTAATTTCTTATCAATGTATATTAGCTGATAGCGATAATCACAGCATTAGCTATAGTATTAGAAAGAATGATTTAGCCGATTGGAAACAGGGAAAGCACGATTGGAGTACAACGAAAAGTTTAGAAATAAAAATATCTAGAGGAGCATGGATCGGAGTACGCACAATCATTCTCAAAGGAGTAAAGATTGGTGAGGGGGCAGTTGTTGGAGCAGGTTCAGTTGTTACTCAAGATGTCCCAGCATGGACTATTGTCGCTGGTAATCCAGCGCGTGTGATTAGGGAGATTCCAGAACATGAACGCTAATTTATTAACTTGGGAACAAGCAGTTCGTTGGCTTAGAGAGCAGCCAGAAAAACAAGAACTGGTACGTTGGTGTTATTACGACGATCCGTTGGAGTTAGCAGCAGAAAGATTTAGTAACAGTGAAGAATGGCTTGCAGTTAAAAATCTATTGAGTCAATATATACCGGGAAAAGTATTAGATTTGGGTGCAGGTCGAGGAATTTCCAGTTATGCTTTTGCTAAATTGGGATGTTCCGTGACTGCCTTAGAACCAGATTCTAGTCCGCTGGTTGGCTCTCAAGCCATCCAATCTTTAGTTGACAGCACTCAGTTACCTATTCAAATTATTCAAGAATATGGAGAAACCTTACCCTTTGATGACAATACTTTTGACATCGTTTATGGACGAGCGGTACTGCATCATGCCTATGACTTGAAAAAACTCTGTCAAGAAGCAGCACGAGTCTTAAAACCTGGAGGAGTGTTGATAGCAACTCGTGAACATATTATTTCAAAAAAGGAAGACTTACCACTCTTTTTAGCGTCACATCCTCTACATTTCTTATATGGCGGAGAGAATGCTTATTTGCTCCAAGAATACCTAGAAGCTATCGAGACAGCCAGACTAAAACTGCAAAAAGCAATCGCTACCTTCGAGAGCGTCATTAACTATGCACCGATGACTCAACAGGAGTTTCAAAACTTAATTAAATCTGTCCTAGCTCCTATTATTGGTGACAAATTAGGTAACTGGCTGGCTAACAATGAAACTGTACAAAAGTTTTGTGGTTGGTATCAATCTCAAAAGTCAGACACTCCAGGTCGTCATTATTCATTTATTGCTATCAAACCCTGAGATTAATATCTTGAAAACTGTTCTTATTACTGGTGTTACAGGATTTATTGGGCGGTATATAGCTCGCAAATTCGCCCAAGCTGGGTGGTCTGTTGTCGGTTTGGGAACCCGTCCTCCAGAAAACGCGCCAACTCAAGATCTCTTGCGTTATTATCAACTCACTCTACCTTCCCCTGATTTAGCCATACTCATCGAACAACTACAGCCGCAGGTCTGTATCCATTGTGCTGCAAGAGCATCAGTTGCTCTTTCAGTAAGTGAACCAAAAGCAGATTTTACCGATGGAGTAGTTGTTACTTTCAACTTATTAGATGCTCTTCGCCTTCATGCACCTCAATGCCGAGTTATTTATCTTTCTAGTGCTGCTGTTTATGGTAATCCCAAAACTTTACCTATTAATGAAAGTCATTCCCTTAATCCTATTTCACCCTATGGCTACCATAAGCTAATCTGTGAACAACTTTGCCAGGAGTTTTTCCAAGTTTATGGCTTACTCACAGCTACAGTACGCATCTTTTCTGCCTATGGTTCAGGATTGAGGCGACAAGTTGTCTGGGATATCTGTCATAAGGCTCTGACAAACCCCGTTCTCAATCTACAGGGAACGGGTAATGAAAGTCGTGATTTTATCCATAGTCGAGATATAGCCAAAGCTCTCTACCTTTTGGCAGAGAAAGCTCCTTGTCACGCCGATGTTTATAATTTGGCAAGTGGAACAGAAACCTCTATTAAGGAGTTAGTTAACTTGATACTAGAACATTTCGAACTTGATATTCCTGTACATTTTGATGGTACAATACCTATTGGCAATCCCTTAAACTGGAAAGCTGATATAAATTGTCTCAAAAAACTTGGGTTTCTTCCTGAAGTAACTCTTGATAGAGGAATCAGTGTCTATACTCAATGGTGTCGTGCGGAGCTAATGGGATGATAAAAACCTTAAATATTGGTATTCTGATGCAAGCTGATGATAACTGGATGGGGGGGATTATTTATATTAAAAATCTTGTCAAATCTATTGCCGACTTACCCGCCAATAAAAGGGAGCATATTAAGCTATATTTATTTATTGGTTCTAATCTCAAAAAAAGCTATTATGAAGAACTGGAAAATCTAGTAGAACAAATATATATAACTAATTGTATAAAGCCTTCTTTTTTGAATCGATTATTATGGAAAGTCGGTCAAAGTGCTTCTTGGCTAAAGGATACAAGGTTGATAAAACTTTTAGAAAGTAAAGAAATAGACTTTGTATATCCTGTTCCAATAAACTGGGGTATTTCCTGGGATTTTAATTGCGGTTGGTCAACTTGGATTCCAGATTTTCAACATAAATATCTACCCTCATATTTTTCTACCAAAGAAATAAAAAGCCGTGATAAGGCATTTAAATATTTATCTAACAATTCGTTAAATATAGTCTTTAGCAGTCAAAGTGCTTTGAGCGATTTTGCTGCTTTTTACCCTGAATCTAAAGCTCAAAAATTTGTATTAAGTTTTAGAACGATACCCAATCAAGACTGGTTTGAAAATCATTTAGCTCCAACATTAGTTCAGGAAAAATATAATCTTCCAAACAAGTTCTTTTTGGTTAGCAATCAATTTTGGATACACAAAAATCATAAGCTTATCATAGAAGCACTTATCTTATTGAAAAGAACAAATGTCAAGCCCGTAGTTGTGTGTACTGGTAAACTTTATGATAGCCGATTTCCTAAGTATGGAGAAGAAATAAAAAATTCAATTGAAAAAAACTCTTTAAGCGATCAATTTATAATTCTTGGATTAATTCCCCGTTGGGATCAGATTCAACTCATGAGGAGATCGTTAGCAGTTATTCAGCCTTCATTGTTTGAAGGCTGGAGTACAGTAGTAGAAGATGCTCGAGTGTTAGGTAAAACAATATTATTATCAGATATTTCTGTCCACAAAGAACAAAATTCTCCCAGGGCTATATTTTTTAAACCAGATTCTTCACAAGAGCTTGCCAATCACCTTGAATTATTAACTACTAAGCTTATGCCTGGACCAGATTTAATATCTGAATCAGAAGCGCAAACCAACAATAAAATAGAATGCCAAACTTATGCAGAACAATTTCTGAATATTGTCCAAACAATTGTTTCCTAGTTGGAAACTAAATCAATTTCTATTCGGCGCTATGACGGCAACAAGCGATCGCCGGAAAGGATTTCATCTGCTGCTGCCTGCTATAAAAAAACTCAGTCAGGGGGAAATATGGCAGCATAAATTAGAGTTAGTGGTCTTTAGTGGTCTTCGGTGCCTCTGAACCGGTTAATCCGCCTGATTTTGGACTGAAAACCCATTATTTCTGAACTTCCCCCATACATATATACCACAATAGCTGGAAACCCTTATCCATCAATGGATACACCCCCTTAACTTTTCTTAATGTACCCATGTAATTTGTAACATTTCTTAATG
>JAADBR010000169.1 GCA_009995705.1 Microcystis aeruginosa W13-11
ACCACAATTAGGACAGGGGAACGGAGGTGAACTAGGGGGGGTACTTTGTTCGGTGCTAGACTGATATTTCAGTAAGCCAGACAGGAGCCAGAAAAAGATATTTATCAGAAAAGTTATGATTAAGCTAGAAGTTTAGAGACTGATCGGGTTCCAATTATTTTTATTAATAAATATTTTACATAATTCATACCAGGTAAGCAAGAGAGCTACACCACTACTACCGAATCATTACCGCCTGTTAAATTCCCTTGTTTCCACCACCTCCAAGCCGTTCGATAACTTATTCCTGCTTTTTTTGCATAGTCTGATAGTTTCATGTCTATATATTACTATGCCTGACTGTATCTGACTATATTTGTATTGAAACTTTACAATACCATTCTTTGAGTCTCTGTCTGACTGTATTGGGTTTTTCTTGATTGACTGCCGCAATCAACCTCGACACCTGAGTCAAACTGCTCGATTTGGTCATGACCATCCCGAAGCTCCAAGTTGCCAATCCGATAGCTTGCGGTATTGACAAATGGGGTAGATGTTCTAATACTATGCACGACCACTGCTTGAGATATTTGTTTTTCAGCATTGCCTTTCACGATGCTCCTCTAAATCTCTGGCTTGATTTTCTCACCTTGAGTGTGTGACTGCTCACCTCACCCCAGATCCCACTTCCCCACACCCTTGTCTTCTGATGATCGCAAAAAAACTTCATCAAGAGGGGAACAACTTCCAGTAAGATGAAAAATGGTCAGTGAAAAAGCTAACCGAAATTTATTGTCGGAAATGGTAACACCGCCCCATTTCCCCAGACCCTAGGGGCTAGGGTCCGGTAAACCAGCGGGTAAAAATTGACATCCATGAGTGCAGAAATTTTCGATCGAGTTAAAAAAGTTGTGGTGGATCAATTAGAAGTAGAGGATCCGGGTACAGTTACTCCCGAAGCAAGCTTTGCTAATGATCTGAAAGCTGATTCCCTTGATGTGGTCGAGTTGGTAATGGCTTTAGAGGAAGAATTTGATATTGAAATTCCCGACGAAGCAGCCGAAAACATTGACACTGTGGGCAAAGCTGCCGATTATATTAGCGGGAAAGCGGGAAAGTAGGAGCAACCGCCTAATTATTGCGGGAAAATTGACAATTAGAATTAAATATCTGGGGCAAAATCTGCCCTTATTTTTGAACAAACATGACAGAATTGCCATTAAAAAGGGTTGTCATCACGGGGATGGGTGCGATCACTCCCCTCGGCAATAATCTAGCCGACTATTGGACAGGCTTAATCAACGGCAAAAGTGGCATTGGTTTAATTACCCACTTTGATGCCTCCCGTCACGCTTGTCGCATTGCTGGGGAAGTGCGGGGTTTTGACCCCCACGACTATGTGGATCGCAAAGAGGCAAAGCGCATGGACCGTTTCGCTCAATTTGCCGTCGCCGCTAGTTTACAAGCGCTGCAAGATTCTCGATTAGTTATCGACGCTCTTAATGCCGATGATATGGGTGTACTAATCGGTACGGGCGTGGGTGGGATAAAAGTGCTTGAGGATCAACAGGAAATTTACTTGACAAAAGGTCCGAGCCGGTGTAGTCCTTTCATGATCCCGATGATGATTGCCAATATGGCCGCCGGTTTAACCGCTATCCACACCGGGGCCAAGGGACCGAGTAACTGCACCGTGACCGCTTGTGCTGCCGGTTCCAATGCCATCGGCGATGCTTTTCGTCTAGTGCAAAGGGGTTTTGCCAAGGGGATGATCTGCGGTGGGACGGAAGCCGCCGTTACCCCCCTAGGGTTGGCTGGTTTTGCCTCGGCTAAGGCCCTGTCCACCCGCAACGATGACCCCACCCGGGCCAGTCGTCCCTTTGACAAGGATCGGGATGGTTTTGTCATGGGGGAAGGGTCAGGAATCTTGATTATAGAGGAATTAGAAACGGCCTTGGCCCGTGGGGCGCGGATTTACGCCGAGATGATCGGTTATGGTCTGACTTGCGATGCCTATCACATGACGGCACCGGTTCCCGATGGTCGTGGGGCCACCAGAGCGATCAAATTAGCGATCAAAGATGCCGGTTTGACTCCGGCGGAAATTAGCTATATCAACGCCCACGGCACCAGTACGGAGGCCAATGATCCCACGGAAACCAAGGCGATTAAAAAAGCTTTAGGAGAATCGGCCTACAAAATCCCCGTCAGTTCCACCAAATCGATGACAGGCCACCTTTTAGGCGGTTCTGGCGGCATTGAAGCCGTGGCCACGGTCATGGCGATCGCTAATGATCGGATTCCCCCGACTCTCAACCTAGACAATCCCGACCCCGATTGTGATCTCGATTACGTCCCCTACGAAAGTCGTCAGCAGATAGTTAACGCTGCCCTCTCCAACTCCTTTGGATTTGGTGGCCATAACGTCACCTTAGCTTTTAGAAAATATGCTTGAGTCGATGGCCCTGAAAGAGTAATCTGTGAGTGGCTCCCTCTTTAACCTGGTCTTATTTTTGTAGTTCATTCTAAAAAACATTATGGTTGTCGCCTCCCAATCCCTCGAAGAACTTTGTATTAATGCCGTGCGTTTTTTAGCGGTGGATGCCGTAGAAAAAGCTAAATCCGGACACCCCGGACTGCCGATGGGAGCCGCTCCCATGGCCTTTGTTCTCTGGGATCAATTCCTGCGTTTTAACCCGAAAAACCCCCAATGGGTCAATCGTGATCGTTTTGTTCTCTCCGCCGGTCACGGTTGTATGCTGCAGTACGCTTTGATGTACCTGACGGGATACGATAGCGTTCCCCTAGAGGAAATTAAACAATTCCGGCAGTGGAAATCGAAAACCCCCGGCCACCCCGAAAATTTCGTCACGGAAGGGGTGGAAGTGACCACTGGTCCCCTGGGTCAAGGGATTGCCAATGGTGTCGGTTTTGCCCTGGCAGAAGCCCATTTAGCGGCCCGTTTCAACAAACCGGATGCCAAAATTATCGACCATTACACCTATGTTATTTTGGGTGATGGTTGCAATATGGAGGGGATTTCTGGGGAAGCTTGTTCTTTAGCCGGTCACTGGGGTTTAGGCAAGTTAATCGCTCTCTACGATGATAACCATATCTCGATCGATGGCTCCACCGACATCGCTTTCACCGAGGACGTGAGCAAGCGTTTTGAAGCCTACGGTTGGCACGTTCAGCACGTCGAGAATGGTAACACCGATTTAGATGCCATTGCCAATGCGATCGCAGCTGCCAAAGCTGTCACCGATAAACCCTCGATGATTAAAATCACCACCACCATCGGTTACGGTTCCCCCAATAAGTCTAATACCGCCGATGTTCACGGGGCAGCTTTAGGAGCAACAGAAATCGGGTTAACCCGGAAAGCACTAGGTTGGGAATACGAGCCGTTTGTGGTTCCCGATGAGGTGTTAAATCGTTTCCGGCAAGCAGTGGACAAGGGAGCGACGGCAGAAACGTACTGGAATAAGTTATTTAACGAATATCAGACCAAATATCCCGCAGAAGCGGCTTTATTTGAACAGTTAACCACCAGTCAACTGCCGGAAGGTTGGGAGCAAGCTTTACCGGTTTATAAACCCGAAGATAAGGCGCTCGCTAGTCGTAAACACTCGGAAATCTGCTTAAATGCCCTTGCGGGGGTTTTACCCGGTTTAATCGGTGGTTCGGCGGATTTAACCCACTCTAACTACACGGAATTAGAGCATTTTGGTAATTTCCAAAAAGGCAGTTATCGGGAGCGTAACGTCCATTTTGGCGTAAGGGAACACGCGATGGGGGCGATTTGTAACGGTATTGCTCTCCATAACACGGGATTGATTCCCTACGGGGCGACTTTCCTGATTTTTACCGACTATATGCGAAATTCTATCCGTTTATCGGCATTGTCAGAAACTCGCGTCATCTGGGTAATGACTCACGATTCCATTGCCCTAGGGGAAGATGGACCGACTCACCAACCCGTGGAACACGTTGCTTCTCTGCGCGCTATTCCTAACCTGTTAGTCATGCGTCCGGGAGATGGTACGGAAACTTCCGGCGCTTATAAGGTGGCGGTGAGCGAAAAGAAACGCCCGACTTTATTGGCTCTCTCCCGTCAAAATCTGCCCAATTTAGCGGGAACTTCCCTTGCGGGTGTGGCTAAAGGTGCTTATATTATCACCGATTGCGAAGGTACTCCCGATGTCATTCTCATCGGTACGGGGGGCGAGTTATATCTCTGCGATAAAGCGGCTGCGGTGTTAAAAGAGGCAGGAATTAAAGCTCGCGTCGTTTCTATGCCCTGTTGGGAGCTATTCGAGGAACAATCGGCAGAATACAAAGAATCGGTATTGCCGAAAGCAGTGAAAAAACGTCTCGCGGTGGAAGCGGGTTCAACCATGGGTTGGCATCGCTACATCACCGATGAGGGGGATGTGTTGGGGGTTGATACCTTCGGCGCTTCTGCTCCGGGGGGTGTGATTCTAGAGAAGTTCGGTTTTACCGTGGATAACGTGGTAGCGAAGGCAAAAGCGTTGTTAGGTTAATTAAAACTTTGCTTTTGTGAAAAAAGCCCGCGCCAGCGGGTTTTTTTGTGGTTATAGGTCAACCTAGTTTAGGCTTTAGGCTTAGTTCATGTAAAAATGTCAAGTAGGAAGCTTTCGTAGTTAGCCAAAACCTTTACACTTGAGATAATTATCACAATTCCTAGAGCCATGACTAAAGGGGAAAGCCCTATATCGAAGGAAACAATCAAGAGCCTCACATTAGATATAGAAGGCTCACTGTTGTCTTTTGATAAATTTATCAAGGCTCAAGAACAATTAGCAATACTACTCCATGAAGTAGATAAAACCCTTGCTAACAAAAATCGCCCCCTGATAAATTGGAGAATCTCTCAAGTTCATAGTGGCAGTATTCATCTTACTTTAGAAGGAATGCCTCAAGATCAGATTACACCTAGTCAAATTTCTGAAGTTATTAAGACTGTAGAAAGGGGAATAGTAACAATTTTAGAACATCCGATTCGACCTAAGTATTTTTCTGATCGAGCTTTAGAAAGTGTGCGATCATTAGCAATATTGAAAAAAAGAGATGAGTTTATGGTGCAATTGGACTTTGATTCGAGGTGTATCGACTTGAATCAAGCTTTGATTGCTAATGTTGATGAAATTATCGGGGGAAAATATCAAAGTTTTGGTACTGTAGAAGGTGTGCTTAAAGCTATTGATGTAAGTCGTCAACCTATTTTTCGAGTTTACAATTTATTGACTAATAAAAGTGTTAAATGTTACTTTGAACCAAATTTACTTGATAATATCAAAGAATATCTAGAAAAAAGAGTCTCTGTATCGGGGATAGTTACCTCTAGAGAAGATGGGGAAAAAATCGGGATTAAAGTTGAGTCAATCGATCTTTTTTCTGAGGAAAAAGATTTACCTAGCATTGAGGAAATGATCGGAATTTTGGGAGGAAGTAATTGATTCGTCCCACAAAAAAGCTACACTACTGGGATTCTTGTATTTTTTTAGCTTTCCTGAAAAATGAAAAGGATAAAATTAATGATTGTATTTCTGTTCTCAAAGCAGCTGAAAATGGTCAGGTAATAATCGTGACTTCTGCTCTTACTTTTATTGAAGTGGTGAAATTAGAAAAAGGACAGCCAAAATTACCTAAAGAAAGTGAGGAAAAAATCAGAGATTTTTTCCTCCATGAGTGGATTTATATTTATGATGTGGACAGAAAAGTTGGCGAACTAGCCAGAGAATTGATGTGGCAATATCAGGCACTAAAACCTAAAGATGCAACTCATGTGGCGACGGCAATTAAAGCCAGAGTGGATGTTTTAGATACTTTTGATGATGGCTTGCTGAAACTCTCTGGAGAAATCGGTGATCCTCCTTTAATAATTAGAAAACCTTTTTTTGAAGTTCAACTTGATCTTTTTTGAAAAAATACCCATTCTCCTACAGGAAAATTACAAATCTAATTAGCGAACACAAAAGGTCTAAATTGATAGGAATACCTTCGACAAGCCTAAATATTCACAAAGATCAATATATTGAAACAGATTTTGATTTAATAATTACATCTCTTGCCAATGCTTTTTTCAGACCAATTTAGAAACGGGACTATTTGTTTGGAAGTCCACACCAAAAGAGCAAATATTTTTAAGCAAAATTAATATTAATAATCAAGAAGAAGCCCTTTTAAAAATGTACGTTGCCAAGAGTAAAGATTTAACAGCAAATCAAACCAATAACATCAAGTGTTCTCGCCAGAAATGCTAGGATCACAACTGTAATTTCATCCCTAATTATCCCAAAGTTTTCTTTGATGTTAATACGGCTAAACCTCTACAATCATGGCTCCTGATCGGAAAAATAGAGGATTTACTTGATTAAAATTAGCAATTAATATCCATCGAATAAACTTAATTGTAGAGGTGTAAATCTTGCAGGTTTCTCAAGATCATAATTAGCAATAAATACCTCCTTGCCCTTGCGTCTTTGACTCTGATAACTATGTTCTAATTTCAACCCATTTTTTTTGATCATCAGTTCGATTAATCGTGTAATTCCATTCATTATATTGTAAAGAAATACACCAATCATACATTTCTCTAATTTCGGAGCAATTATCATAAGTCAAAAGAAATTTAAATCGATGTTGATGTTTTTTCAACGTCTTACATAACCTTTCATGATCTTCTAGACTGAAGAAGCAGGAATAGAATTTATTTTGATCTGCTTGAAAGTAAGGAGGATCGACAAATAAAAAGTAATCATCGGGTAATTGATTGATTAAATCTTCAAAATCTAAACAAGATAAATTGACATTTTGCAGTTTTTCCGAAGTGGTTTTTAGGTGAGAAGGCCAGTTTTCAGGACGCATAGAATACTTATCACCATAGCCCCAATAACAATTTTCAAGTTTCATAATTCCTGAGTAGGAAGTTCTATTTAGATAATACCAACGCATGGCTCTTTCTAGGTCATTGGCTGGTTGAAATTCATTTTTATAATAATTGTGTAATTCTTTGGTAGCGTTTAGATCTTTTAATAATTCAATTAGACTATCAAGATGATCTTTGATATGTCGATAACAGTTCATTAATTCCTCATCTTTGTCATTGAGAATATTCTCTGCCAGCAATTCTCATTTTGAAAACAAAAGAAGATAAAGTTCTCTTGTTCACATAGAGAACTTCTGTCTAATTATCATTTTTTTTCAAGATAATCATCATAATTAGCTTCAAGAG
>JAADBR010000170.1 GCA_009995705.1 Microcystis aeruginosa W13-11
ATCCGTTATGATAATTGTACCCGAAGGCAATTGATAGCCTGTTAAATTCCCTTGTTTCCACCACCTCCAAGCCGTTCGATAACTTATTCCTGCTTTTTTTGCATAGTCTGATAGTTTCATGTCTGTATATTACCATGCCTGACTATATCTGACTATATTTGTATTGAAACTTTACAATACTAAAAAATTAACAAAACCCTTATTGGAGGATGTTTGAAAAGGGTAACAGGTAGCCTAGTCGTCTAGGCAAGCGGCCTCAACATGAGTCGAATCATGCCGAGATAAATAAACGCCTTAGACCGTTCAAAGTAGCTCAGGGGAAGAGTTTCGGGTCAATCCTCGTAGTCTTTGCTTAATCGTCGCCAATAGACCCCTTGCATAATTTTTTTATGGTAAAACAGACGGTTTGGTTTTTTTATTGATTTTTAGATAGAAGTTAAAAAAAGAATATAGTCATTTCAGATAAGTCTGATACAATCTAGACCGACAAAATCCTTATGAATTCTGGGATTGATATTCTCAATCTTAATTGAAATGACTATAGAACATATCTTCACATTTCTTAAAAGTTACCAAACATTAATCCAGTGAAGGAGAATTGTAATTAATCAGGAGAATTTATTCTCAATTTTTATAATTGAGATAGTTTGTGCCGCTCAAATAAAGAGGTTTTGATAACCAAATTAAAGCATATCTAAAGAGTTTTGAGTTAAAAGTAAAACTTCAAGTTTTTATTTAAAGCAAACGTAATAACTAACTATTTTTTTCTGGAAAAATTAGTTAAACCACCACTATAACATATAATTAATTTACAAAAGTTCTACTGATAACTGATAACTGATAAAAGCCCACCCTAAAATGCTCTCTAAGCGATTAAAGATTTAACTTTACTAATGATACCAACTGGGTCAATACCTTGGTGGGGGAATTGTTCCCATAAACCGCCACAACCTTCATGGTGAGTACCGATGTAGGCGTATTTAGGAGTTAAACCGCGTTCGAGTAACCAAGAACCATAGCGGCTACCTAAACCCGTGCGACGGTTAAATGCTTCTACCACTAAAACAAAGGGAGAACTACCAACTTTAGCGATAATTTCTTCATCCACTCCATTGAGAGTCGGTTTATTAATTAAACCCACGTCGATCCCTTCCTGTTTTAGACGTTCCACTGCATCTAAAGCGCGGTATAAACCATCGCCAAAGCTGATGATATAACCAGCAGTCCCCTCCCGAATTACTTCATCTTTTCCGGGGACAAAGGTGTAACCATCGCCAAAGAAATTATGACCGTTAGTATCAAGAATATTGGGAGTTTTAGAACGAGTCGAGAAGATAAAACGTAGGCCGGGTTGATGGAAAGTTGCCTCGACACAGGCGGTCATTTGTGCCGCATCGGCCGGAAAATAAAGACGGGTTTCGTAACCGTCATCTAGTCCATTATCGGCAAAGAAATTATTCAAACCAAAGTGACAGGTATTATCGGCCATGTCATCGATACCGGAATGGGAAAAATGACATAAAAGATTAGAATAATTCAAGCGAGCCATGGTGATTTCAGAAATGCACATTTCTAGAAAAGCGGCAAAAGTAGCGAAAATTCCCTGTTTACCTTTTTCCATCCCAAAACCAGCAGCTGCCGAAAGATTGCCCCGTTCCATAATACCAGAAGGAATAAACACTTCGGGATGTTTATCGTGGATAATTTTCAGACCGCAGGAACCTTCTAAATCGCTATCTATTACTAATACCTTAGCCTTGCGTTCTTCCTCGCTCATTTTGCCTAAAAGACTGACTACTGCTTCGCCGAAAACGTTGCGGTTAGAACCCCATTTATCCCCAGAACCGAGGAATTTATAGTCATTAGAAGGCTTCTTAATACTGTTGAGATATTCCACAGCGGCACTGTGTCCTTTTGCCTCTAAATATTTTAAAGCCAAGGGGACAGAAATCACATCATGACCGTGGTTAGAACCTTCTAAACCTTCAATTCCGGGACACATGGGACGTTTATTAATAATCGCAATCGGGCCGGGAGTATTAATTGCTTCACAGATATTGCGATACAAACTATCGATATCTTCCCCATCTCCCACTAACACTTTTAGTCCATGGCCGGTGAGAGTTTTTGCCACATCATAACCGGGTAAATATTTGGAAGGATGACCGGCAATCGTCACATCATTATCATCAATAATCAGCTTAACATTGATGTGTTGAGCTACGGCTAAACGGGCAGCTTCTGCGTCATTGCCTTCCTGTTGAGAACCATCGGAACCTAAACAAAAAACGGTTTTTCCGGGGTTAGCTAAAGCGACACCGTTAACGTAGGGCCACATATGTCCTAAACGGCCAGAACTAAATTTAACACCGGGGGTTAATCCTAATTCCGGGTGTCCGGGGAGTTTAGAATTGGCCTCGCGGTAGTGCATTAATTGTTCTGCGGGTAAAGAACCTTCTAACGCAGACATGAGATATTGAGTACCGACGCGGTGTCCTGCTTCATCGAAGAAGATTGGTACAAATTGACTAGGTTGACTGCGGAAAAGAGCATCGAGAATCACCACTTCCGGGACGGTATCGTAGGGGCCGCCGGTGTGTCCACCCACACCCCGGGCCGCACCCGTGGCAGTAAAAAAGATGATAGCATCGCGACAGAGTTGGATATTGGCTTTTAGGGCGCTTCTTTGGTCGTCGGTGAGGGTGGGGTTACTGGGGTCGAGACTGATGGGTTTATAGGCGCTCAAATCGATGGGAAAGGTTGTCATCGTAGATTTTCCTTAATGTAGAGAAATAACTATAGTCAGGGAAATCATAGCCTAGAATGTCACCCGATCGATTGATTGAATAATTTCTTATCATTGATGTAGTCCCTAATACAAAAGTTTTACCCCTGCTGGGATAGCTTCCACGGTCCGGGAGGGGGGAAATCTTAAAAAAGATAGGAGAAAAAAAGCTGTTCTTGAGGGCAATAGTCCAGAATGACAGCTAGGACCAAGTAAAAAGGATAACCTTTGACTCGGTTTTCCTTTTCGGGAGGCGGTCGTAGGTCGTCGATACCAAATTAGCTTATACTTCATCTTTATGAGAAGGGCTGTCAGTTGATATTAATGCAATCTCTAGCCCAAAAATCGGCGCATAATTAACAAAAACTAGATTTAAGGTAAAAACTATGTGTTTGGGCATACCGGGACAAATTACGGCAATTATTGATGAAAACCATCATCTCGCTCTCGTCGATGTGGGGGGTGTAAAAAGAGAAGTAAATATCACTTGCATTGTTGATGAAGACCATCCCGCTAATACTTGTGTAGGGGATTGGGTATTAGTTCATGTGGGTTTTGCCATGAATCGAATCGATGAAGATGAGGCGCAAGAAACCTTAAGTTTATTAACACAATTAGCAGAATTAGAGGCAGAATTTAATCATAATTAATGTTCTTAAAGTAGTCACCCATAAATTAATGCTATTGTCTATTTATAAGAAATGTAAATTACGGCAATTATTACTGACGACCCACAGCTAAAAATTATAATTAAAGGAGATAAACTATGAAATACGTTGATGAATTTCGTGATCCAGTTAAAGCGTCGGGATTAATTCAACAAATTGAACAGTTATCGATAAGAATTTCTGAAAAGCGGGAAAAAGTTACTAAAATTATGGAGGTTTGTGGAGGTCATACCCACTCAATTTTTAGATACGGTATCGAGGCAATACTTCCGGAAACTATCGAATTAATTCATGGCCCTGGATGTCCCGTTTGTGTAATGCCGCGAGGTCGTTTAGATGATGCCATTTTTCTCGCACAACAACCGAATGTAATTCTGACAACTTTTGGCGATACTATGCGTGTCCCTGGTTCCCATTTGAGTCTGCTACAAGCGCGAGCAAAAGGTGATGATATTCGCATGGTTTATTCTCCTCGCGATGCCTTAAAAATTGCCCGAGAAAATCTCGATAGAGAAGTAATATTTTTAGCATTAGGTTTTGAAACAACCGTTCCTAGCACCGCTTTAACTGTTTTAGAAGCACAAAGAGATGCCATCACTAATTTTAGTTTATTTTCTAATCATGTGGTGATTATTCCCGCTTTGAAAGCTTTGTTAGATAACCCAGATTTACAGTTAGACGGTTTTGTTGGTCCTGGTCACGTTAGCATGGTAATTGGCACAGAACCCTATCAAGTTATTGCCCAAGAATATCATAAACCTGTGGTAGTTTCTGGGTTTGAACCTTTGGATATTCTCCAATCAATTTGGATGGTATTAAAACAATTAGATGAGCAGAGATGTGAGATCGAAAATCAGTATGATCGAGTGGTACAAAATCAAGGAAATAGAGTCGCTTTATCGGCAATCAAGCAAGTTTTTGAACTGCGGGATCAGTTTGAATGGCGAGGTTTAGGGGAAATTGCTCAAGGAGGGTTAAAACTGCGAGATGAATACAGCAATTTTGATGCGGAGGAGAAATTTACTTTACCCAATCAGCGTGTTAAAGATCACAAAGCTTGTCAGTGTGGCGAAATTCTTAAAGGTGTTTTAAAACCCTGGGAATGTAAAGTATTTGGTACTGCTTGTACTCCCGAACACCCCATCGGTACTTGTATGGTTTCTAGTGAGGGTGCTTGTGCCGCTTATTATAAGTATGGCAGACATCGGTAAATTTTTTTACTGATTAGTTTCCTTTCCCGCGAGGAAACGCTAGAATTTTGACGGGAAAAAACTAACAATCTCTCGGTAATAAAAAAGATGAAAATCAAAAATAATCTGGGTTTATTTGGCTTAACCACCTCTGGGCTGCTAATTATCGCTTCGGAAATCGTTCTTGCTTCTCAAGAACAAACCCTAGAACTGCCACCAAGTCAACCCCCCAGCGCCGATTTTTTCAAACCCGTCACCAATCTAATTAAAGATTTAAACCATCAGGGAGTAACTATCACCGATCCTAATGATCCCATGGCGGTGCGCTACCGAGTCAATACCCCCTGTCGTGGTTGTTCGGTTTATCTAGGCACGGGAGTTGCCAATCCTCGCACCCAGACTAATAATAATGGCATGGGAATCAATTTTGGTCTTGGTTTCACCATGCCTTTTTCACCCTAAATACCGATGACATATTTACGCCATTCGTGATTGTGATTCCCCCTAGTGTGCTTTAATAGCTCAAAGTGGAGACTGCTGTAGGGACGACGCGGCTGGGCGAGTAGGGACATATTGGCTTCTTTTGGTGTACGATTGCCCTTATGCACATTACAACGCACGCAAGCCGCCACTAAATTCTCCCAAGTGTCACCCCCTCCGCGAGAACGGGGAATCACATGATCGATGGTTAATTGTTCACCTCGGTAGAGACAGTATTGACAGGTGTGATGATCTCGTTCGAGAATATTACGACGGGTTAAAGGAATTTCCTTGTAGGGAACACGGACATATTGCCTAAGACGGATAACGGAAGGTAGGGGTAAGTCACGACAAACCACTTTTCCGTTATGTTCTAGGGATTCAGCTTTTCCTTTCAACAATAAAACGATTGCACGCCGCCAACTGGTAATATTTAGCGGTTCGTAGGAGGCATTCAACACGAGAACCTTGCTCATAGGTGTCTGAAGATCGCTTGAATTTACCCCGAATGGTAACACAGATCACTGGGATTGGAACCTATTATACTCAATCCGTTGAGTATAGATCTGGTAGGGTGAGTGTTTGCGGCGATAATTTCTGATAAAAAACCTAAATTAATAATCCGCGCCCCACGCACCAACTTAATTATTAAATTGGTGCGTTACGCTTTGGCTAACGCACCCTACGATTTATGTTTCTGTTGGTGGCGATAATCTCTGAAAAAAAACCTAAATTAACAATCGGCTGTAAGAGATCAACTTTATTATTAAATTGGTGGGCTAATTCTTTGTACCAATCCCATCACACAAATGCCTATAGCAGCACGCTAATTCATAAATTATCAAAGGAGATTGTCATGAAAGGAGAATTCACCGCCATCATTGAGGCAGCAACAGAAGGGGGATACTGGGCGATTTGTCCTGAAGTCCTAGGTGCAAATGGTCAAGGAGAAACCATTGAAGAAGCCAAAGAAAGCTTAAAAAGTGCTATTCAACTAATTTTTGAAGATCGTCTAGCTGATATTCGTCGAGGACTACCAAAAGAAGCGATCGAGGAGACAATTTCCATTCCATGAAACGTAAAGAATTAGAAAAAAAGTTGCGGAAAGCTGGTTGTTATCTTAAGCGAGAGGGTGCTTCTCTTTCTCTTTGGATTAACCCTCAAACTGGGGTCATTGAAGCTGTACCGCGACATACAGAAATCAAAGAATTTTTAGCACAAAAAATTCTCAGAAACCTGAATGCCTAATAGTGCGATCGCCAGCTCTTGTCGGGTGCTTTCCCTGAAACCTTTGCGACTGCAACATGATTTGATATTGGGTGGCTCTTCGGTTTGTGTTATGCAATAGACCGGGGTTATAAGGGATGGAAACCTTATATATAAAAGCATTTAGCGATTTTTGTCAATTGTTTTTGATCTAGAGCGAATTAATCAATTAAATCTCTTACCAGATAAGGATTTAGTCGATTTATGCCACCCTATCGAACCATAACAAATAACGAAGAGCCTTTTTTTTTAAGCATACTTACTCTCCAGCTAATCGAAGAACATCATTGACAACTTTATCAGTTAGCCACATTCCTTGATGGCGTAACTTAGCAATAACGGGAGCAAAAGAAGACAGATAGCCCTGCATAGTTAAAAATTCCACTCCTGACATTCCCGCTAATTGTGCTGCACTTCCTGAAGATAACTTGTCAAGTTCAAAGAGTTGGTAATGATTCGGTAGTAGTGGTGTAGCTCTCTTGCTTACCTGGTATGAATTGTGTAAAATATTTATTAATAAAAATAATTGGAACCCGATCAGTCTTTAAACCTCTAGCTTGATCATGACTTTTCTAATAAATATCTTTTTCTGGCTCCTGTCTGGCTTACTGAAATATCAGTCTAGCACCGAACAAAGTGCTCCCCCTAGTTCACCTCCGTTCCCCTGTCCTAATTGTGGTTCTCACCATAGGATCAAGAATGTTTCTATTCATAATGGAAAACCCAAACGTCAATGTAAAGAATGTGGTCGTCAGTTTGTGATCAATCCCACTAATAAAACCGTCTCTGACGAAACCAAACAATTAATTGATAAACT
>JAADBR010000171.1 GCA_009995705.1 Microcystis aeruginosa W13-11
ACCGAACCAACCGACATAAAGACGGTTGTTGGTGCTGGTAATCCACTGGCAGAACTGCTCCCACAGGGAAGCGCTCTCGCGCTGTTGTAGAGTGGTGGTCATTGGTTTATGATTGCTATTAAGTTATCGAGGTACGGTCGATTGATGATGTTTTTATCTTAGAGAGTTTGTAACGGTTTGTAAAGGGGTTTGACAAAAGTATTACTTGTCGGGGTCATAAGTTGGGCTTATGTTCAGTTAGTTGGTCGCACTACCGACAATGAACTATGAAGCACCTTTTGTTTTAAGCCAGATGCGATCGCTCTACTTGGGTTTTTTGTCCCGTTCGATCTTACCAGCGATCGCATCCAGCCTTTCTTTGATTCCAGTCATCCATTGGTTAAACTCGGCCGACTGCCGGTCGATAGCTTCCTTCCGTAGCCTTATCTCTTCGGTTGTTTTTTCGGTGGCTTTTAACCAGATATTGAATTCCGTAATCATCATTGCCTCAAGTATCCATGTATTCTTTACGGCAGGGAACTTGACATATCAATCAATGGGAATCAACCTCTTTACGGAAATTTTGCCGCTGACATCCTCGCCACCGTAAAATAGACGCCGACACCACCCAAAAACCATGAAGCGCCTTTTCCTTTTAGCTGTAGGGTGCGTTCCCTAAGATGGCTCATACTACTCCACCGATAGATTTTTGGGAACGCACCATGCACATTCATTGAAGCTGTGAGTTTAAGTGCGGTCGCTGATCTTATGGCGTTTCCTGTTCGCAAGAGGTACATTATCGATGTTGAAAAGCTTAATTAGCAAAGGTTTAAATGTGCTACACAGGTGTGAGAACTGCTGTAATAAGCTACATTAACAACAATACTTAAAGAAAAGGCTTAAAGATGATCAGTAACAAGGGTAAAAAAAACAAGTCATCCCTGGTGTTTTTCCCCGACGATATTGCAGATTATAATTAATGAAACAGGTTTTGTTGCTATAGGGATTCGTTTGGGGCAACCATTACCGATGAAGACGATTGGCAACCTTGCCAAGAATTAGTGGTACAATTACCAAATAAACAGTAATTTTTTCCCTAACTATAATCCCTCACCTCCAATAAAATTATGATGCACGGTTTTATTCCCCCTCATCGTTATTTTCCCTATCTTACTTGGACCGATATAGATTCAATGCCAGATAAGGAAAATGTGGTAATTATTCAACCCATCGGTGCGATCGAACAACACGGACCCCATCTCCCTATTGCTGTCGATGCTGCCATTAGTTTAGGGGTTTTAGGCAAAGCTTTCGAGAAATTAAATACAAATGTTCCCGCTTTTGCTTTACCATGTCTCTACTACGGAAAATCTAACGAACATTGGTCTTTCCCCGGCACGATTACTCTCTCGGCGGCCACCTTATTAACCCTAATTCAAGAGATAGCTGAAAGTCTCTATCGTTCAGGTTTTCGCAAGTTAGTATTAATGAACTCCCACGGCGGACAACCGCAAGTTATGGAAATTGCCGCGAGGGATATTCACCAACAATATCCCGATTTTTTAGTATTTCCTTTTTTTACTTGGCGAGTTCCCCACAATGCGGCTGAATTATTCTCGGAATATGAATTAGAATACGGTATTCATGCAGGAGATGTGGAAACTAGCATGATGTTATCATTACTGCCAGAACAGGTAAAAATTGAGCGAGCCGTCCGAGAATATCCCCAGGGTTTGCCAGAAAATAGTTTGTTAACTATGGAAGGAAAATTACCCTTTGCTTGGTTAACTAAGGAATTAACTAAAAGTGGAGTGATGGGAGATGCTACTAATGCAAGTAAAGAAAAAGGCGATCGATTATTAGAATCCATTGCTAATGGTTGGGTACAGGCGATCACTGATGTTTATCAATTCCATCAACCGAAGTTATCTTAATAAAAGATTAATCAGAATTGTCAATAAGCTGTACTGCATTTAAACTGCCTGTTGGTAGTTTTATTACCAAGTATAAAACTCCATCTACCTTCTCTTTTGATTCGGGAAGTTGATCACTATACTCTATTAGCATTAATAGAAAAAATTCTAACCAAATAGTGGTATTTTTTAGCATACGTATTAATCTCAATTATGAGTTTTATCCTTGCGGGTTTAGAAATTTTGTCAACGGCAACAAAAAGAGAAGAAACGACATTTTTAACCATATTTTTTGTAAAGGATAAGAATCGAAAACAGAATCAACGCCCAAGATAATTAGGTTTTCTGTAATTTCTTGAGAAATTAATAAACGATCAAAGTGGTCTTTTGTCCAAATATGAGATAATTTCAGGGATAAAATCTGCACGTCATTAATTTTAGTTTGATCTTTAACTATTTCCGAGAGAGAAATATCTAAATTTAATTTGCCTAACTGTACTTTAATCTATATGTATCAGAAACTGACCAACCTCAAGAAAAGAAGATTATTTCTATCTTCTAGTATCTTAATTGCTAATGAGGAAAACTGAAGAGAATTCTGGGAAAACCAGATTAAAGTGTGACTATCTAAGAGAATATTCATGAGTCAAAATTACAGAAATTATCGGGTAAGGGTTGATTGAAATCATCACTCATCCAAATTTTTCCCTGATGCAACCCAAAGACTCGTTTTTTAGGGGAAGATGACGGCTCCTTTTCCTCCGTAAGAGCTTCTACATATTCTAAGATTTGTTTTTGTTTATCTAGAGGAATTTCCTGTAGCTTGTTAATAATGCTTTCTGTAATTTTATTGCCAGAAATAGTCATGGTTTTCTCAATATCTACTGAAATCTACGATGCAAGCTTCATGACAGCATTTTAAACATAAATAAAGTTAATTTTTGTAGAACCACTTCCCCAACTTGTTTAAGAGAGTTCCTGCAAAAATCAAAAATCTTCCGTGAGGAGACTCCGAGACAGTCCAGAGGAGGAGAAAAAAGACAAGAGACAACTATCCTGTCCATAAAACCCAAGATTATGTCAAATTTATCTGAGGTTTTCGATATTTTGACCCGATAGCGCCTCAAAAACTTACTTTTACAGGAGGTTTAAGCTAAATTAACCCTATTGTTAAGGATATCAGCCACAGCAGTTATCTTAATGATTGGGTAGAAAGTTTTCGTTTTCGGGAGTCGGTCTTCGATACCAAATTAGGTTACACTTCAACTTTATGAGAAACACTGTAACACTCAGAAATTAGCTGTTTCAGTCCACTAGGGCTGCTGACTTAGAAACAATTGCGTTAGAATTAAAGAAATATTACAAGTGATTGACAAAAATGAGTAAGCCTGATATGGAAGCAATTGCCCTTCAGTTAGAAAGCAGCAACTCTAAAGATCGTCTGCTGGCCTTGGCATCCCTGCGAGAAGTGACCCCGGAGGAGGCTGTACCCTTGATCAAAAAAGTCCTTTATGATGAAATGCTGCCAGTGCGATCGATGGCTGTCTTTGCCTTGGGAGTCAAACAAACCGAGGAATGCTTTCCTATCCTAGTGGATTTGTTAGCCAATGATGCCGATTATGGCATTCGCGCCGATGCTGCGGGGGCCCTAGGTTATTTAGAAGATATTCGCGCTTTTGAACCCCTACAACGAGCCTTTTACGAAGACACACAATGGTTAGTCCGCTTCAGTGCTGCCGTTGCTTTGGGCAATTTGCGCGATATTCGGGCTAAACAGGTGTTATTATCGGCTCTCGATAGTAACGAAGCGGTTATTCAACAGGCCGCTATTGCCGCTCTTGGGGAAATCAAAGCAGTGGAAACCGTCGAGAAGCTTTTAACTTTTGTTAACTCCGATGACTGGTTAATCCGGCAGCGGTTAGCGGAAGCTTTAGGCCATCTTCCGGCGGAAAAAACGATCGCAGCCTTAAATTTTTTGGTCAAGGACGAACATCCACAAGTGCGCGAAGCTGCCCGTTTATCCTTGCAAAAATTGGCCAACGTCTAGGGATAGGATAGAATAAATAATCTATTCTTCCAGAGCGATCAATCTTTGCCTACAGCCATTCATGGACATTCAAGAATTTATTAATCTCTGTGCGGGTAAATGGTTTTCTCAGCGCACCAGTTATCAATTAGCTGCCCAAAAAGTTGCCAATAATAAAGCAGAAATCACCATCGATTTGCTGGCTGCCGATGCTGCTGATGTGGTGCAATTATGTTTAGAAAATAACTGTCAGTCCCCGGCTAGTCTCGGGGGATGGAAAGCGACTTGGGATAATTCCGTGGACTATGGACAACCCCAAAAAATCGGTTCTAGCTATTTAGTTTGGCTGCCCTCAGAGAATCCTTGGCAAGGAAAATTAATCACATCGGACGGTAAATCGGCAGCGCTGGGAGAATATCATCTCAGAAGCGATCAAGCTTTAACTTTAACCATTGAGGATAATCACCATCGTATCGAAGAAAGAATCTGGTTTGCTAGTCCTAATCTGAGATTGCGTACCAGTGTTATTCAGTCGGCCAATGGCGATCGCCATACGGTTTTCTATTCGGAAATTCGCAAAATGGTTGCTACTAAGTAGGGTTTGCCGAAATCTGGCTCTTCGTTACTTGGTATGATTCGATCGGGGAGCATAAATCGACTAAATCTTTATATGGCAAGAGACTCAATTGATTAGCTCCTTCTAGATAGGAAACAATTGGCAAAATCGAAGCAATGTCTTTCTGTGTAAGGGTTTTATCCTTTATAACCCCCCTCCATTGCATAACATAAACCGAAGAGCCATAAATCTTAAAACCTTGTCAGGTTAGACCTTCTGGAAATCAACAAGTACCGGATATGGGAGTGGTCGGGGGGAAAATTCCGGGACTTTTTCCCTGAAAATTAGGTAATTGACCAGATGAAAATCGGTAAAACCCCACACCCCACACCCTGTCCCCAGGAAAAACTTTTTCAGCAGACCCTAAGTAGTTTCTATCCCCAATCTCTGAGGTGGGGAAGACAGGGTTAATCTTCCACCACTCCAGTCAAATCCCCCTAACGTCGGCCGCGTCTGCTGCTGCCAAAACCACTGCGACTAGGGGTACGACGGGAACCAGAGGAACCGAAACTAGGAGAACGTTTGACATTATCAGATTTACCCGAATTCTTCAGGGTACTAGAACCATAACCAGAACCACTGGGTTTTGTGGTGGTGGTGGTGGTGCTGCGATTGGGACTAGAGGAAGTATTGCTGGGATAACGACGTAAATTGCCAGTGGAACGGAGAGTTTGCCGGTTTTTGACTGCCGGAGGTGGACTATTGTGTTTAGTCCGGTATTGATCTACTGCCTGATTATAGGTGGAACCGTAACCACCAAAACCGGTCATCACACCCCCCGGAGTATAGAGGGGAGGAACGTAGTATTGAGGACGAAAGAGCAAACTACCCAAAGCTTGACCAGCAACAGCACCGAAAAAAGGACTCCAAAAACTCGATTCTTGTCGAATCACCACGGTTTCCTGTTGTCCGGTTTGGGGATTGTTCCGCACTTCCGTGACATTATGGACATACTCAATTTTAAAATCTTCGGTCATGTACAGGGTAGCCTGATCACCGTTGATTTCTACTGCGGTTTTTTCCCCTTTAGCAATGTCCTCCTCGGTTAATCTAGCCATTTGCAGGTTAGTGGTGCGAAAGAGGGGAGAAGTCCCCCCAGGGGTGTTTAACAGCATTAAAGTATAAGTGCCATCTCCATCATCGTAGGTAGCTTGTTGCACCTCGTAGCGACCGCTACTAACCTGATTGGATTCTCGTCTTACACTACTGTTATTAGCTGACGGTGACTGAGTTTGATTTGACGAGGAACCACAGGCCACCGTTGTCCAACAAAGGGTAAGAATTAAAAAGATTGTCGTTACTTGGCGCAGCATAAGGGCAAAATTAAGACTATAAAGGCAGCAATTCTGGGAAATTGAGTAATAGTTGCTCATTGGTCAATTCATCTCCCAATTGAGCAGGAGAAAAATGTACCTGAATCGCACGCAGCCGACCTTGGTAGTGAAGGTTAATTATTGATTTTAAACCATCTTCCAGGGCCTCTCGATCGGCTAGGCTAGTTTCTAAAGCAGCACTCTCACCCTCGAAGGCTATTGTGATCATAACAACTAAGTTATCGGTGACGGGTAAAGTTAAGGGTTCGTTTTCCCCCACTTCCCCAGACACCGATTCACTTAGGTATCTGGCCGCAGAATCGGTAAACAGTTCGTTAACGTAGTCTCCTGCTTCCCCCTCATTCCAAAAAACATCACCCTCATTAGCTACAGAAAACCAATAGAGGTTCATCTGCAGCAGATTTTGACAAATTTCTACTAAACCCTCTCCCATGACCTCTAAATCGCCTTCGGAATCGATCGCCTCCCGGCCGGTACGATTAAGAATACCGATCAGCGGTGCGACTTCTTGGCCGTAAAGATGCAAAAATAAGCGACAAACCACATAGCGAGTTTTACCCGCAAATTTCTTAAAGCGATCGCCTAAAGAACTCATAATAGACCTCTGGTAAAAATCAAAAATTGTCGTTAAGGTTAGGAGTCAGTAGTCGTGGTTGACTGCAATCTAGCATTATTTAACACCTCCTGAAGCTCCTTAATAGTTAGTAATAGCCATGACCATAAATGAAGTTTTGTCGGATTAAATAATTGGCTGAGTTGTAGAGATTTTTAGACTGCCAAGATAAATTATCTATCTCAGCCCAAAATCTATGTCCTTTCTTGATAATGTGTCTTTCTGCTCCTATTCTCCGTCGTCTTTTAACTCAGCTATAATCTTTTCTGTCTTTCTTTTCGACCTTCTTAATCCGTAAATTCGAGAGCAAAAAGAGGTAATAATGGCTATTAAATCTGACATCAACTCATCTTGATTATCCTCACTTTGATTGACAATTTCCAGTTTTTTATCTAGTTCTTTTAACAAGATTTCTAGATAATTAGTACCAAATCTGGCTAGACGGTCTTTGTGTTCAACAATTAAAACATTATAATTGGGGTCAACTAGAATTTTGGCTAATTGTTGGCGATTATCGTTTAATCCACTGCCTACTTCTTTGACAACTTTGTAGATTTTGTAGCCTCTGGCCACAGCATAATCTTTTAATCGGTCAGCTTGTCTATCTAGATTGTCTTTATTTTCGGCGCTGGAAACTCTTGCATAAATGCAAGCTATCAAGTCGGGTTTTG
>JAADBR010000172.1 GCA_009995705.1 Microcystis aeruginosa W13-11
TGGGTGGAACGCATCTATGGAGAAATGGCTAATACGATTGATCGCCGTTGCCAAGAATACGTTTATAACCACAGTAACGGTCATCTTGGGGTCGGTTGTATTTTATTCGATCGCGCTCGTTCTTTGATCAGCAAAAGCGAAAATGGCCTTAAATTTTTGCAAAATCTACCAGTCACTCCCCAGTGACTGTGCTATGATCGTGGGAATATTTAGTCTTAAAAAATGAAACTAATAAGGCCACACCATTGTAGCTTATTTTCAGAACAATAGCCGATTTAGTTTACAAATCTTTAACCTTTTCCTGCCAGTTTCTTTTCTTGATCGTAGTGACAACTCAAACCCCCCTTCCCACCTAGGGTCGTTTCATTCTCTCAAATGTCATTCTCTCAAATCCTTATCTGGTAACGTTTTTAGTCGATTTCTCCGAATAAATAGCTGAAAATTTCTAAAAACGTCGTGCTTTGCTTACCGCATAAGCGATTAAAGGTAGCAAAAAAAGAATTAGATTGCGAGAATGAAACAGCCCTACCCCAATTGCCCCTACAGTCCTTCTTCAACAACAGGTTGTCTCATTTACGTTAAAACCTATCCTGTTACTGATACAACCGCAAGATTTGTGGTCGGTGATGATTTCCAAGAACCTGAAGCAACCTGAAGCAACCATCTATGGGATTGAGGGTAGGACGTAGAGTCAAAAAAGACAGGCATTGAGCCTGTCTAGAAAACCAAACAAATACACCTATCAGTTGGCCACAAATAGGGAGTTTTTGGCGTCAAATTTCCAAGCAATACCATCGGGATCTCTGATGCGACTCCAATCGGCAAATTCTGTTTCGGATTTATTTTTCTTGTTTCTACCCAAAACGGCCGGGGTAACTCCTAAACGTTTAGCCAAATCCGCCAAACTCATCGATGAGATGGTTTCAGATACAGAGGTTAGTGATTCTTCCCTAACCTCTGTATCTGATTGGGATAAAGAACTGGCAGAACTGTTTAAACTAGGATTAATTATCTCCTCCGGTTCTTGAATTACCGTTTCTTGAACAGAGATTGCTGCGGTATTTTCTTCCTCTTTTTCCTCAAATAATTTACCTAAATTAGTCAGAGATTGGGAGGAGGAAATAACAGGAACCTCCGAGACAGAATTTTCACTTTTTTCGGCGACAATCAGAGAGGATTTAGCCTCCTGGGATTGCTCTAAATTGATCAGGGGAGATCTCGATGCAGTAATCGCAGGAATTTGTTTTTCCCCTATTTCTTCTAAAGAGCGGTCACTCTCATCAAAAATACTACCCAAGGTACTGGCAGTGATAAAGTAATAGGCCATACCCTTATCGCCTACAGCTTTTTTTTGCGCTCCAAATTCCTCAGCTTTTCTGTCTAAAAATTGTCTGGCTAATTTGGCCGTGAGATTGGCTTTTGCCGATAGGTCAATCGGGGTGAGACAACCTTGATTGTCCTGTAAAAGTTGATTGAAATAGGGGTTAATCACTGTCGATAATTTTGACCAGCGATAGTCTTGCCACACCTTGACTGCCAGAGTTAAGAGGAAGACAAGTAGGATCAATGGCCAAGCGGTAAAAACAAGGATGATTAACACCGCTAGGGGGATGATGAGGACGAGAAACCCCGTCGTCTGACGATCGATAATTTTTCCAGTCATAATTTCATAAGCTGCCACAATTAAAATTCTTAATGGCTAGTTTGACTATCTCCTGCCATAAGTGTATATGACCAGTTTAGGCTTTATTGGTCACGCCGGTTAGTTCTAGTCGTTCAAACATGGCAAATCGTGCCTTCAAGGCCAGAGAATCATCAAGTTTTGTTAAAAAAATCGGTTTTTGATACTTTTGTTCTAAAGCTTTTTGGATTAACCAATCGGCTAAAAAGGGATTTTTGGGTAGTAGGGGACCGTGAGCATAGGTAGCGATCGCATTGTGGTAAAATGCTCCTTCATAACCGTCCTCTCCGTTATTTCCGTAACCAGTAATCACCTTTCCTAAGGGAGAAACGGTTTGTAAATAGGTACGACCCCCGTGATTTTCAAAGCCAATTACTAGCGGTTTTTCCCCAGTCATAGCTGTTATTTCCTCCGCTAAAGGGGAGGCCGTAATTTCAAAAACCACGTTACCAATACAGCGTTTTGCATTGAGGCCGGGATGTTTACTTACTAGGTCTAATAATCCTAATCCCTCGATTCTTTGACCGAAAGCTGGTTCATAATAATGGCCTAATAATTGTGGAGAACCACAGGTAAAAACCCCCGGTATTCCTGCCGATAATTGTTCTTTCATCGCCGCTGCTTTTCTACCCTGTAAATCGCGCATAACGATCTCCTGTTGCCGATCCTGCGCTCCACCCCCAACAATTATATCTACTTGATAAAATGTCTCGGCTTCTGTTTGAGCATCTAGGGGAATAATTGTTACAGGAATATCACGCCATTGACATCTTCTTTGGATAGTAATAACATTACCTCGATCGCCGTAGGTACTCATTAAGGTCGGATATAACCAGCCGATTTTTAGTTCTAGCTCTTGCATAATTTTTTAGAGGATTAGGGGATTAGGGAATGGGGGATAGGAGACAGGCCACATCTCAAGTTTGTATAGATCAAAAATTATTACAAATATATAAACAACTGCGTGTAAGCATCTCACAAAAAAAGCTAATGTACTCTTGCGCTTCTCTACCCCTTTTATTTCTACAAAATCTTTCGGCCTGTGAGAATCTCTCGTACTTCTAACATAGCAGAATAGGTGGGTAAAATATGTAAAGTTTCCTCATTTTTGGTGTTATTAAGGGCAATTTGTATCGCTTTTTTTAGCTCGGATTCAACAATTAAATTAAGGGGATGAGCGAGACTATCTTGACTATATTGTAAGCGCAAAGCCATGTCATAAAGTCGATCGCCTGTTACCACTAAAGTTGTTCCCAAACGGGTTAATTTTTCCGTATCCACATCCCAAATCCAAGAAACATCCGTACCGTCGGGGATGCGATCATTGAGAACCAAGAGAGTAGTAGAAGACTTTTCTTTCTGTAAAATATCAGCCACTGCACGAATTGTTTCATTCATACCCACGGGATTTTTAGACAGTAAAATCCTAACTTTTTTACCCTCAATTTCTAATTCTTCCGCTCGACCAAAAGCCGCTTTAAAACCCTGAACTGTCTCAAAAATTTCTCGATCTTTAATCCCCAATTCCTGAGCTACTAAACCCGCCGCTAAAGTATTATATTTATTATAAACACCGATTAAAATCTGCGGCCAATCCTGACTATGAAAAGCAGGACTACTCTTTTTAAAGCCGCAACTAGGACAACTAAAATCTCCTAAATGGGAGAGATAAACCCCGCGATAATCCAAAGAAGCACCACATTTAGGACAGTAAATAGAATCGACGGCGTGGGGAATTTCTTCTAGATATAATTCTGGCTCACTTAAGCCAAAATATACAACTCTTTGGGGCAGTTGTTGACCCAAATGGGAAAGGGTGGGATCATCAGCATTGAGAATCACTAAAGTATCGGTGGGTAGCGGAGATATGGCTCCTTGCCAACGACGACTAATCGTATCCACTTCCCCATAGCGATCGAGTTGATCCCGAAACAAATTAAGAGCTAAAATAGCGCGAGGACGACAATCTTTTAAAACCAAAGGGAGAATATTTTCATCCACTTCTAAAATGGCATAATCAGCCTTTAAAGTGCCGAATAAATTGGCATCGGCTAATAAAGCAGTGATTAAACCATTAATTAAATTCGCCCCGGTGGTATTATGGGTGACTTTTGCCCCCTGACGCTCTAGAATAGTTCTTAGGAGTAGGGAAGTGGTAGTTTTTCCATTCGTGCCAACCACCAAGATTACCCCCCTTCGGACTTGCCCACAAAGTAGCGGCAACAAACGGGGATGGAGACGACGGGCAATTTCCCCCGGCAAGACGCTGGCAGCCCCTAAACGGAGTCCTTTAACCACAGCAGTAACGGTTTTAGCCACCGCTACGGCTATCCCTAAACGGACGCGATCAAACAATTGCATGAAGTGAGATTCTTGTAGCTGTTTCGTGATTTTACCCCTAAAAGAAGACCCGTAAACGGGGTAAGTTCCCATTGATTCTTTCCTACCGACAAAAAAGACAGCCTATAATATAGGTAAGTTTGGGGCCGATTCTACCGCACACGACATTTTAGGGCTAGAGCTTATGGGTTTATTGACAAGATTGGGGATTTCACTAGGATTACTCGCCCTAGGTGGTACTGTGGGAGTGCTAGGGAATCAGTATTTAAGCAGAAAAGCACCCCTAGAGGTAAATAAATCGCCGGCAATCCTCCCCGCTTCCCTCTCTACCCCTGTTATTCCCCAAACCGACGGTAATGTTAATTTTATCGCCCAGGCCGTGCAGAAAGTCGGGCCGGCGGTGGTGCGGATTGACTCGGCCCGGGAAGTGGCCGACCAAATTCCCGAAGAATTTAAACAGCCCTTTTTTCGGCGCTTTTTTGGTGATGAAGTGCCGATTCCCAAGGATCATTTGGAACGGGGAACTGGTTCTGGATTTATAATCAGTACAGACGGACTACTTTTGACTAATGCCCATGTGGTGGAAGGGACAACCCAAGTAAAAGTGACTTTGAAAAACGGTCAAACCTATCAGGGTAAAGTTCTGGGGGTTGACAATATGACCGATGTGGCCCTGGTGAAAATTGAGGCGAAAAATTTACCGACGGTGACTTTTGGCAAGGCCGAAACTTTAATCCCGGGGGAGTGGGCAATCGCTATTGGCAATCCCCTAGGCTTAGATAATACGGTGACAGTGGGCATTATTAGCGCCCTAGGACGCACTAGCAGCGAAGTGGGGGTTCCCGATAAACGGGTTCGTTTTATTCAAACCGATGCCGCTATTAACCCCGGCAATTCCGGCGGCCCATTGCTGAACGCCAAGGGGGAAGTTATCGGTATTAATACGGCAATTCGGGCCGATGCTCAGGGTTTAGGGTTTGCTATTCCCATCGAAACCGCCCAAAAAGTGGCGGGACAGCTATCTAGTAAGGGTAAAGCGGAACATCCCTACATCGGCGTCCAGATGGTGACGCTAACCCCAGAATTACGGCGGCAATTGAATGAAACTAAAGAACTAAACTTTAATATTGACCAAAATGAAGGGGTAATCGTCCTGCGAGTCGTGGAAAATTCCCCCGCCCAAAAAGCCGGAATGCAACCGGGTGATATCATCGAAACTGTGGCAGGAAACCCCGTTAAAACAGCTTCCGATGTGCAGCAAGGTGTGGAAACCAGTGCGATCGGTGGTAATCTGGAAATCGAGATTAACCGCAGGGGTAAACAACAAACTCTCACCGTTCAACCCGGAGTTTTTCCTAGCAAAACTAGCGAGTAACCATCCCAATCGGTCAAGGGGCCACCCCTTACCCTAAACTAGGAGGGAAGAAAATAGCAGCGGAGCGATCGAAATTGAGGCAGCGGTTACAATTAAAATTATCAATTGGGCGCGAGGCTGCCCTTCTAATCGGTTTGCTGGGATTAACGGCCTGTCAACCTCCCGATCCGCCGAAAATTTCGCCGACAGAATCGCCTAAAATTGAGGAAACTGGCCGCTTAATCCTCAATAATGCCACCTTAGAACAGGCTAACCCCTCCGGACAACCCCTCTGGAAAATTCAGGTCAAAAAAGCTACCTACACCCAAGACCAAAAAATCGCCCGTCTGGAAAATATCAAGGGTAATATCTATCAGGATGGGAAAGTGGTTTTACAGGTTAGTGCTGACCGCGGTGAAGTCTATAAGGAAGGCCAGGAAATTCTCCTCAAAGATAATATTGTGGCCGTAGACCCCCGCAATAAGGCCATTATTAACGCGCCGGAATTGCGTTGGCTACCCAAGGAAGGTATTTTAATCTCCCCTAAAGGGATCAAAGGTAGTCATCTACAACTAGAAGCCAAGGCGCGCCAAGGACGCTACGACACGCGCCAAGAAAAACTAGAATTACAAGGTCAAGTGGTGGCCACCGCCAAGGAATCCCGTGTTGTCCTGCAAACCGAGCGCCTGTACTGGGAAATTCCGCAACAGGTCATCAGTACCGATCAAAAAGTCGCTTTTGATCGCTATATTAGTAAAACTATTATCGATCGCCTTACTGCTATCGGCGGTCGTTGGGAAAGAAAAAATAATCAGGTTATCCTCCAAGAAAACCTCGAATATCGCTCTTTAGAACCACCTTTACAGATTTCTGGTTCTCAGGCAATTTGGAACTATCAAAATCGTACCCTAACTTCCGATCGCCCCACGGAAATTTTTCAATATCAAGATCAAATTACTATTACTGGTAATCGTGTGGTGGTGGAATTAGGCAATCGCATCGCTTATCTCAAGGACGGGGTTAAGGGAATTAATCAGAAAACTGGCGCGCAATTGTATGGTCAGATCTTAACTTGGAAAATGTCGGAAAAAATTGTCGAGGCCGAGGGGAATATTATCTATGAACAACAGGAACCAAAATTTAATCTCACCGGCGATAAAGCGATCGGCACTTTAGAAGATAATAACATTGTTGTTACCAGTAGTTCCCCCGATCGAGTTGTCACCGAGATTTATCCCCGTTAGCAGGGAAAATTGATCAAAAAAACTCTCCCTAAACAAGGGAGAAAGAGGGGGTAAATATTTAAAACCTTACCATTTGAGCAGATTAAACTGTTCCATATCGATCGTGTCGCGGTTACGATAGATAGTCAAGATAATCGCTAAACCCATGGCTGCCTCGGCTGCTGCTACGGTAATCACGAAAATAGCAAAAACTTGGCCTCGGATATTAGCGGGGTTAAGATAGTTGGAAAAACCCATTAGGTTAATGTTAACAGAATTGAGCGTCAATTCGATCAACATTAAAACCCGGACAGGATTGCGACTGGTGACTAAACCATCTGGGGATACGGTGGCAATTATTAATGATGCTGACTTTCAACCGAACACTTGGTAAAGAGATATAATTAGGACTTATAGGGAAGTGTTAAATCCCCCCGTCTATCGGCACCCCCTGTCAGTCCATGAGTGAACCCGTTACCCTTGAGGATATTTACCAGCTATTCCGCGCTTCCGCCGAGGAGTTT
>JAADBR010000173.1 GCA_009995705.1 Microcystis aeruginosa W13-11
GATTTCTGATTCTGGTCGGGCAATGTTCCACACCCTCACTTCCGTCATTTGACCTTCAAAGTAACCATCATTAGCCCAGTTACTCTTACCTATATAGTTTAAGGTTCGGTTCAGTGTGTCTGGAAGACTTAATTGTTTACTTTGAATTAATTGACCATTTTTATACAGTTTCGCCATCCCTGATTTATCAATGGTGGCTGCTACATGAATCCACTTATCAATTTCCAAGGTATTTGGGGTTTCTATGGTGTAGGTTACATTGTTACAAAACAGATGGAGTCCCAGCGCATTAGATGTTCCCACATTTGCCAGGACAATGTTCTTGTTTCCCCGTCCATTGCCGAAATCAATAATTCGTGACCAGGAGCGAAAACTTTTGTACTGAACCCAAGCTTCTACAGTAAATCCTTGGGAATAGTCCGTGTTGACTGCGGGTAACTGCACATAATCATCTATGCCATCAAATACTAGGACAGATTCGATAGCACCCTTCTTGGCGATCGTAGTATTTTCTGATTGACTCATGGTCACTTATCTCCTTAACTAAGAGCCAGTTTAAGTTTGAAGTCCGCTGGCACTGTGCCGACTAGAAGATAACTCATAGGGACTGCAATAGTCAAGAACTTTTGCGGTCAGCAGCAATTCTCATTTTAAGGTTTCATGACATTAAAACCCTTGCACCTAGAGGGGTTAAAATTCTTTAACGAATCTCTAGATCGCTGAAACAACGCAAAATCCTTTCAAAATGAGTTGAACTAAGTCGAGGTATCGCCACTGCGACTCGTCTTCAGAATGGGGCGTAATAGTTTCTGATCATTGTGGTCATTGTCCTAAAAGTTTTCCAAACTTTTACCATTGGGTTCAATGCGAAAGATAAAAGTAACCAACGCCCCAAAAAGAGAAGTGATAACTAAACCATGTAAAAGGTTAGACGTACCAATTTGTTCCCTGAGAATCGGAAAGAAAAAAGCAGTAGTAACCGCTCCGACTTTAGCAAAAGAGGCGGCAAAACCAGCACCTAACCCACGAATTTGTACGGGAAATATCTCCCCCGCTAAAACATAGGTCATGGCATTGGGTCCGAGATTTGTCATAAAATTAAAGATGATAAAGCCGCCAAATATAAGAAATACTTTTAATTGATGACCTTCAGGAATAGTTTCTGCCGCTAGGGAAGCGATTCCTAATCCTAAGCCACAGCCAATAAAGCCTACAATTTGTAAGGGAATCCGTCCGACTTTATCAACCAAAAGGATCGAGGCAAGAAATCCAATCAGGTAAGGATTCAGGTGTCTCAAATGCAGTCACAGAGCGGCTTCTAAAATCTCAGAACTCGCTAAACTAACAGTTTTATTCTCAATAAGCACGAAAATTAAGGCTTTCAGCGTTTTGTATGACCTGAATCCTTACCCAATCAGTAAGAACAGATCGATTGCTCCAGAACCTTCCGCTGCCACCATATCTTTGAAAATAAAATTAGGCTGAGTTTTGGTAAATAGGGTTGCTAAAATCGTCGGGGTAAAAATACCAATGCCGTAGGTGGCTAGATCCTGCAAAAACCAAGGAACAGCCGCTAATATAGTTGCCCTGAGATAGCGAAGGGAAAACAAAAGCTTGTATTTTTGCTGGCGTTGCTGGCCGATTCTCTCTACTAAGTCCGCAAGCTCAACTGGGCGTTGCAGTAAAACTTTAGCAGAGCGTTGAGCATCCTCTTGGCGATTGTGAGATATTAACCAATGGGCGCTTTCTGGGATTCCTGTCCTCAATAAAAAAACAATAATTCCTGGAATAACTAAACTGGCGTACATCCAATGCCAAGCTCCTACTTCAGGGTTAATCCGCAGTACCAGTAATCCGATTAAAACTCCGCCTAGGGAGCCAATTGATTGAAAAGCAAAAGCCCCTAATACCATTCTGCCCCTAAAACTACTAGGAATTGACTCAGAAATGATCAGATGGGCTGTGGGATAGTCTGCCCCAAGAGCAACCCCGACGCAAAATAAAAAGAAAATCAGAGAGGGAATATTCCAAGCGATCGCTGTTAAACTGACAAAAACAGTAAAAATCGCCATTTCAGATACGAAAACTAACTTTCGTCCCAGGCGATCGGCTAAATTTCCGAATAGGGAAGCCCCCACCAAAATCCCCAAAAGCGTTGCGGCAGCAACTGAACCTTTTAGGGCTGATGCTAGATTAAAATCTTGCTCAATTAAGGGAATAGCAACTCCAGTCAGAAAGATGACCATGCCTTCAAAAAACTTGCCAGTAGCCGCCAAAATCCAGATGCGCCATTGCATCAAACTTAGGGGACGAGGAGGAGTTTCATCGATATAACTTTGTAGGCTTTTCATAGGATAGAGCTATCAAAACTATAGTTTTCATAGCTGGTTAGCTTTAAATTGAGTTTAAGGCTGATTTAATTTAAGATTAAGATTTTTGGATATTCGTTACTGTTTATGTTAAATCAACAGACAAGAGGCTAAGACAACTTACTTCTAACCCAAAAATTCTGAAAGTGTCTCAAGCCATAACCTCTCAGTTTTCTTAGTTTAAATTTATTGTTGATTCCCTCGACTAAGGGAAGATTTTTGATTTTTACAAGAGGTTTATTAACAATCGTCCTCGACAATGCCTTGACTATCGTACCCCGAAGGAGGTATTCTCTAAAAGCAATTCAGACTCCAATTAGCCCAATTAAGGAGCTAGGGTGAAGAAAAATCAGATGATAATGGCTGTAATCGCCTTTGCTGCGGGAGCCGGCACAATATTCGCCGCTATTGTCATTTTTGACATTGATTTTGTTAAATGGGCTAACTGTAGTGGGCCTTTTGCCGATCCAATTGATCGGCAATCAGCCATTTGCCGCAGATAATCCGGCGGCTCTTGACAAACCTTATTACTATAAATACTGACATCTATCTCAGGGGGAGACTGCCTATCGAGCTAAGTGGGCAAGATTGCAACTGAGAATCTAATCTCCAAGCTAATAAATATTGGAATAGTGGAACATGGAAGCAACACTGGGCATCATCTTATCGGTACTTTCGGCAACTGCCACAGCTGTCTGGACAGTTTGGACTTGGAGCGAGCAACAAAAGGAGGAAAGAACGCAGAAACGAAATCAGATCGCCGCTCTGTATATTAACCCCTTCTTGTTCGCCGCTCAGGAATTGCAAGTCCGACTTGACGACATCATCAATCAGCAAGAGTTGGAATTTTTCAAACGGGAATATCCCGAAACCGATGAAATCGGTTCTCCCGAAGCCTTGGAACTACTCTATGTCCTGGTGAAATTCTTCGGCTGGTACTGGTACGTCTATCGATACGGTCCCTACACCAGAGACAAAAAGGCGATCGAACTGATTAGCAAAATTATCAGGACTTTTGCCAACCGCGAGGACTTTGCTGGAGACACTTTCTATTTTTCCTTCTCAGAACAGAGATCTCTGGGACAGACATTCGTTAAAGTCTTTGGGCAAGCTGAATCGATCTACCCTGAGCTTGAAGCTATCTCGCTCTATCAATTTGCCGCAGAACTGAGGGACGATATCCAAAAAGATCGCCCTATGTATCAGAATGTCATCAAAACGATCCAGGTCATCGACAGCGCCGAGCGAGTTGAGCAGCTGCAAGGGCGTGATCGCCTAATCGCCGTACACAATGACTTGGTGGACTTGCTTAGTTATCTAGAAGCCCAAGAAGGCTTCTGTATCTCGCCCAAGGTACGCCAGAAAATTCCATCTGCAGCAAGCCTGCCCACAGATACCGAAATCATCCATGCTATTGCTGGGCGGGTGCGACTGCGGATTCCTCGCCTGCGCCAGGATCTCTCCTATGCCGAGCAGTTGCGCCAGTGCCTTCAGTCCCTAGCCGGCGTGCAAGAAATCCAAATCAATCCAGATGCTGCTTCAGTGGCGATTAGCTACGCGCCCACCCTCTCAGAGGCAACATTTCAACAGAGACTTTTTCAAGCCATTGCCCAGTCAGGATCAGTAAATTAGACCTCTGGTAAAAATCAAAAATTGTTGTTAGGGTTAGGAGTCAGGAGAATTAAGAATGAATAATAAGCAACTAAATAGGGTTGGCTGAATAACTCTAAAAACCTTGTTGGGTAAAACTTTTAGACCTTTTAGCCATCAAAAAGTACCGCATCTGGGAGTGATCGGGAGAAAAATTCCTGGACTTTTTCCCTGAAAATTAGGTAATTGACCCCCTCAAAATCGGTAAAACCCTACACCCGTTCGGCAAAAGCTCACGGTCGAAGCCCACACCCCACACCCTCCCCCCACCGAAAAACTTTTTGCCGCAAACCCTAATTATGCAAGAGGTTGATTGTGAATGTCTGGTGAAGAACCTCGGTTTTACCGAAGGAATGAAACAAAGGCCAAAAGCGAAAATCTGCCACATCTGGTTTTTCAAGTTCCCTGCCAGCATTGCGTCCGCTGCCTGCTGCGTGAATAGGGCGTAAAGCAGTCAGGGTGCATAAGCTGTCAGGGACAAGAGGAGTCGCCCGACTAACAGAGGAGAGAGCCGCTGAATATCCTCGAACAACTGGCAACTCAATGTCTGACACCGAGTCCGCAATTGTTGTCGGTCAGTCGGCATTTTTGGACTCAAGTTAGCTTTCGGAAATAATTTCTACTTCCCGAGGTGGCTGCTCGGCAGCTTTCCTAGTATCGACTTCCGATTTAGCTTCGGCCACGAGATCGTTCCACGATTCGGTCGCTTCTGCAAAGGAACTTTGCAGTTTTTCCGTCGTTTCCATGCCAAATTTAAGGCCACCTTTAATCAAGTCGCGACCAGAATCTGAGATGGATTTACCCAGTTCAGGGTTGACAGCAGCCCCGACGATGGGAGCAGCAACTAAGACAGCCACAGCCCCAGTACCCAACAATAGTAACTCTTCCATGATTACCTTGCTATTTGATCACTTCTAGGGTATCAAAAAACCCTTCAGTCTAAAAGGCCAAACTGAATTAATTTGGTTTAAAGTTGGACATAGCAATGTTTGACCATCCCGATTGGTAGAGAAAGCAAGAAAAGAAAATGACTCCAGCACTCGCAACCCTTGAATTAAACCTTCAGACTAACGTAAGCAACGCTCAAGTCCTGCCGGTCGCAACGCGCTCGCTACGCGAGATCGCCCACCAGCCAAAAATTGACTGCCAAGTGCTGCACTCGCTGCCGGGTCGCCTTCGCCTAGGCATCCCCAAACTGGCTGGAGATAACACATATAGCGAGAAACTGACTTATGCCCTCCAGTCCCTCGCTTGGATTGGGGAAGTCCGCATCAACCCGGCGGCAAGTTGCGCGATCATCAACTATCAGAGTCACCCCGGTTCGGAGTCCGAACAGCAGGCGGCAATTTTAGCAATCGTCCAAGAGGCAGATTCCCTCGCCCTCTTGCCAACTGCCGCTCTAGAAGACGTAGAAGCCGAGTTAGGGAGTTTTTGGGACCAGTTCTCTGGGGAACTGCAAAACTTTTTGACTGGATATGAAGGGATAGGAAAAGAAATTCTCAAGGCGATCGCCATCGCCAGCCTGATTATAGGAATTGCTGGGGTGATCTTGCCCCTACTACCAGGAACGCCCTTCCTGCTCCTGTCCCATTTCTGCTTCTTAGCTTGCTCCTAATTAAGATGATTGACGTTGAACAAGTGGGGGCCAGTGCAACCCGCCCATTCGAGATAGCGTTTTCCAAATTGTCCATTCCACCCCGGTACGCCTGCGCGTGCGGTTGGCTTGGCTGAGATGCTATCCCTCCTTGCACGAACCCCTGTCCACCTCGATTTTGTCCCTGGCAGCCGTCAGGGAAGTTCGCTTGACTCCGGCGATCAACTCGATCGTCGTCTGCTACGATCCCCAGGGCATAACCGAAAAAGCCTTTCAAGAAAAGTTCTGTCAGCTACTCCAACAACTCACTCCCATCCACTGGCTCACTGCTGTGAGGCCGATAACTGATGACACGACTTCGCCCGGGGAAAGAATCTTCTCGGAAGCAGCGGTTACTGGAAAAATCCAAGAAGTTGGCAGCAAGCTCCGAGGCTCCTCCGTCGGCCAGGTAATGGGGTTCAGCGTGGGAGCGGTCGCTGGCGGAGTGCTGTTAGGTCCGTTGGGGCTAATTCCAGGTGCGGGGGTAGGCAGTGCCGTCGGGCGAACAGTTGGCAGTCAGCTAGGAGGCGAAACCGTGCGCTATCTGTCCGGCACAGGAGCCGCAGCGCAACGCTGGCCAGTGCCAGCAAAGAACCCCGCCGAGTCCGGAGCAAACCACTCTAGAGCTGGGTGCCACTGAATTGATCGGCAAAACGTTCGGAGGCATGGCCGGCTTTGTGGTGGGTGGCTCTCTGCAAGGGCCCGCTAGGTTCTCTTTTTGGCGGAATCATCGGCGGTGCTATCGGCGGACAAGTCCCAGAGGAATGGTGGTGCTGGCAGCGAGCAGACCTGGAAAAAACCACTTCTCAGGCAGGGGTGCCGTCAACTTGAAAGAGTTTTGGGCAATTAGTCAATAATACAGGTTAAACTGTTAGTGAAAATCGCCGACCGAGCGGTATAGAGATAGTAAGTGATTATGGATTTAGAAGCTTTGTTGTTAGGCATCGAGCCAGTGGCGGCACTGGGCGTTGGGGCAGCAGCTCTGGCTCTCGCCCCTCTCATTGGTGCTTTGGGTAATCCAGAGGTAGGAAAGTCTCTAGCAGACTCCGGCCGCGACCTCACCAAAAGTGGCATTAAATGGGGACTAGAAAAGTTCGAGAAGGTGCAAGAAACTGTAGCTGAAGCCAGTGAGTCCTGGAACGATCTGGTAGCAGAAGCCGAGGCAGAAATTAGAACTGCCAAGACTTCAACCAAGCCCGAGGCACCCACAGAAGTGGAAATTGCTGAATAATTACCCAACCCGATAGTTCTGGGGTAATCTCAGGAGGATAAAAGTAATGACCAATCCAGATTCATCAGCCTCAGCAGGGGAACAATTTACTCACAATCCCGCCAGTCTCCTGGCCGCTGCCGGCGGAGTGGCGAACCAGATAGCGAAGGCGGCAAAAACCGCAGGCGAAGCAGCCGCCCAGCAATGGCAGACAGCAAGCGACTCCGTTCTCGAAGCCGCTAACCCCCTCCTCAAAGCCGCCCAAGATACTGGCCAAGCTTTCGTGGAAACGGCCGGGTCGGCGGTCAAACCCTTGGCTGAACAAGCCAATCAAGTGGGACAGACCGCCCTGCAAACAGCAACGGCAACCGCAGAGTCCGTCGTCTCAGCTACTGGGCAAATCGCTGGCCAGATCAGCCAGGCAGTGGATCCAGCGGCCGTGGGTGGTGCTTTTCTGGGGATGTCGGCGGGACAAGTGGCCGGTGGAATGATCGGCGGGGCGATCGGTTCGGCGCTCGGACCGGGGGGGGCGGTTTTGGGTGCTCAAGTGGGCGCTTTTGCTGGCAGCGCCACTGGAGCAAAGTTAGGCTATGATGTCACCCACGAAATTGTCCACCCAGAGCCGGACAAGGCTCAGAGGGGAGCAAATCCGATCGAGATCGCGGAACATCTGAGCAAGAAAAGCGGCGAGAAGCTCGGTGAAACCCTTGGCACTGCGGGGGGCGCAATTGTGGGGACGGTCATCGCTGGGCCTGCGGGCGGCATGGTAGGCGCTCTGGCCGGAGAGGTTTTGGGGGGACAGTTAGGAGAAGATACGGCAGTTGCCTTAAATCAACAAGTGGAGCGGCAAGGAAAGCCGTCTCAGGAAGTCTCGCCCGAACAGACAGACGTGAGAGATTGGACGATCAAGACAGGAAGTAGTTTTGTCGGGGAAACAGGAATTGCTTTGGTCGGAGGGGCGATCGGCAAGTTAGTCGCTGGTGCAGCGGGGGCCGAGATCGGTCGGAGCTTAGGAGCGATCGCTGGCAAAAAAATCGACTGGACACCCCCGCCTCAAACGAGTTCGCCTCCTCAACTACCCCAAGACGGTCAAGAGGACTCCCCCCATGTCAGCTAAAAACAAATTTTTGCTCTTGCTGCTGAGTGGCTGAAGTTATCACCTGTCCTCGTCTTTGTCCTCTCTGCTTTGGCGATCGTTCCCAACGGCGGCCTTCATTGCAACAAGCAACGGAAGTCATTGCCGCCATTATTGGCCCGACCCTAGTCGGTCTGCTCAACGCCACCTTTGGCAATTTAACGGAAATGGTCGTCTCAGTAGTGGCGCTTAGGGCAGGATTAGTCGAGGTGGTCAAGGCGAGTATTTTAGGGGCGATTATTGCTAACTGGAGTTTAGACTAAAAAATCAGACTGTAAAGTCTAGTCTGATAATTAGAACCCACATTCAGCACTTGATGATGTGAGTATATATACTTAACGAGCTACTCCCAGCAGATTATTTTGCCAAACTTTTATTTATTGAAAAACAGCTAACACCATTGCAGAGT
>JAADBR010000174.1 GCA_009995705.1 Microcystis aeruginosa W13-11
AGAAACTGGTCAAACTAATCCTATTGAAAGATTAAATAATACCTTTCGACAAAGGATTTCTCGGCTGGTGAGAGAGAGTCTATCTTTCTCTAAAAAAATGGAGAATCACGTTGGAGCTGTTTGGTATTTTATCCATGACTACAATGCACAGCAAAGCAAAGGATTAAACCGCCATCACTACTACCGAATCACCACCTGATTGAGGAAAATTAAAGTCTATCTGCACTTAATATTATTATCAATTAGACGGGAGAAAATCAATTCAAATTCGGTATTCAGCAAAAAGAACTATCAAAGTTATATATAACATTTCCCAATTTATGAGGTACAGTTAATTGATTAAGAAGTTAATTATGTATAGCTTTTACTTCCGACTTCCGACCTCATAATTCTGAATTCTGCTATAATGATTTTAACTATCTTTAAATAGCTTAATCTTATGACTTCCTATCAAACTCAGATAACCCTTGATAACTCTCAGCAAATCCTTCTCTCTAATTTACCCTTCAAAGAAGGAACAAAGCTGAACATTAATATTGAGGTCGTCGAAGAAGATATAGCTGAATCTTCTTCCGATTTTGAAACGCTTTTAGAAAATACTCAAGGAATATGGACAAAAGGAGATGGGTTAGAATATCAACAGAAAATTCGAGAGGAATGGTCATGAAAAAACTGATAGATTCTTGTATTCTGATTGACCATTTTAATGGAGTTTCAGCAGCAACCAGCTATCTTAAAAAACATAAAAATGATGCTTGTATTTCTATCATTACTAAAGCAGAAGTCTTGATTGGATTTGAGGATGAAACCACCTTTCATCAAGCTCAACAAGTTTTATCCTACTTTCACCTAATAGAATTAGATCAAACTATCATCGATTTAGTCATCCAACTTCGTCGTGAACAAAAATAAAATTGTATTATTTAACTGCTCCCCTGCATAACTTCCCCCCGATCCTACGATAAAAGATTGAATAGAGACTCATTTTAGGGCGATCGCTATTTTTTTAGTACATAAACACTAAGCAATAATCCTTACTTTTGACAAAAAATCATGAGTATTATTGAGATTCACGAATTTAGTACAGGAGTTAAAGTACAATCTTCACAAGTTTTGTGGTGGGTGGAAGATTACACCGAAGAAGACTTTATGAATTGTACCTTAGAACCGATTCCCGATGTGGTTTATCAAGCCATTGATGAGGAATTATTAAAAATTCCTTGCTTTCCTCAAAACTTGCCTGAAAAAGAAAAATTTGTTATAATCGGTCGAGAAGTTAAAAATAAAAAAGAGGCTTGGTCAATTATTGCTGTTATTAGTAAAGGGATAAATAGCGAAAGAGAAGAAGTATTATTATATCGTTATTTTATAGCGCAAGGATTAGGAAAATTAACGGATTTATTGGCATGGTTTAATACTAATAACAAGCCAACTTTCAACCCTTTTGATCGAAAATCTATCGGACAACCCCACTTGTATGATAATTCTAACACCCGTCATAATGATGCTTTAAAATTGCCGCAATTTCAAGCATTATTAAAAGAAAAAAATCCTTGTTTAGTGATTCCTCATGATCTAACCTGTACGGTTATTATGATCAATCAACTGGCAGAAAGAAGAAAAAAGAAAAACAAATTAATTGCATGGACTTATCAGATTGAAGAAATTTATAAACCCCAAACCTTTCAAGTGATTTATCCTCTAAACTCTGATGCTGAAAATTATCTTAGGAAAAAAGTTTCTCAAAGGTTTAAACCCCAAATTTTTGATAATTTATTGGGTTTTCTTAGTAAATTGTATCAACTAATGACCCATCCTATTAAAGTACCGCTACTTCTTTTTGTGGGTATCTTTTTCGTTGGTGGAACTCTGATTTCTTTCCCAGCTTGTCTTGTTTTATTTGCGGGGTTTTCCTAGCCTATCTTATTTATTATTGGCATCTTAATCATGTTTTCGCTAGGCTTTTATTTAGGAGGTAGTTCCTAAATAAAATAAGAGATATTGTCAACTTTTTTTCCAGAAGTGTTGAACGTTGAGAAAAGTCAGACAAAAAATGCTATTATAGATAGAATCTAGACAACTTATTCCCCTCACAATAGGTAGTTTGCCCTGATGACGAATTTTTCAAAACTCATAAAAGAGCTTCTCAAACCACTGCCTAACAATGACTACCCCGCTTTAGACACTTTTACATTTTTGTCCTGTTGGATTGGTTTTGCTTTAGATAAAAGCATCGTCAGTATGAGGGACTTATGCAGTCGAATGATACTTCAAGGAATTAATGTAAATTTATCCACATTTTCTAAGGCAAGCAAAATTAGAGAAACAAGTCCGTTTGAGAAAGTCATTGTTGAATTAAATAAGCGTTTAGTTGCCAAAAAAGGAATAGAGAATGCGCGAGCTTTATTTCCCATTGACTCAACAATAATTAGCTTAACCAGTAAACTACTATAGTCCTAGGGATGGCATCAAGTAAAACTATTCTCTGGTCTGAATAGTATCACAACAGAGCTGGTCGGAATCCTCATCCATTTTGGTCAAGGTCATGACTGGAAAGAAGGAGGAAAAACGATAGAAGCAATTCCTGTAAAGGGGTATTATGCTTGTCAATGTAAAGTTTTATTACAGGATTCAACGTTTCTAGTCCGAACTGAATCCAATAGAGAGAGTATGGGAATAACTGAAAAAAGAAATCAAATGGTCATGCTTTAAAACTTTAGAGGAATTGTAAGTCAAAGTAGATGAATTGTTTAAGAAGTTGACACCCCAGAGGGTTGCTTCTCTCACGGGATTTCCCTTCATCCTTGATGCTCTATCTGCACTGAATACAATTTAATTTGGTATAACTATAAGTGCGTCCAAGCTGATAACGTTGGTCATTAACTCCCCGAAGAAGATCAAACCAGAGGATGATAGAAAAGTTGGAATTACCCTTGCAACTATGACCCTAGATATTATCCCCGAAGGGGAAGAACGCAAAGTGGAAGCTGTCAGTAGTGCCGCTATTGATGGTGCGCCGATCGCCTATATTGTCGTCTTAGCGGCCATTGTCACTACCCTTTCTTTTATTCCCTTCTCCATTGTCCTCGCTTCCGGCGGTAGTATGCCCCTCAGTCAAGCGGTTTTTCCCCTCTTGGGTTGGTTACTTGGCCCGATCGCTGGTGCGATCGCTAGTGGCATTGGGTCCTTAATTGGGGCTTTTCTTGCTCCCTACACGGCAGGAATTCCCGCTATTTCGGTCTTTGGGGCAATTATATCCAGTTTTGTGGCCGGAACGATGGTTTTAGGCAAAAAACGCCGTTATTGGTGGTTAGGATTGACGTTAATTTTTCTGATTCCCCTGTTTATCTACGCTAACCGGGCGATCGGACTGAACGGTATTTCGCCACGAGTCTTTATTGCCGGGGCTTTCGTCGATTGGTCGGCTTTGGTATTATTTATCCTACCGACCCGGACTCTTTTTACCCATTGGATCAAAGGTAGCAATTTTGCCCTAGTAGCTGCGGGAATTTTTGGCGGGACTTGGACCGCCAGCGGCCTCTCCCATTTAGGGGCTGTCGCCATTACCTACTCGATTTTTAACTGGCCCGAAGAAGTCTGGATCGCTTTAATTCCGATCATTCCCATAGAAAATCTGATTCGTTCCCTCGTCGGTATGGTGATCGGTTGTGGTGTCATTGCCGGTTTACGGGCGATTGGTTTGGTCAAATCACGGGAGGCGATCTACTAGGTAGGAAGTTTTCCTTTTGGGGGGTCGGGTGTCGGGACGGACGCAAAGGCAAGAATTGCCCGGTTGCCTCCAACCCCGCACCGAAAAAAAAGAGAACTAGCGTTTTAGCCAACTCATCATTGCCCGCAGATCCTGGCCGACTTCTTCGATCGAATGTTCTGCTTCTTGACGACGCATAGCGGTGAAACCAGGTTTACCTGCTTGATTTTCGAGGACAAACTCTCGGGCGAATTGTCCCGATTGAATTTCCCGGAGGATTTTCCGCATTTCGGCCTTAGTCGCTTCCGTCACCACCCGCGGACCGCGAGTATAGTCACCGTACTCGGCCGTATTGGAAATACTATCGCGCATTTTAGCTAAACCACCCTCGACGATCAGATCGACGATCAGTTTTACCTCGTGTAAACACTCAAAATAGGCTAATTCGGGCTGATAACCAGCTTCCACGAGGGTTTCAAAGCCAGCTTTAATTAAAGCACTTAAACCGCCGCATAATACTGCCTGTTCGCCAAAAAGGTCGGTTTCTGTTTCCTCGCGGAAAGTGGTTTCCAAAACCCCGGCCCGAGTGCCACCGATACCTTTAGCGTAGGCCATTGCTCGATCGCGTGCTTGGCCGGTAGCATCTTGATAGACGGCGAATAAACAGGGGACCCCTTGACCTTGTTCGTAGGTGCGACGGACGAGATGGCCCGGTCCTTTGGGGGCGACCATAACCACATCGACATTCTCCGGGGGAACCACTTGACCAAAATGAATGTTAAAGCCGTGGGCAAAAGATAACACCTTGCCTGCGCTTAAATTCGGGGCAATTTCGTTTAGATAAATCGTTTTCTGCACTTCATCTGGTAAGAGGATCATGATCCAGTCGGCAATTTTAGCGGCTTCGGCCACATCATAAACCGGAATACCGGCTTCTTTGGCTTTGATGGCCGATTTACTGCCGGGATATAGACCAACAATCACATTAACGCCACTATCCTTGAGATTTAATGCGTGGGCATGACCCTGGGAACCATAACCAATAATAGCGATCGTTTTCCCCGCTAATAAGTCTAAATTGGCATCCTCATCATAGTACATTCGCGCCATCGAACTCGCTCCTTAACTTTTTTTGTCACTGTGCAAACTCCTAATTATACGCGAAAATCACGCCCGTCAGAAGCATTTGATCGCCTATTTCTAGGAGTCAAGAAAAAATAGTGTCGAGAAAATTTGAATTTTTCTCGAGATATTTGGGTACTCTAACTAGGGAAAGCTGACTTGATCTAGTGGAGCAGAAGGGGGGGACAATGACCAATTTTTAGCTTGGACTTGGTTCTTTCACCGAAATTGATTACAATATCATCATTAATAGCTGCTTCCTCTCCTCCTATCCAGTTAGGATTAACCTCGGTCTGAACACAGATCATCAGGTTAATATTAGTGCAGAAATAGCTTCTCTCTCCCTTGATTTTCACCTGTTCTGGGCAAATTATCCAGTTAGGATCGTTTATAGACTGATTTACTGCCTTGATCGATACTAAATAAAATCAGGTGAAAAGATCAAGATTATTGGCTTTGTTGATCACCAATTCCCTTAGGGCTGCCCTGGAAAATGTATGGTAAGTTTTTTTAAGAAGTTATTGACAAAAAAAACTCAAGGTATTGGGTTAGAGATTACCCCAGAGCGCCTTAACGTGGCTCAGATCGTCAAACAGAAACAAAATTATAAATTAGTTAAATGTTGTTCGTCGGATATCCCAGAAGGCATCTTTGAGGAGGGAAAAATCGTCGATTCCGTCGCTTTAGCGGAATTAATCCAAGAAGTCCTCAAGGAAAATAAAATTACTAGCAAACGAGTCGCTACTGCTGTCCCCATGCGCGAGTCAATTATCCGGATTATCCCTATTCCCTCGGAATTGGACGATGAGGAATTGCGCGATCTGGTCTTAAATCATGAAGCTAATTCATACCTTCCCTATCCGCGGGAGGAAGTGGATATCGACTACCAAAAACTGGGCTACTTTCAGGATGAAGACGGCATCGAAAAGGTGCAGGTTTTACTGGTAGCTACTCGTCGGGAGATCACCGATGCCTATCTGGAGACCCTGCAACGGGCAGGATTACAGGTAGATGTGCTAGAAATTAATAGTTTTTCCCTAATTCGGACGATTCGCGATCAGTTGCGACAGTTTAGTTCCAATGAAGCTACCGTTATTGTCGATATAGAATTTGATAACACGGAAATTGCCATCGTGGTGGACGGCGTTCCCCAATTTTCCCGCACTGTCCCCATCGGCACTTTCCAGCTACAAAACGCCATTTCCAGGGCGATGAATTTGCCCACCCCCCGCAGTCCTGAGATTCTTTTGGGGATGACAATCCCGACCACTGCCTTTAATAGTCTTGACACCAATACCGGTGCTTCCAGAACCTTTACTACCGCCGGGATTGCGGCCCTGATGCGGGTTTTAGGGGAATTAACCGATGAATTGCGGCGATCGATTAATTTCTATCTTAACCAAAGTGATGAACTGGAAATGGAAATTGTCCAGTTACTTTTAGCCGGTCCCGGGGGCGGTTTAGCGCAACTAGACGAGTATTTTACTCAACGTCTCAACGTCCCCACCATGACAATCGATCCCATCGCATCACTGAACTTAGATACAACTCAAGAGATTCCTAATGCCGAAAGACCTGGTTTAGGAACAGTCCTCGGTTTAGGATTGCGGGAGGTTGACAATTAGCTAATGTTTTGTTAACATACATTTACATACGCTACTAATTAAGCGAATGTTTGTTCCACTGAGAAAAGCAGTCGAAATCTTAGAACTCCATCCTAATACATTGATGAAATATGCCGACGAAGGGAAGATCAAAAGCATCAAAAACGAAGCTGGACAACGATTGTATGATGTCCAGTCCTACATTAGCGGTGCAGCTAGAACTTCCCTTGTTTGCTACTGCCGAGTCAGTTCAGTCAAGCAGCGAGATGATCTGGAAAGACAAACAACCTTCCTGCGTTCATTCTACCCAGAAGCGGAGATCGTCAAAGACATCGGAAGTGGACTCAACTTCCAAAGAAAAGGAATTAAAACCTTATTGGACAGATTATTGCAAGGAGATAAGCTCACACGAAAAAAGACGGGAGCTTGGTAGCCCCGTCGTTTCAACACGGGTCGGAAAAGCGACGCGAGCGGATTTATCCACCGTCCTAATGTCTGTCATGATGTGGGTCATTAATA
>JAADBR010000175.1 GCA_009995705.1 Microcystis aeruginosa W13-11
AATTTATCAAAGTAGTAGAACGTTCAGAGGTGCTGAGAGAAAATTGGAAAAATGGATAAGAATAGGCGGGATATTATATCAAAGTAGTGCCAGCATGATCCAGAAGCATTTGCCAGGTATTTGTAATTACTTTGGGTTCTTCGGTACTTGTTATGCAATCACAAATATTGGACTTGAAGCGTAAGGTTTTCAGGATAAGCAAAGAGTCCTTAGCATACTACCTGCCGAAAAACCTTACTTTGAAAATCATACAACCAACGGATTAATTGAGGGAATGAATACCAAAATAAAGCTTATTAAAAGAATGAGTTATGGATTTACCAATTTTGAACATCTTCGACTTAAGCAGTTTGCTTGCTTTAATTCATAACAAAAATTAACACACGAAAACCAGAAGAGCCCCATTCTTGATCCTATGGTAAGAACCACAATTAGGACGGGGGAATAGAGGTGAACTAGGGGGGTATTTTGTTCGGTGCTAGACTGATATTTGAGTAAGCCAGACAGGAGCCAGAAAAAGATATTTATCAGAAAAGTCATGATCAAGCTAGAGGTTTAAAAAGACTGATCGGATTCCAATTATTTTTATTAATAAATATTTTACACAATTCATACCAGGTAAGCAAGAGGGCTACGGCACTACTACCGAATCATTACCCGAAAGTCATATATGCGTATTCTGCCCCCCCGATCTGGCGTTACTTACAGATAACCTTGTGCTAAGGTCATCATTGGAGACTTAAGCCACCTAACAAGATCATAAGGGCTAATTAATGAGATAAATAAAAAGACTGATCACTGATAGGACTTAATCAGGCAAGGGGTTTAATCTATCCGATAATCAAGTCAACAGCCAAAAAAGCCATCAGCTTTTATTTATCTTGCCATTTTCTAGGCCCCTAGGCCCTGATGCCCTGCTAACAGTCTATAATGACTTAAAATCCTATTGGTGTGAGCAAATGGCTGTCCAACTACAACAAGCTTTAGTGGTTGCTTCCTATATCTTGAAACAGCGTCTAGCAGGAAAAAAGCGTTTTCCCTTAGTTTTAATGCTAGAACCCCTATTTCGCTGTAATTTAGCCTGTACTGGCTGCGGTAAGATTCAACATCCCCCGGAAATCCTCCGTAATCATCTCACCCCAGCAGAATGTTTCGCAGCGGTGGAAGAATGCGGGGTTCCCGTGGTTTCTATCCCCGGGGGCGAGCCGCTTTTACACCCACAAATCGATGAAATTGTCAAGGGGTTAGTGGACAGAAAAAAATTCGTCTATCTCTGTACCAATGCTCTGTTATTGGAGAAAAGCCTGGATAAATTTACTCCTTCACCCTATCTTACCTTTAGTGTCCATCTGGACGGTTTAAAAGCACATCACGATCGCTGTGTGGATCGAGAGGGAGTATTCGATAAGGCAGTACAAGGGATTAAAGTGGCGAAAGCGAGAGGTTTTCGGGTTACTACTAATACCACGGTTTTTGAAGGCACAGAACCGCGAGAAATTCAGGAATTTTTCGATTTTCTCGCTACTTTGGGCATCGATGGTATGATGATTTCCCCTGGTTATAGTTATGAGTGGGCCCCGGATCAAGACAGTTTCTTAAAACGGGAGCAAACCAGAGCTTTATTCCGAGAAATTCTCTCACCCTGGAAATCAGGCCAGAAAAAGTGGAATTTTAACCATAATCCTCTCTTTCTCGATTTTCTCATCGGTGAACAGGACTACGAATGCACTCCTTGGGGTAGTCCTAGCTATAGTCTTTTAGGATGGCAAAAACCCTGTTATCTGCTCAACGAAGGACATTACAAAAGCTTTCGGGAACTTTTAGAAGAAACCAATTGGGATAACTACGGTCGGGCCAGTGGCAATCCTCAATGTGCCGATTGTATGGTACATTGCGGCTATGAACCGACCGCGGCCATGGCAGCTTTTAAACTGGCTAATATGGGACGAGCGATGCAGAGTTTAATCGGAGTCTAATCTAAACTGATTCTAACCAGACGGCGGGGACTTGACTAGGGCGATCGGGTAATTGCATCCATCCCATTTCGCACAGACGAATTACCGAACTTAATTTTTCTACCAAAGCGGGATCGAAACGAATCCCGCTATAATTTTGACAACGTTCTAGGGACTCTCCTAAATCTAGAGCTAGTCGGTCGCCTCGCGGTTGAGTTAATTCCTGAAAATAGGCTGATAATCCTAAAATTCGCGACTCTAGGCTGATTTCTTCCCCTTTTAAGCCGTTGGGAACGCCGCTACCATCCCAGTATTCAAACTCATGGTAAATAATCTGTTGAATTGGAGCTAATTCGGGCATAGTGGCGAGTAATTGCGCTCCTAAAACCGATCTATCCCGCCAAAATAACGCATTTGCTCCCTCTAACTGACTGGCACGCTGTCTAAAAACTTCGATCGGAGCCTCCGCTAGACCGATGCGGTATAATAAACCTGCTAATCGTAAGCGTCGTAATCTCAGGGTGGGTAAATCGAGCAATTGTCCCAACATTTCCGCTAAAGCGGCCACCTGTAGGGAAGCGAGGGGATTATCAATATCTCTTTCATCGACTTTTTGAGCCATTCTTAGAAAAGCTTGCAGTTTATTCGCGGCTAAATTTTTATTTAAACGGGATGCTTGTCCTTCTAAGTCGCTTAATTCTCGCGCTTGTCTGCTGACGGTGACTAACTGCTGTTGACTGGTTTGCAGATAGGTGACAATGCGAGAGACTATTCCCGTTAAATCCGTGGGAATGGGATTAATATTTTGACTAATTTCCTGCTGTTGTCTGCTTAAATCGGCCGCTAGACTAGGATTATAGGGATGCAGACGCTCAATTAAGATCCTAGCGGCTTTTTCGACTAAATCGCGATCGAATGTCCATAAACCGTAGAATTTTCGCTCCGTGTCTATTTGGGGTTGACTATCGGACCGGTATTCTTCTGGGGATAACTCATGACAGAGTACCATGGAGGCGTAATCGGGGGAAAGAATGATTAAATTCCACTCATTCACCAAACTATCGCTATTATCTAAGTTTACTAGCGAAACATTCTCTAAACTGCCGGTTTTATGCTCAGAAAAACCACTATCGGCCACAGCAGCGATCGCAATATGACGAGAAGAGCGAGCAATATCTAAATAGCGCTCAGCTTCCTGTAAATACCATTTACCCTGTTGAAAGGTGACTAAGACCAGTGGTTTATTTGTACTGTCTGGGCTGCCAGTTTGCAAGATATGATCTTCAAGAGCATGACAGAGGGCCACCAGGGTATTCTTAAAATAGACCCCGTAACTGCTGGGTAATCTTCCCGATGAAGCTATTTTTAACTGTTGTAAGCTGGATCCTACGGTCATAAGTGGCAAGACTAGGGGGAGTGGGGATCAGGGAGAAAAAACTGATGACTGACTTCTCATAGCTTTTTACTTAATTTTATCTCAAATGTCGGGGTGAAGACCGTTCGGCGGTTCGGCGGTTCGACTCAGCTCACCGTCAATGTAAAGGCTCAATGTATAGTCATTTCAATTAAGATTGAGAATATCAATCCCAGAGTTCAGCTCTAGACTGTATCAGACTTATCTGAAATGACTATATCAGTGGGATTGTTCAGTGATCAGTATATAGCTGGCAGTAACAGTGCTATCTTTTCACTGATTACTGTTCACTGATAAAATCTCCCCGCTGCCAGGGAATCTTAACAATTTACTTGGGCTCCTAGGGTATCTAAAGCCAAAATTTTGGCACTGGAGTTAATTCCCAATTCCTCCCAAGCATTGGTCATCTCTGTGGCTGTTTTTTGGGCATTGTCGGGGTTAGTTAAAGCTAAGAGGGTGGGACCTGCGCCACTAATTACCATCCCGTAAGCACCCCCATTAATGGCGGCTTTTTTCACCTTTTCGTAACCCGGGATCAAAGATTGGCGATAGGGTTGATGCAGTTTATCCTCTAGGGCAATTCTCAGCCAATCGCCGTTACCCGTCTCCAATCCCCGCAATAATAAACCCAAGCGGGAAATATTGAAAATTGCCTCCTGACGGCTAATTTTTTCGGGCAAAACCGCCCTAGCTTTTGCCGTAGCCAGTTCAAAATCGGGAATCGCTAGGACGGGAATGAGATTTTTTTGCCAAAATACTTGACAAATAGCCCAATTTGTGCTATCAACTGCCGATAGCTGACAGTTGCCCCGCAAAGCTGGCACCACATTATCTGGATGTCCCTCCAATGCGATCGCTAATGCTTCGATTTCCCCCATAGATAAAGGACTGCCAGCGCATTGATTGGCAGCCACTAACCCACCGATAATAGCAGTAGCAGAACTACCTAAACCTCTAGCCAGGGGAACCCCTAAACCGATCTCGATGGCGATGGGGGGCGGATTCTGTCCTATTTTTTGATAAACTTGCAAAAAAGAAGTGTAGATTAAATTATCAGCCCCTTGGCTAACTTTAGCTGATTCAGTCCCCTTGACAATAATGCTGACGGGGTTAGCTGTGGTTTCTGGCAGCAGGGTAAAAGTAAACTGATTATATAGAGTTAAGGCCGCTCCGAGACAATCGAAGCCGGGCCCAATATTAGCAGTGGTAGCGGGAACTGTTACCGTAAAAGTTGTCATCGTTAAGCTTTTGCCTGAAGATAGCGGCGATTTACCTCCTCCCAGTTAACCACATTCCACCACTGTTTTAAATACTCAGCCCGTTGATTACGATATTTTAGGTAATAGGCGTGTTCCCAAACATCATTGCCCATAATTGGCTGTAACCCCATCATTAGGGGGCTATCTTGGTTAGCAGTGCTGATAATTTCCAGTTCTCCTGACTTATTTAAAACCAACCATGTCCAACCACTACCAAAAAGTTTAGTACCTGCTTGGTTGAAAGCGTTTTTAAATTCCTCGAAACTGCCAAAATTAGCGATTATTGCCGTCCCTATTTCTCCTTTTGGTTCGCCACCGCCATCGGGGGACATAATCTGCCAGAACATTGTATGATTAAGATCACCGCCGCCATTATTGCGGACAGTGGTGCGAATATCGGCGGGTAAAGAGTCAAGATTTTTAACTAATTCTACTACTGTTTTTTTCTGCAATTCTGGATATTTGGCCACTGCCGTGTTGAGATTATTAACGTAGGCTGCATGGTGTTTATCGTGATGAAATTGCATCGTTTCCTTATCAATATAAGGTTCTAGGGCATCATAGCTATAGGGTAGGGCAATGAGACGATAGGGACCAGTAGCGGCAAAAGCGGCACGGTTAAAACCGGCAAGAGTGGCTGTGCCAAGGGTAGCACCTAAGAAATAAAGAAATTGACGGCGATCGAGAGACATATTCTCAGAGCAGATGTTCCAATGATCAATTATCCTATCGATCGGTACTTCGGGAGACAAAAATTTTTATCGAGAGACTCCCAGAAGTAATCAGAATCTAGCGGCAGTTCTCCCTAATTACCATAAACGATAAAATTTTTTCAACAAGCGCGGTGGAATTTTTAGATAATAACCAATAATAACTAATTGATTAACTAAGGTGGTTTTGCCAACTCCTAATTTTTGCCAACGTCTTGCCGAGGTAATCACCGGAGCAGAAACTATGGCTATCTTACCCCTTTTTTTCAATCTTTGTATTAATTCAAAATCTTCCATAATTGGCAACTCAGGAAACCCGCCTAAATCAGTCAAGATTGAGGCTTTTAAAAATATTCCTTGATCTCCGTAGGGAAGGGAAAGCCAGCGAGAACGCCAATTAACTAATTTTTCCACTAAACGCAGGGTTTTTTCCTCTCCATCAATTTTTAATTCAAAAGCCCCCGCTACTATCCCAGATTGGGATAAAGTATTGATAATTTGTTCTTGATAGTTTTGGGGGAGTAAAGTATCTCCATGCAGAAATAATAAAATATCTCCTTTCGCTATTTTGGTTCCTAAATTCATCTGGAAGGCACGACCTTTAATAGAAGAAATAATTACTTTTGCTCCCAATTGTTCGGCTATTTCTGTAGTTTTATCGGTACTTCCCCCATCGACAACAATAATTTCTACTCCTGGGCCTATCTGTTTTAACGTTGCTGCAATTCTTAACCCCTCATTAAGAGTCGGAATGATAATACTAAGATAATTCATCAGGTTTTAAGGTAACTAAAGTGACAGGATTTAGGGGCAACCATTGGGTAAATTTTCCTAGAGATACCCAGGGATTGATTAGGATTTGCAATAACTGTTTTTCCGATAGAAAAGTTAAACATTGCTGCTAGTTCTCCAGAGTGGCTAAAGCTGCAGTTAAAAGTCGATGCCAAATTAGGTTACACTTCATCTTTATGGGAAACGAAACTCTGTTCTAAGATAGGTGGGACAATGCCGAATATTAAAGGAGACGATGGTGCGCTCAAAACCATTTTCAGCAATAGTAAAATTATCGCAGTGGTCGGGCATTCTGAGAAATCGAGTCGCGCCAGCTATCAGGTGGCCAAATTTCTGCAAGCGGTGGGTTATCGAGTCTATCCTGTCAATCCGATGGTCAGGCAAATTGACGGTCAAAGGTGCTATCCTTCTCTAGAGGCTATCCCTGAACCCGTGGATATTGTTAACGTTTTTCGTCATCCTGATTATCTACCTGAAATTGTCGAGTCAGCTATTGCTATTCAGGCTGCTACCCTTTGGACACAATTGAAAATTTATCACCCAGTTGCGGAAAAAAGGGCGATCGAGGCGGGTTTAAATGTGATTATGGATGCTTGTATCCAGATAGAATATCAGCGTTTAGGGATTTCCCAGAAATAAGCTATCCCTCTTTTGTCACTCTAGGGAAGGGTAAGACAGAAATGGCAGGGAAAAACGGATTCTAATAGCGAATTTATCAATCGATTAAGTTGGGTATATAGAAAAGAAAAGCAGTG
>JAADBR010000176.1 GCA_009995705.1 Microcystis aeruginosa W13-11
TAATCACTCCTCTCGCGCCATAATAATTCTAGACAACTAAGGAGAATGATGATCTGTTGCAGGTGTAGATCACTTTCCAAGGGTGGTTCATCACTCCATAAATCTGTGGGGGGATAGGTGACATCTGGGATAATGTCTAGAGCTGTCATGACTTTTCCAGGTATTTTAGGATTGATTAATTGTAGCTTTTTCTCACAATTGCAGAGATAAGGCAGGGGGGATTTTAGCCCCTAACTTAATCCTACACCCTTGACCGATCGCCGTTTCTAAACTAAAGCCTGACTGCAAACAATCATGGGAATTGGTTGCTCCTCACCTTGCAAGCGGCGGCGATCTAACCAGTCGCGCATCTCGTGTTGGGTGTATAGTTTCTTCAGTTCGCTAAACAAAGCTTCTCCTGTAAGACTCTTGCGCTTAATCAGGTTTAACTCGCGCTTCAGTACAGTGGTAATCGGTTGGCGAAAGGCCTGTTCTAATAGGTTAACCTGCTTACGGATTTCTTCATCCTGAGTGGTTTTGAACAGCAGTCCTAGTTCTCGCAGGACGTAGCGCTGTGCTTGAGTCAGAGAACGGCTGTACTCCCGTTCCGATTGACGGTGTTGGACTTCTTGGGCAAATTTCACCTTGACTTGCATCACTGCTTGGTTGTAATTTTTGGGCAGCGGCAGTGCTGCTTCTTCTGGGTTACTTTTGAGCATCCCTAAAATGCGGGCAATATCTTTGGATATGATCTCTCCCTGTTCATCGAGCCAATATAATTGCTGGTAGGCCTTCCAATCTTTGCGGTTAGGATAGGAAGCTTCACAGAAAACAATTATGCCCTTATTCAGAGAAAAGCGAGCCGTGCGGATGCCGTGAGGCAGGTTAGCTATCCGTTCGTATTCAGCCGGATTTTCTCGCTGGAGTTGTCTGAGAATTTCTTCCGCTTCGTTGAGGTCGAGAAATTCTCCTTTATCTTCAAACAAACTTAATTGATCGCCGCCACTTGTTTCATACATTGCATACATAGCCTCTTCGTTAAGCTGTTCTGTTGGGTCAAGAATTGCCGCATCCTCACCGATAGTTTCGTGAATTTCTTGAATGCGGTTTTTGAGTTTTTGCCGTAATCCTAGATTCCGCTCTAATCCCGTCTCTGGGAGAAAATTAAAGCCGTAAACTACATCATTTTCGCTGCCAATCCGATCAATCCGACCGAACCTTTGAATGAGTCGGACAGGATTCCAATGCAGGTCATAATTAATAATCAGGTTGCCATCTTGTAGGTTTAAACCTTCGGCTAAAACATCGGTAGCAATTAAAGTCTTGATTTCCGACTCTCCCTGTTGAAATTTATAGTATTTGTTGGCTTTGGGCGCAAATCTACCCACGACTCGCGCCTTATTTTTATCGCCACTGTAGATGACTTCTATATCCTCTTGATCGCCATTAGGATTGAGGTTTTGATACAAGTAATAGGCAGTATCAGCATACTGAGTAAAAATGAGGCACTTGCTCCCTTGAAGCGGCGGTTTATTCAACCAGCTTTTGAGGGTTTGTAATTTCGCGTCTTTGTCTGGGGTAATTGGCTCAACTAAGTGCAAAATTTTCTCTAGCAATTGGATGTCATGTTCGAGGTGTTTCTGCAATCTTGGGGCATCAAAATCGGCTAGATTATACTTTCCCGATGCCTGAAGCAAAGCATCGATAATGTCTTGTTCTTCCCCATTGTTTGGTTCACAGAGAATTGCCTGAGCTTCTTCCCCGGCGGGGATAATTCCTTGGCGTAAAGCTTCTCGAAAGCGTTGATGGACTTGCAGTAATTTCTTAACAGTTTCTTGGAAGGCATAAACGCTAGATTCAAAGCGTTTGAATAACAGGACTCGCATCAGTCCTCTTAAATTTGCTCCCCCAGTTTGTAAACTGAGTAATGGTTCTTGTTTGCGCTGATTTGGTAATACATAATTTCCCAAACCATAACGAGCATAGCAAAGTTCATTTTTACGAGGGTTGGCTGGTTGCCGTTGGCGAGATTTCCCTAAATATTGGCGCAGTTCTTGGTAAAGTCCTTGATAGGTATCTTCAATACTATATTCAATAGTTTGTAGTTCTCTTTTGGGAAAAAACTGATGCTTACCGCCCACAATAACGTAAGCGCGTTGATTTCCGTTTAAATAACCCTTGAAATTGTCTGCATCTACGCGTTTATGAGTCTTGGCATCAAAGCCGTACCAGCGTAAAATGTGGTTGCGAGTGCGCCGGATCAAGATGTTAGATAACAAGTCAGGTAACTGTTTTTCCCCTTTCTCTACTAATCGAAAATATTCTTTTAGATCGGGCGGATCTATGGGTAAATCTGTTTTATCATCTTGATGAAAAAGTTTAATCTGATGATAAATATCCCAAGCACTTTTGTTACGAGGAGTTGCTGTCAGAAAACAGCATTGTCTCCCAGCTGCTAAAAAGGCTTCGACGATTTTATATCTTTGGGTTGCGTCATTCCGCAGATTATGACTTTCATCAATTAAGACAAAATCTCGATCTTTGTATTTAAAATCTTCTAATAAAACCCTGATGCCACTGGTTTCATCTTCCCGCAGCAATCCCATCGATAAAACGCGGGCGTTAAGTTGATAAATTTCGTTGTAGCGTTCCCACATTTCCACCAGTGGTGCTGGACAAATAATTAAGGGGCGGGCTTTTTCTACTTGTTCAAAACGTTTGACAATGGCAGCACCAATAAAGCTTTTTCCTAGTCCTACCACATCGGAAACGAAACAACCTCCATACTCGCGGATGAGTTTAATTGCGTGTTCAACGGCTACTTTTTGAAAGTCTGCTAGTTTCTCGGTAATTTCGTTATCTATCATGATTTCGCTGGCAGTTTCTTCTGTCAATCGATCGCGCACGAGCATATAGAGAGTTTTCATATAGATGTCGTAGGGACGTACTGGAATCATCGCCCAAGAATGTTTTAAAGACTGCATTAGTGTTTCATCAAATTCTGTTGCTTCCTGCCAAAGTTGATTGAACCATTCTGTTAAACTGGTATGATTTTCATTACCGTGAACGATAACATTAAGTTCGGTATTGTGGGAAATTCCTGATAAAGTAAGGTTGGAAGAACCAACGATAGCAAGGCCTTTTTCTTGACGTTCTAGGGGTTGTCCCTGCTGGTTATAAATTGTCCCGTAGTCAAAGATATAGGCTTTAGCATGGAGTCGCCCTTTAGTATAAACTCGCACCTGAAGGCGTTTTTCTTCAATCATTTGAACCAGATTTTTTACTAAGGTTTCTGCTTCATCTGTTTGGTCCATTAGTTCGACGCTGGAACAAATATTTTCGGCGGTTTCTGTTGCCATCTGCTTGCGTTCTGTCCGTTTGGGGTATTCTTGTGCTTCCAGATGGTCTTTAATTAGTTCTAAGCGGCGGTAGCCTTCTGCTAGTTGTTCAATGGTTTCTCGGTTGCTGGTGTTGCCAATCAGGAGGCGCATTTGTGGGATGGTGGCGAGACGAGGTGCGATCGCAGTAAAGCCGGAGAGGAAGAAGTAACCAACGGCAAAATGAGCAGCTTCCGAGGAGTGGAGAATTTGGTTGATGTTATCGACTAATTTTTGCTGGCGATTGTCGATGATGTCGTGGGTAGGCATAGTTCGATATCCGTAAGAGAATTGTTATATCAATGATTTCCTGTTTTTACCCTAGATTTACAGCTAAATTTTTAGGTTCTAAGGAAGAATGATGTAATAACATTAGTTGATTTTCTTGTAAGGTTTCGATAGCATAAGCACGTCCTGATGTATCGCTAAATTCAACTTCAAAAACTGTGGGTTCATAAACTTCTACAATTGTTCCGACTTGTCCGCAATATAATCCTAATTGGGGTAAGTCTTCTAATAAGGCAACTACATCTAATAGTTTCATTTGATTATCTCCTTAAGCGGGGAAAGTTTTCATCGTTTCTGATGATCCAAACACTGTGAATAATGGCGGTTTTGTTTTGATGAGTCAGGGGAAAATTAATAACATACTTTTGTCCATATTGATTATTTTTATCAGGAATAGCATCATAGATTTTAACTGCTTCTAGGAGTGCATTTTTAAGAAATTGAACGTCATTAATATCTAAGTTTAATACGGATTTAAAAACCCTGGCTTTATGCTGTCCTTCTGAATGATTTAGATTCAGGGAATAACCAGTCAATTTGTTATCATCAACGATGGTATTTTTAGGATTGGTTAATTTCACATTATACCACCTCCTCAATCATTGTCTCTGTGAGTTCTGGTTGATTTTTTAATACTCCAATAAGAGTTTCTCTTCCCACAATAATTTTTTTTGAATTAAATTATCGGGGATTGACCGAGAGATTTTTACGCCATTAGGAAGAGATAAATCCTCTAATAGCTCGATAGTATTGCCTTTGATAATTCCTTGTATTTTCATAGTAGTCTAGGATAATGCTTGCTCAACTAAGACGGCAGTTTCACGATCTAGAACAGAGAGAGTTTCTTGAATTAAATTGACTTCACGAGCTTCAAAAAGGACTTCGCCACACTGTTCGCACACCCAAGCAGGTACAGCATCCCAAGAAAGATGGTATCCGTTGCGATCAATGGCAAAGGGAGCAGTTCCCCGTTTCATTTGTCCCTTGCAGCAGAGGCATTCCATTGAAGCAGCAATGAAGGAGTCAATTGAAGATTGCTCAGATGAACTTCCCTGGTAAAGAATTATGTCTTGGTAGTTGACTATTGCCACTAAAGGTCCCGTATCTAACAGAATATTTGACTTCATTTGCTGCCAATACCTCGAAGATAGTCTTTATTAGTGGCTAAGTCCCCCAGTCCCCCATCGACACAACCAATGTATTCTTTGGCTGCTTCATAGAATGAAATCGTTTTTTCTTCAGTGAGTTCTTTCTTCTCTGCCTTAAATTGCAAAAATTCAATAAAGTCTATTACTTTTTGCTGTTGTTGTGGGGTGAGAGTTTGCAGTTTTTCTAAAATGGTTTGTGAGTGAGTTTTTGCTTGTGCCATGAGTTAATTTCCCTTAGATTTTTTTAATTAAAGACATAGTAAATAATTAGGGCAATTTCGTAAAGTTTACTTGACTAAAATGCTTGTCAAAAGTTAAAGAATTATTGATATTTAATTGTTTCATAATTGCAAAAGAAATACAATCGGTTAGAGAGTATGATTTATCATCATATTGCCGAAATAACCGCCAGCCTTCTGTAAAGAGAGCCTCATCTACTTGAATAAATTGTACTGAAGGACTTGTTAAAAGTCTCTCGCCAATTTCGACAGCTTTAGCATGAAGATAACGACTACTGAAAAAAGTGACTACCTCATCAAAAATATAAGATGTGGTGACTAATTTTAAGTTTTTACGATCTAAACTTCGCCAGTGTTGTAAAGCTAACTGATGATTTTGATCGTCAACAAGTTCTAAGGCAACTATATAACTAGCATCAAGGAAAAAGCAATTCATTAGAGAGAGTTGTATAGATATTGATCCAGGTTTTCTGAAGCATTAGTCACGCCACCAATAACCGAATTCTCTCCTAGTTCCCAGATGGGATCTTCTGAAAATACTTCTGATTTTAAGTTTATTTGATTTTCAGCTTGCTCTAGGTTTAAAAGTTCATGTTTTAATGCTAAAGCAACAAATTCATCAAAGCTGCTTGCCTTTCCTGATTGAATGATTTTTTCAGTTTCCTGAATTAATTCTATCGGTAGTTGTAATGTCTTGTAGGTGGTTTTTTCCATTTTCTCTTTACTCCTAATTAATTGCATATTCTGTGAATTTTCGTTTAAATGGAGAGTGAAATCCGATGACAATATCTGTTTTAGGAATTCCTAGTTCAACTAACTTTTCAGCCACTGAAATTTCTGTGTTATTCTGTTGAATATAAACTTTGTTGTTAATAATATCTAAATGTAAAAGACATCCATAAATCCAATGATTATTATGCCAACCAACTTGTACTAATAAATAATGTTTTCTCAGATCGTCAAAGATTATTTCTAGGGAAATTTCACTAGACTGCTGAATTTTAGCTTGTTCTTCAATTAGGGATTTAACTAATTCAATGTAGTTGATTGCCATTCTACGATCTCCTCTATTTCAGGGTTATAGACAATAATTTTGATTTGATGGTGTTCTAGAATTCTTTGAACAAAACGGCTATGACAAAACACTTCATAAGTATCATTAGGGATGGCTAAGTATAGGGTTCTATCAGGTTCAATTTCTGAAAGAGCAAAACGGTAGTTAAGATATTGTCCACAGGCTAAATGTAGTTCTGTAACAATTGAATCTCTTAAGAAACTTTTGATTTCAATGGCAACTTTTTCTCGTTCTTTTTGTGCTGCAATAACTTTTTCTGCTCCTAAGTCCACATAAAAGTTAACATCTTCAAACTCTAAGGTAAAAGGATCATGGGTAATCGTCCAACCTGCTTTTATGAGTGCATTTCGGACAGCATGGTGAAAGGTATCTTTAGCGGGCATATCCTGATTTTAGCAGGTTTTCCTAATTTTAGCATCTCGTAACACTCTTAAGGTTCACAGTCTAGGAAATCCTTCTTGTTATTTCTCCTCTTCTGTGATGATTTCAGATACCCGACTTCTTTAAGAAGTTGACTTCATTTTCCATTGTAGCTTAAAGCCGTCCTAAAAGGACGGGGTTTTAAACCCAAATTTTCGATAAGATAATTGTAGGTTAAAACTGGAGTTTAGACTAACTCAACCTGCAACCAAACTGCACAGTTTGGTCTAATGATAAGAAGACTACAGGGAGTCAAAAAAAGGAGATATAGCGGTATGCAGTCGGATGAGGTA
>JAADBR010000177.1 GCA_009995705.1 Microcystis aeruginosa W13-11
TTCTGTGCATTTGGCTAAATAGATTTGTTTGTCTTTAAATTTAAAAGCAGACTTGGTAAATTCGGCACTTCCTCCCTGATGTTTTTTCTTAAAGTTAGGATACTTAGTACGACCAGCAAAGAAATTAGTGAAAGCTGTTTGTAGGTGTCTTAACCCTTGTTGTAAAGGTACGCAACTAACTTCATTGAGAAAGTCTAATTCTTCTTGTTTTTTCCAATCGGTTAGCATTGAAGAAGTTTCAGTATATCCTACTCTTTCTTGTCTTTCGTACCATGCTTGTGTTCTGGTATGGAGAGCTTTATTGTAAACTAATCTTACACAGCCCAAGGTGCGCCGCAATAGGGACTCTTGTTCTGGTGTGGGGTAAAATCGGTAAGAATAGGCTTTTTCCACACCTCACATTCTAACACATATTTTGTAAATGCGCTAAGATTTAACAGCAAAGCCAACCTAAAACGGCGGGGTTTCAGACCCAAAATTTCCGATGAAAAATGGTTAACCAGTTTCTCCCTCTGATTAATTTTCGCCTTAGAATGCGGGTTATCAAGGGATAAACAAGATAATTCCCACTAAGGAGTACGCCAATGAAGACCTTAGAATTTCTCTCGCAACTGAATGCCGCACCGCAAGGATGGGGATTCTGGATTGATCGTCAGCATATCGAAGCCAACCACGTCGGTCAATATTCCTTTGAGAATGATCGTTTGCCAAAAAGTTTTGTTCATATCGGTAGTCTCGCGGAATTAGCTCACCAACGACAAAAATATATTCTTAGCCATCTCGACAGTAATGGTAACGTGGAAGAACTCGCTCAAGAATGGGTGCAAACACTGCTCGCTAATCTAACAACTTAATAGTTTCCGCAAAATTCAGCCAAAAAAGAGGCCACTTTTCGCAAGATGGCCTCTAAATTTTTTTGTTAGGGGTTAGTCAGTTATCAGTTACCAGTTACCAGTTACCAGATGTGAGTTTTCAGTTCACTGATTACTGTTTACTGATCACTGAAAAAAGCTTCCCTATTCCCCAGAAGTGTTAGGATCGATTTTGAGAACTAAAACCCCTAAAGGTGGTAAACAGAGATCGATCGAGTAGGGACGGCTATGATAAGACCATTCCTCCGACCATTTACCGCCAAGGTTGCCCATATTACTACCGCCATATTTACCCGCATCGCTGTTAAAGATTTCCTGATAAAAACCGGGATGGGGTACACCAACGCGATAATGGCTGTGGGGTTGGGGAGTAAAATTACAGACCACTACCAGAAACTCCTGCCAATTTTTGCTCCAGCGCAGGAAAGAAACGACACTATGACTATTATCACTACAGTCGATCCACTCAAAGCCATCCTGACCAAAATCCTGGGTATATAAAGCAGGTTCACTCTTATAGGTGGCGTTCAAATCCGAGAAAAAGCGTTTTAGCTGTTGATGGGGTTCATGCTGCAAAAGACCCCACTCCAAATCACCCCAAACATTCCACTCACTCCACTGACCAAATTCCATGCTCATAAACATGGTTTTCTTGCCAGGGTGAGTAAACATATAACTAAATAATGCCCGGACATTGGCAAATTTTTGCCACTCATCCCCCGGCATTTTGCCAATCATATTACTTTTGCCGTGAACCACTTCATCGTGGGACAAAGCCAGCATATAATTCTCGCTGTGGTTATACCACATACTAAAAGTGACATTATTTTGATGGAATTGACGGAACCAGGGATCCATGGCGAAATAATCGAGCATATCGTGCATCCAGCCCATATTCCACTTCAAATTAAAGCCTAAACCGCCCATATAGGTGGGCCAGGACACCATCGGCCAAGCGGTGGATTCTTCGGCAATAGAGAGAATTCCAGGGAAATAGCTAAAAATTACATGATTGACTTGACGCAGGAATTCCGCAGCCTCTAAATTTTCCCGGCCGCCGTACTCGTTGGCCACCCATTCCCCATCTTTACGACAATAATCGAGATAGAGCATAGAAGCCACCGCATCCACACGAATACCGTCAATATGGTACTTATCGAACCAAAATAGGGCATTAGCGACCAGGAAATTCCTGACTTCGTTGCGACCGTAGTTAAAAATTAAGGTTCCCCATTCCTTGTGTTCCCCTTTGCGCGGGTCGCCGTGTTCATAAAGATGAGTCCCGTCAAAGAAAGCTAACCCGTGGCCATCTTTGGGGAAGTGACCGGGGACCCAATCCACTAGCACACCAAGGCCATTTTGGTGACATTGATCGACAAAATACATGAAATCTTCAGGATTGCCGTAGCGACTGGTGGGGGCAAAATAACCCGTCACTTGATAACCCCAAGAACCATCAAAAGGATGCTCGGCGATCGGTAATAATTCGATATGGGTGTAACCTAATTCCTTGACGTAGGGAATCAGTTTTTCGGCCAACTCGTAGTAACTCAAAAAGCGCGCCCCAGTGTTCCATTCCGACACGGGAACCGCTTCCCCAGACCCGGCAAGTAAACGGGGGGGTTCGGCACTAGAAGCGTGCAGCCAAGAACCGAGGTGTAATTCGTAAACGGAAACCGGTTGAGTTAAAGGATCGCTATGGCGGCGTTTTTCCATCCAATCGCTATCATCCCAAGTATAGCTATCTAAATTGGCCACGATCGAGGCAGTTTTCGGACGTACTTCTTGGGCAAAACCGTAGGGATCAGATTTTTCGTAAATATGACCTTCCCAATTTTTGATCTCGTATTTATATTTAGTGCCAACACCGATTTCCGGGATAAACAATTCCCAGACCATATTATTACGTTTCCGCATTTGGTGATCACGACCATCCCAGTTATTAAAATCACCAATAATCGAGACATTACGAGCATTAGGAGCCCAAACGGCAAAATAAACCCCTTTAATACCCTCGATTTTGGCTAAATGCGCCCCTAATTTTTCATAAATGCGATGATGGTTGCCCTCCCCAAACAGGTGCAAATCAAAATCGCTAAGTTTGGCAGAACGGAAGGCATAGGAATCATAGATTACCCGTTCCTGTTCTCCCTCGTGGATGCGTAATTGATAATTGTTCAGTTCACCGATATCGATAACGCACTCGAAAAAATGGGGGTGATAAGCGGTCGTCATGGGATATTCTTGTCTTTGGGACGGTAAAATAACCCAAGCGGCCGTGGTTTTCGGTAAATAGGCTCTAACAACCCATTTATTTACTTTTCCTTCTTCTTCTAGGGGATGGGCCCCCAAAACCTCAAAGGGATCGTGATGGAGGTTGTTGACGATTTGATGGACTTGTTCGGGGGATACCACTATAGACATTCACTTAACACTCTTGACATCTACAATACTTATAGCAAGGAAATAGTCATTTTTTTCCCTGCCTTCTGGGAATTCTCAAACTAATGATATATTCTGCCTACTCATCGAACTATGGTTGTGGCTGTTGCTAAAATTATCGACGTTAAAGACGATTTTACGCTCCACCTGATTTACCGCTTTCTCGGTCAAAAAAACTAACAAGTAGAAGTGGTAGCCGATGGTAAAACTGCCAATTTAATCTAGATCTGGTCATTCTCGATGTTAATCTAGCGGATAGCCTCGAATTTGACCTACTCTACATCTCTACACAGTTGTCAACTGGAACGAGTTTGATCCCTAGTAGATTGACTTTCTTCCAATTCAGCTTTGATTTTTACCGAGTCTTCAATCTGCTGGGCCTCTCGCTTAAATTCACTTTCAAATTCCTTAGATGCTTCTTGAAATCCTCGAATCGTTTTGCCTAAACTGCGACCGATTTCTGGTAATTTCTTCGGTCCGAAAACTAGCAGGGCAATCAAGAGAATTAACCCCATTTCTGGCAATCCAATCCCAAAAATATTCATGTGTTTGCTCCTAATAAAAAAATTGCGGTGGGCAGTAACCCACCTGCTAAAGTCCGAGGGACAATTGTGCCGCCAAAAATGCCGACGAGATTGTTGGAATCTGCTTACTGACCCCAATCTACATTAAATCCTTCTAAAATTAGGGAGGAGTTGTAGATCTGTAAAATAATCAGCAAAAAGACTAAAAACAGAGCCATAAACACTCCCATCAGCAAGGTAGTTCCCCAACCGGGAGAAACTTTACCATATTCCGAATTGAGGGGACGAAGGATTTCACCTAAGCGTGTACGCTGTGCCATAAGTTACCAAGAAAGATCTGTAAATGATAATTTTGTATTGATCCGTAATTTGGGGAAGTGCCAACCAGTCAACCCAGTCAGATAAAATCTACTGCTGTTGCCAGTGGAACTTTTTTGGGTTTAATTCCTAACGGAATCGTTTTTCGCCTGCCCTACCACGCCCACAAGAATCTGCAAGCGCCTACAGTACGGCAATTATTCTAACATTGTTTGGTAATCTTCTCAGGATTTAGGAGATGGTCAATAGGGACTGACAGGTGTAGGTATTTTACAACTAATGAGGAAGGGGGGGGTAGTAAAAAGCATCAACGGGGGTGGGAGGGAAAGAACTCCAACGATGAAGGTGAATCGACAAACCTTTCAGTAAATCAGCACCTAGGGTAGTAGAACCCAGAAGAAAACAAGAAAGCTGATGTAGAGGTTTGAGGTGGAGAGTTTTACTAAAGACAGTATGTTGGGGGGGAAGTGGCTCTAAATTGGGTTCAGGAGATTGATTTTCCGCTTCTCCTCCCAGCATAACCATCCAGAGAGTAGCTACAGCCATAGCTAACTAAAGGCGTTCGGCACGCTGTGGGTCAAGCAGGCTTTGCGTTTTGCCATTGCCAGCCGTCGGAGGGGAGTGGGTTTTGAAAGTTCGATTGGGAGTTTTATTATCTTATTCCATATTACCGCGGCAAAAAGCAGGCCGGCTGTACGGTCGTTAGGGAGAATAGCCTATCACCACAAGGCAAAAACCTTACTGCGACATGGCATCCCACAATTCGCTGAAAACCATAGCTATACTTGCATTAGGGAACGCACCCTACCAGAGCTGATATTTGAGTAAGCCAGACAGGAGCCAGAAAAAGATATTTATCAGAAAAGTCATGATCAAGCCAGAGGTTTAAAGACTGATCGGGTTCCAATTATTTTTATTAATAAATATTTTACACAATTCATAGCAGGTAAGCAAGAGGGCTATGCCACTACTACCGAATCATTACCTGAGTTGGAATTTCCTCTGGCATCACACCTAATCGCCACAGACCTACGATTGCGCGAATACCTTCAATAATTGGCTCTCCACCTAAAATCTCATTGTTTCTGGTGACATAACGTGAAAGAGTGATAATCGTCATGGAATTAGGTCTTTTCGGGAAATCGCTGATTCTATTTTAGTCAGGGACAGACATGACTTGATCATGGCATCTAGTGGCTAGAGGAATCCTAGGCTAGATGTTTTTTCAGCAACCTAACCTAAGACTCTGATGGAAACTACGCGGTAAATAAATCTAATTTTCATAAATGTTCCTCTCGACACTGACTTAGTTTCGGTCTTGCGGTCTAACGGTTAGGTCACTTAGATTTCTGGAGTAGAAAATGATAGAGATTGCATCAAGCGAAAGGAATGAAAAGAACCCGACCTTCATATTCTTCAGGTTCACTACAACAAATAAATAGTTCTAAATCATCAAGGATCTTACCAATGGGCGCTTTTGAGATCACCTCAACAACTCCAGTCATAGGTAGTCCTTGATTGACACGATTGTAGGCACACATCGTAATAGTGGCTACATCATGGGTAAGCAGGATGCGTCCCTCATTAGCTGCCCATTCTAAAATATCTGGATCGTCAGTGTTCATCAGTCCTACATCTTGGACGCGAATTATATCTAATTCAGGTAAATGCCTCACCAGTCCACGCAAGATGGCTCCATTAAAATTTTCGTCAGTTAGAAGGCGCACTTTGCCTCGACTCTCCTTTTGACTGATAACGAGCAAGCAAGCGCTGTCTTAAATCGACTAAGTTGTGTTTTTGGGTTAGTTGTTGTCTCAGTTGTTGAGCTTGTCGGTCGCGTTGTTCCAAATAACTGTCAATTTCCTGACGGTGATTTAAATAATAAGCAATGGCACTGTATATATCTTCCAAACGAAGAACTGAAAACTGAATAGCGATTTCTTCAGGAGTGGAGCCGTTGTGGTATGAGGCAAGTATGCTATCGAGAGTCACTCGGCTCGAACCTATACGGATACCTCCTGCTTCATCCCAACGAAAAGGAGGAGAAGTTACTGGGAATTTGGCTGGGGTGTTGCCAAGTACTTCATCGGGATCTCTGGCGTTGTTGGTTGCCATATCCTCTTCTGCCTGAGCGATGAGGGGATCTAATTTTCCCGATGCTAGGTCCGCTTCAATTTGTCTATCCCACATCTCATCAAGATAGTCTTGAAGCCAGTTTGCTAGAGCGCGGACTTCACTCTCTGGCAATTGCTTAATAGCCGACTCAACTTCTGAGTGATTAGTCATATAACAGGTCAAATTTGAAGATCACAGCCATTTTATCGCTAATTAGGGTTTGCTGGATAAATCTAAAAACCTTTTCTGCAAACCTTAGGACAGATGAACTTCTTTCTTGCCTTTGATGTCTGTTTTTACAGATACGATTTAGCATTCGAGATTAGTCAAAAATAGTTTGACCAGAGAAAAAAGAGGTTTGACACTCTGCGCGCTAAAGCGACGCAGATTCTAGCACAGAATTAGACCAAAATCTAATTCTGATGGGCATTGTCAAGATGCCTCTAGTAACTCTGCTCAAATCTAATTTGA
>JAADBR010000178.1 GCA_009995705.1 Microcystis aeruginosa W13-11
GGAAAAGTCTCAAAGAGACGATAGAAAATACTGTCCGTTTTCACTCAATTTTGTCCCTCAATGACTTGTGGTACTCGTTCAATCTCTAAGTCTAAAGCTTGGGCAATTTGTTCTCTAGTTAATCCTAAGACCAATAAACGGGGAACAGAAAAACCAGCAAAAAGAGTTTTTAGGGCAATTTGTCAAGATTTCTCTTCTTTGCCCTTTCCCTCTCCTTCCTCTAAAATGTCTCGATGTTAGAGAATTTTTTCCAAACCGTAAACGAGGGATTGCAGCTGAGTAACTTTGCGGATAGAAAGGAGAACCCCCGGCATATAACAGGAGCGATCGCTGGTATCATGACGAAGGGTATAGATTTCCCCGGGAGAACCGAAAATGACTTCCTGATGGGCAATTAAACCGGGTAAACGCACGCTATGAATACGGATCTTCTCAGCAGTTAAACCGCCTCTAGCGCCGGGGATGGTTTCTTTTTCGGAAACTTGGGCAGGATTAAAGGTTTTACCCAATTCTGCCAGTAATTCGGCGGTTTTAATGGCTGTGCCACTGGGTGCGTCTGCTTTTTGATTGTGATGCAGTTCGATAATTTCTACATGATCAAAGTAGCGAGATGCTTGCACGGCAGCTTGTTGTAGTAAAACCATGCCAATGGAAAAATTGGGGATAACTAAACAGCCGGTGCTGGCTTTTTCGGCAAATTCGGCTAAATCTTGCAGTTGTGACGCCGATAATCCCGTAGTTCCCACCACTGGACGCACTCCATAGGCGATCGCACTGCGGGTATTGTCATAAACACCGTCGGGATGGGTAAAATCCACCATCACCCCCTGCACTTTTTCCTGAGTTGCCAGGACTAAAACACTCTGTAAATCGTCGAGAATCGGCACTTCTAGGGGTTCACAACCGGCCACTTCTCCCACATCCTGACCCCGAAAAGCTGGATTTCGATCCACTGCACCCACTAAGAGCATATCATCGGCACGAGCAACGGCTTTAATGACTTCCCGTCCCATTTTGCCAGCTGCACCGTTGACAACTACAGGAATCGGGTTTCTATTTTCGGTCATAGTTAATTATTCTCCTTACACATGGCGATTATAGATTGTAAATGGGTAATAACGTTTTTTAGGGAAAAAAATCAAGATATAAATAAGTACCTAAGCAAAATTAATTACACATTTCGATAAAGCTTTTGCCTATTGCCTATCCTAACCAAGAAATTAATTTTGCACGACTACTTACTGCCCTAACACACCAAAAAGAAAAGTTTTTGATGTGTTACCCTTGGTCAACCCACTGTTTATAACAAAGCCATTTCTCCCACCACTTCCAAGCGGGTATAACTGCCGATTTTGAGGAATTTTTCCGAGAGAGATTCGGCCACATTGGGAGTAATCCAGCCTAACTGTTTAAGAATTTGCAAAGCGGCGGCATATTTAGCCCGTTTGGAACCATCTAGGGCTTTTATTGCTAATCCTAAACCTTCACCGACGCGCCCGATACATTGAATCCCTTCGGCCCCGGCTTTACTGACGATTTCCCCTTGGCTAACCTGCATTAATTCCGTATCAAAAGCCCCTTCTCCTGCTACCATGCGGGGATGATAGGTCATAGCGCGGACGATTCTTTCTAAGTCTAAACGGTTGCCAGAGGCCAACTGGGCGTAGAGATGAGCTATTTGCCCTAACTGCATTGAATAGGTGGGCGCACCGCAGTCATCGTGGGCGCTGATTAATTCATCTCCCGGCATTCCCAATAATTCGGCAATTTTGCTTAAAATGAGCTTCTGTATCGGACTAGAACGCCGCAGATAGCTATTTAACGGCCAGCCCCGCTGTTGACACACCGCTAACATCCCGGCGTGTTTACCAGAACAATTGTACTGCAAGCGACTGGGTTTACCGGACGGGAGGGGACATTGTAGGGCATTGGGATCGATATCGGCACGCCAGAGAATATTAAAGACTTGACGGGCCTGTTCCACTGTGCCTTGGTGAGAACTACAGATAATAGCTAGATCCTTATCATTGAGATCGTAGCGTTCGAGGGTGCCGGTACTGATGACAGCCAGTGCTTGAAAAGGTTTTAGGGCCGAACGAATAAAGGCGCTAGTTTCGGCGCTGCCGGCGGTGGATAATACCCGGCCGCGGTCATCGCAAATAGCGGCCTCGACATTATGAACCGATTCAATAATACCTTCCCGGAGGAGATGAATTTCTAAGCGGTGGGTTGGTGAACGTTTTACCCTATTCATTCAGATTGGTTGCGGTTAGTGAGTGAAAAATAGCCAGAAAAGACCACTGATAGCGACAATTGCCCCTAGAATCAGGGCGGTTTTTTGTAAACGCTGGAGAATGGGCTGGATTTGATAGGAGACGATTAAACGATCGCGGGCTAAAATGGCGGCGGTTTTTGTCCAGATTTGGCCATCATACCAGCCCGACTCTTCATAAAATACTTTCTCTGATTGCAAGCGGTCATAGACGTAGAGCCAGCCTAGATACAAGCGCAATAACACCAATCCTACCAAAATTGTCGAGCCAAAAATCCCCGCACAGAAGAAGAGAAAAGGGGCTTTTTTGAGGGGAAAACTAGCGGCGGCAATCGGTCCGACAATTAACCATGTCCACGACCATAACCAGAGAATTTTTTTCGTATAAGAGGCTACATCTAGCGTCGCCCAACGGAAAAACCAAGATTCTTTTAATTGTTCGTACTCGTTAACCGGCTGCTGTTCTTCCGGGACGGGACAGAAATCAAGGGAGGATTTCATGGATTCTACTCCTCCAAATGGTCGCTAGGTAGAGGAATACGTTGAGCATGACCCCAAAATGCTTCTAAATTATAAAATTCTCGCTCTTTTGGTAAAAAGATATGGACAATGATATCGCCATAATCCATCAGGATCCAGCTACCTTCGCTTTTTCCTTCCACTTGTCGGGGGGATTGCTGCCATTCTAGTTCCATAGCAGCTTCGATCGCATCCTCGATCGCTCGCACTTGGGTGGTAGAATAGCCAGTAATAATCAGAAAATAATCGGTTAAATAACAGATATCGGCGACTTTCAGGATGGCGATGTCCCCTGCTTTCTTGTCCTCGGCAGCGGTAACAATTGTCTCTAGAAAATTTTCGGTCTTGAGATTTTCGGCGACGGGGGTAATAATTCCAGTGGGATTGGTCATTCAGTTTGTGGTTATCCTTTGACTGAGGTGGTTTTAAGCGAGTCTTGAGATTATGTTAATCAATGGTTTTAGTTTCTGTTGGTTGTTCTTTAACAATTTGTAACGCCCAGTTGCGGGTTAGCACGGTGCGGGGATGAATGGGACAATGGCTACTTAAAAGATATTTTAGGGAATAATCGCAGGTTTGTTGAACGCTTTTATGGAGATTTTGATAGCTGAGTTGTCGTAGGGCGTTTAATTCGGGTGTATCGCCGCGATTAGGTTCCAGGGCATCGGCAATAAAGACTATACAGCTAAGATCGCTCATATTGGGTTTACCGAGGGTATGATTGCGAATTGCTTCGAGAATTTCCTCATCGGTAACGTTAAATTCTTTTTGGGCGACAATTGCACTCACGTCGGCGTGGAGTAAGTGAGGATGGGATAAACAGATATTATCCACGTCTATTCCCGCCGATTCCGCCATTTTTAGCAGTTTTTTGGGCTTGAAAAATTTAGCCAGATCGTGTAATAGCCCCGCTTGCCCTGCTTGGACGGGATCGAGATCGTGATGACGAGCTAAATCAATACACATGGTCTCCACACCGAGAATATGTCGCAGACGGTGTTCGTTGACGTTTTCTTTTAACCAGTCGATAACTTGCTGTCGCATCTTTATTTTTGCCCTTGTGGAACCCCAAAACGATTGTAACAATTACTATACAATTTTGCCTATCACTCCTGGGTTAGATCGTTACCAATCATCCTCGCGATTAGCTTCTAAAACTTCTTCTTGCTGCCAATCATCCTGAAAAGGTTGTACCACTTTACTGATCGCATCGGACACAAAAGACTTAATAAATTCTTCCTTGCGACTGAGTTGAAATTGTCTTTGTACCACTTCCGTCATACCACCGTCACCCCAGTCTTGATCCTGACGGAAATATTCAATAAAACTTTTGCCAGCAATGCGGGTTAAATAGGCGGCACTGACCCCTTGAATTGCCTTACCGACTATATAGGTAGTAAAATTTAATTGTAGGATTCTGGCTAATAATTCTACTGCTCCTTTTACCACTCCCAAACTAACTAGAGTTTTACCCAAAGATACAGCCAATTCCTTGCCTCGATCGCTGTTAATTTCACAGCCATAAACTTGACCAATTTCCCTAACCATTTGAGCATTGACCGCCGCCGTTGCTAACAGATCGAACACTGGCAAGGGAGTCACGGCAATCACTCCCGCACCAATCCACTGATAGCGATCAATAATTTTATCAGCTTGGCGACGACGTTGGCGATCAATAATTTTCCTAGCTTCTTCTCCTAATCTTTGGGACTGTAAGAGGATATTATCTGCCACTAAATCCTCCCCTTCGGCGCGTAAAACTGAAGCCAAACGTTTAATTAAAGCTAAAATATCCGGTTCTGGTGTGATCATTTGTCCACTGGTTAACTGTACTGGTTGGGGATTAGCGGCGACGGCAATAATATCGGCGGAAAGAATCACTCCTTTTAGACGTTCTCGTAATTGTTTTAAAATAATGTCTCGATCTTCATCGCTATAGAGATCGATTTTATTAAAGACTAAGAGAGAACGTTTACCCATATCAATTAAACGCAATAAAGGGCCGTATTCCGATTGTCGAATATCGTTATCGATGACAAATAAAAGTAAATCTGCTGCCGTGGCTAATTGTCGCGCTAACTGTTCCCTTTCACCTCCGGCTGCACCAATTTCAAGAATACCGGGGGTATCGGTAATTTGAATTTCCCGATTCACACCTTTCATTTTTAAACTATAGGTTTCCCCTTTTTCCGTGGTTCCCATGGTTGCCTCCACATTACCCACCATTTGACCGATGAGAGCGTTAATTAAAGAGGTTTTTCCCGCCGATCCTGTGCCGAAAACGATGATTTTAACTTCTTTTCTGACTAAACTTCGCTCAATTTCTTGGGAACGCTTAATAAAAACCTGTTGGGTTACTTTATCTTGAATTTGCTCCACTTGTTGCCGGATAGCTTTTAAGGTTTCCCCGGCGGCCTCGGTTTTTTCTACCGGTAATTTTAGGGGTGGACGGGAGGAAGAACGCAAACCGCGGCGACTTTTTTGGCGCTGGGGCAGCAGGTAAAAGTAGTATAAAAGAATGTAGATCAGCAAGCCTAGCAGTCCGATAATGAGCAAAAGCAGAATATTAGCTAAGATAGGAGCGGTAAAGGCGATCTGGATGTAAAGACGATAGATAGAGTCGACTAACCACAACATTAATCCGAAAATAAAGCTCAGACCAATGATTAAAGTGGCAAGACGAGGTAATTTCATCGGAAATTTTGGGTCTGAAACCCCGTCGTTCTACGACGGCTTTACCGTTAAATACTAGCGCATTTACCAAATATATGCCAGAATGTGAGACATGGAAAAAGCCTACTCGTTTCGATTTTACCCCACATCCGAACAAGAGTCGCTATTGCGGCGCACCTTCGGCTGTGTAAGATTAGTTTACAATAAAGCTCTCCACGAACGAACACAAGCATGGTACGAAAAGCAAGAAAGAGTAGGCTACGCTCAAACTTCTTCAATGCTAACCGATTGGAAAAAGCAAGAAGAATTAGACTTTCTCAATGAAGTAAGCTGTGTACCTTTACAACAAGGATTAAGACACCTACAAACAGTTTTTACCAATTTCTTTGCTGGTCGTACTAAGTATCCCAACTTTAGGAAAAAACATCAAGGAGGAAGTGCCGAATTTACCAAGTCAGCCTTTAAATTTAAAGACAAACAAATCTATTTAGCCAAATGCACAGAACCTTTACCTATTCGATGGTCAAGACAAATCCCAGAAAGCTGTGAACCAAGCACAGTAACAGTCAGATTACATCCTTCTGGACGTTGGCATATCTCAATTAGATTTGATGACCCAACAATTAAACCCTTACCCCCAACTGATAAAGCCATCGGAATTGACTTAGGAATTAGTAGCCTTGTGATTACCAGCGATGGTGACAAAGTATCTAATCCCAAGCATTTTAACAAGCATTATCGGAGACTACGAAAGGCACAAAAAAGCCTTTCTCGAAAACAAAAAGGGTCAAAAAATCGGGAAAAAGCGAGAATCAAAGTAGCAAGGATTCACGCTCAAATCAACGATAGCAGAAAAGACCATTTACATAAGCTAACCACTCAATTAGTTCGTGAAAACCAAACGATTGTGGTTGAGAATTTAGCCGTCAAGAATCTGGTCAAAAACCCAAAATTATCTCAGGCAATATCTGATGTAAGCTGGGGAGAAATCACTCGACAATTAGCCTATAAATGCCGTTGGTACGGCAGAAATTACATCGGAATAGATAGATGGTTTCCTAGTTCTAAAAGGTGTAGTAATTGCGGGTATATTGCTGAGAAAATGCCGTTAAATATTCGAGAGTGGGATTGTCCAGACTGTGGGACGCACCATGACCGAGATATTAACGCTAGTAAAAATATTTTGGCCGCAGGACTTGCGGTGTCAGTCTGTAGAGCGACCATAAGACCAGAACAG
>JAADBR010000179.1 GCA_009995705.1 Microcystis aeruginosa W13-11
GTCTCTATTTTCAGATCGATCATGCCAGTAACATCGTACTGTATGTCGGAGAGACGAAATTAAGCGCCCGCCAGCGTTGGCTGGGTTCCCACGATTGCAAAGATTACGTTCTCAACTATATCGAGTTACACCGCCGCTACGATCTCGATGTGGCCGTTAATGCTTCCTTTTGGTATCATCCCCCCACCAAAAAGATTCTACAGCAGTGGGAACGGGAGCTTATTTATAAATGGCGACCTCCTTTCAATCAGGAGATGTGGCAGTTCTACGGGCAACCGTTTGGGAAAATCTAGTAATCAGCACGCTTCTGTTAGGATGGAGAATAGCGATCGCTAAGATAGTTCATGATTAAAAGAAACCGTTACCCCGATAATTGGGGGAAAATTGCCGCTAGGGTCAAGGAAAAAGCCGGCTGGAAATGTCAGTGCTGCGGAATGCAGTGCTTACAGCCAGGGGAAAGTGTCAGCGACCTGACCATTTCCGAGCGCTCGATCCGCAAACTGGCCGTACACCACCATAACCGACAACCAGAGGACAATCGCCCCGAAAATCTGATCGCCCTCTGTAGCGCCTGTCACCTCGATCGCCACAAGTTCCGCCTTGGCTCCGTGTCTATCGGTCAGTTGTCGCTATTTTAGGTTAGGTCTTCCAAATGTCGCAAACAGACGAGATTTTCTGGCGTTTCCCCAAAGATCGCTATATTAGCTCCCAACTGACTGTATTCGGCTATTAATCGGTAGATTACTTCTAATTCTTGCTCTATCGCCTCCCTACGCTTTTTGTCAACTGCCAACGATAGTTTTTCTCTGAGGACAAGGGATTCCCGATGCAACTCCTCGATCTTGTCATCGATGACGGGGGGAAAGATGGATGACATGACTCTCGATCGCTATGGTATCCATCCGCTAGAGCGATCGAGCTTTCCGATTGTTTCCGGCTCGCGGGCGCTCAAATTTTTGCTAGGGGATAACTTTGTACTATTATTGTCCGATCTAACTCTGTTTTGCTAGGGGATAACTTTGTACTAACTATTGTTTGGTTTGATTCCACCATTTAGCGGGATAGGTTAATTGACAGGGAGTGATGGTGCTATCCTCGTATTAGATGAGAAGACAGCCGTTTCGGCCATTTTTCAGGAGTGATTGATGAGCGAAAGAAGTGAATTAATTCCCGTTATCAATACCGAAAACACCAGCCGCCGCGCCGACGTGATCTTTGTGCATGGTATAAATGCCGATCCGCGAAAAACTTGGATGACCGACAACAAGCGAGAAGGGTTTCCAGAGGAATCGTGGCTATATTGGCTGGGTGTCGACATCCCCGATGTTGCTGTCTGGACTCTTGGCTATCCCGCTAGTGCTTTTGTTTGGCAGGGATTTACTATGGAATTGAAAGAGCGAGCGGAGAACATCACTAATTTGCTACTTACCTATCCCGGTTTAGACAACAATCGCCCTATCATTTTCGTCACTCACAGTATGGGAGGGCTGCTAATTAAGTATATCTTGTGCCGCGCTCTGAGTGGGCATTGTACCGAGCCTAATGCCAAGTCTCTTGTCGAACGAACTAAGGGAATTGTATTTCTCTCCACACCCCATACAGGCGCTAATTTAGCTAACTTTATTGAATTTGTCGCTTCTCTTTTTACCAATCCCAATGTCGGTGAACTGAAAAGAGATGAACCCAAGCTGCTAACACTCAATCGCAATTTTTGCGAGAGTTTCGACCAATTAGAGCTGCAGGTGCGGGTATTCTACGAGAAAAACCCAACCCCAATTAGAAAAGGCATTGTGGGGAATTTGATTCGCAAAATAGTAGTCAATGAAGATAGTGCAACTTTTGACAGAGATAAGATGCCAAACGTACCGATGACTCCTATAGATGCAGATCATACTAGCATTTGTTGGCCAATAGAATCTTATCAATTTCGTCAAAGAGATCAACTGTATAGTAATATCCTTCAATTTATCAAGAATTGTCTAGTAATCCCACCCCCATTGAAAAACACATCTGCAACTATGCCTGTTTCCCCTGATATTGGTCTACAACCGGCCCCTAACGAGAAACTTCCGTCTCCCATAAACGAAAATGATCTACTGGATATATTAGAGAGGATTAGCCCTACTCGGTTTAATAGGCTGATTTTTACACTCAACGTTCCCAAAAACTTGATGCCAGGTGAAGACAAGCCACAAACGCAAAGAGCGATCGATTTACTGGCATGGGCATTAGAACCGGGAGGATGTGAACTAGAAAAAATTAAGCAGGCTTTAGATAAGTTACTATGAACATGAACGGCGGCGTAGAAATAAACAAAAATGATCTACTGGATATATTAGAGAGGATTAGCCCTACTCAGTTTAATAGGCTGATTTTTACACTCAACGTTCCCAAAAACTTGATGCCAGGTGAAGACAAGCCACAAACGCAAAGAGCGATCGATTTACTGGAATGGGCAGTAGCACCAGGAAGATGTGAACTAGAAAAAATTAAGCAGGCTTTAGAGAAAATGGGAATAAATTTAGGTGGATTGCCCTGTTCCCCAAAAGACCCAAATCAAATTCATAACATAGTTGAAGATAAATTATTTAACTTCGATCATAGAGCAACTCTAAAAACATTTACAGAGGTTGTTGACCAATTAGAAGTACAAAAGAGTGCAGGAATTTTTATTTTACAAGAGTGCTGGTCTCAAGGTGGAAAATATTGCCATCGAAGATTAATTAATCATTTAAGAAATAGTACAGCCGAGGGCAAATTTCATACCTTTAATATTAATTATATTGACGGAGAATTAAGCTTAAAAGGACTTCTGTATCGCCTAGCTCATCAATTGAAAAAGAATCAAAATCTAGCAGAGCTAAATGAAAAAGAGATTATAGATATTCTGGTTAAAGAAATTTCTGTCTTAATTCCTGAAGAAGACTCCGGACATATTTACTTATTTCACATTAAAGACTATGACTCTCTCTTAAAAGATACATCTTTCTGGGATTGCTTTTTTGAGCAATTTTGGAGTCGTTTCATTCAAAAATTTCCTAGTCTTGCCACAAGACATCATAGCCTAAAATTGATTTTCTTGTTTGAAACTCAGATTTGCATTGAATTATCGCCAAGTTATATTGATAGGCTTTCTCAAGTTTATACTCAGACAAAAATAGTAAAGCTACCTTTAGAACCATGTGATATAGAGGAAATAAATCAATGGCTGTACAATTTTTCCTGTCTTCCTCAACCGAAGATCAGGACAATAGTTGATCTCCTCAAGTCACTCAAGTTAACAGACAGAAAACCAGATCAAGTTTACGATTATCTAAAAAACCAAATGATACAACATCATCTACAGAATGTCTAGATTTTTTTAGGAGAACTTATGAGCAAAGTAACTGATAATTTTTACATCGATCCCAAATATCAACTTAAAGAGATACCCTCAGAGATAAAAGATGATATTCCTAAACAGGAAGAGCCAGAACCCTATGATTATGATCCTAAATCTGGACTGATTAAAGCTGTCAATCTCGCTATTTATTTAAGACGACCTTTATTATTAGAAGGAGAAGCAGGCTGTGGCAAAACTCGACTAGCTAGGGCAGTCGCTCATAAATTAAGACTGCCTTACTATCGCTGGGATGTTCGTTCTAATAGTAAAGCTCAGGATGGATTATATACCTATGATGCGATTTTACGCTTACATGATGTGCAAATTCAAAAATTAGATAGACCTCCAGAAATGGAACCCAATAACCCTCAAAACAGCCAAAAAAATCAAGGTGAAAAAACTAACAAACGAGACCCTAGTAAACCCGAAGATTATCGAAAACTAGGAGCTTTGGGCAAGGCGTTCGATTTCAAAAGCTGCCCCTCTGTAGTCTTAATTGATGAAATTGATAAGGCGGGTATCGATTTCCCCAATGATTTACTGACAGTTTTAGATGAGCCTTGGAAATTTACTATTCCCGAAACGGGAGAAACAATCGAGGCGACTGAAGGCAATTACCCCATTGTTATTATTACCAGCAATCGAGAAAAGGGCAACCTTCCCGCTCCTTTTTTGCGGCGCTGTATTTATTTCTATATTAAATTTCCCGAAGGGCGACTGCGGGAAATTGTCAAAGCACATGATGAAAAGGCCAAGCAAGCTAAACAAGATGAAGGGGATATAATAGACCGTGCAATTGACTGCTTTCTGGAAATTCGTAAGGAGAAGAGCTTGGTAAAAAATCCAGGAACCAGTGAATTTTTAGACTGGCTAAAAGCGCTTAGAACTTTCGATGGAGAAGTTCCCGACGTGGCAAAACAACTAACCGAAGGGATGCCACTACCTCATCGGGAATTGTTGTTTAAACATTCCGAAGACTGGCTCAAAGATTGGGAAGTTAAGTTCAAGATTAAGCCACATGAGTAATTTTGACCCCAAACAAATGCTCGATGAAGTCTTCAAGCTGGTGCGCCAAGACTTTCAAATTGGCGTGAGTGAATATTTAGCGGCATTAAAAGCTCTCGCAGGAGGCTGGGGAGAAGAGGAAGAAGAACTAAGAGAAACCCTGCAATTGCTGTGGTGTCATTGTTTCTCACAGCAGGAACAATTTTATGGTATTTGGGATACCGTCAAGATTAGTTTAAAAACAATTGAGCCGAATGACAAGCTCGAAAAAGAGTCAAAGTCTTTAGAAAAAACTGACTCAGATACCCAGATTGAAGTAACAAAAACCACCATTCCCTCAGAAACCAATTCATTAGAATGGCAAACTACTTATCGTTTGGGAACTGCTCCTACTCGCGCTCCTTTCATAACGACAGAAACCGAGACCCCCAACGCCTTTCCGACAGATTTCCCCTTGTCTCGGCGGGCGATGGTTTACCATTGGCAGTATGTCAACCGTCCCGTCAAGGATGGCAGCGAGGATATCCTTGATGTAGATCAAACCGTAGAAAAAGCAGCCCATCAGGGTTTTTTCCTCTCTCCTTTTTATACCCGTAGAGAAACGAATCACGTTCACCTGCTGTTGCTCATCGATCAAAATGGCTCAATGACTCCTTTTCACTACCTGACTCGCGAATTAGTAGAGACTGCTAACTGTGAAAGTACCTTAGAGAAAGAGAACTTGAATGTTTATTACTTTCATAATGTTCCAGCAACAAGCATCTATCAAGACCCCTATCTAACTAAATCGATTTTGCTCGCTCAAGTGCTAGAAATGTGCAAAAGTAATACCAGTGTGTTGATTGTTAGCGATGGGGGAGCAGCTAGGGGATTTCGCCGTTTTGAGAGATTTGAAGCGACAAACCGGGTTTTAGCAGATATCAAACGGAAAACCAACTATATTGCTTGGCTAAATCCCATGCCTCAAAACCGTTGGGAAAGAACTTCAGCTCAACTCATCGCTTATCGAGTGCCTATGTATCCTATGAATAAGCAAGGATTGAGCAATGCTATTGATACTATTATGGGAAAAACTCTCTCTCACTACCGCTAAATTAGGACTCTTCTAGGCTCTGTGTGATAAGTTTAACTTACATAGGATCGATCTCTGTGTCTGGTGCTGTTCCCTCCACTCTCTCGCCAGCAGGACTGTATCTCAGAATACATTTTACCCACTAAACCAAAAAGAGCCAAATTAGGAGACTGTTGATGACAGTAGCTAACCCTTTATCAGAAGCAGAAGAAGCCAAGAAAATAGTAGATCGCTTTGTGTGCCGTTTTGATAAATCCTATGAGTTACTCGTCTATCATGCGGCTATCCCCTTAATTGTAACCCCCGAACTTCTCAATTATTTGCGACATCAGTTTCTGCGGGGAGAAGTTGATTGGGTGGCAGAAGTTGATTTACTACTGTCTGACTTATTTAATCCCGTCGGCTATGAATTGTACGCGATGGATACGGCAGTTCGAGCCTATCTGCTGGAAAATATCGAAGAGTTCTTTCAGAGGCAAAAATTCGAGGAAAAACACCTGCAAAAAGTTGCCTTACTTTTACTGGGCTATATCAAGTATCTGGCTCGTACTAATTTCTCTTTCGACGCTCCTGAGTTACAAGCACAGCAATGGGGGGCGATGGTTTATATAGAAGAACAAAAAGAAAAGGTTGAGCAAGATATTGAGCAAGCATTAAAAACTTGTATCAGTGAAGCAGAATTGACACGACTGAGGCAAATTATCCAGAAACTCGCACCTCAATTAAGTAGCTATCCCTCATTAATTAAGTCTGCCGAATCAGTTAGGGATTTGCTGTTATTAAAATTGGGCTTAACTGAAGCCGTTACCGTCACTGTTGATCGCAAGGGCAAAATCATCAAACGCGAAACCCACTCCGTCAAATATTTCGGGGAAGATTTGGGCAACGACATAACCCTAGAAATGGTCGCCATACCGGGGGGGACATTCACGATGGGTTCACCAGCAGGAGAAGGACATGATAGTGAGAAACCCCAACATCAAGTTACCCTTCCCTCTTTCTACATGGGTAAATATCCCATAACCCAGGCACAGTGGCAAGCGATCGCGTCCCGTGCCGATTTAAAAGTTAAACAAGACCTTGATCTCAAACCAGCCGATTTTAAAGACCGTCCCGAAAGCGATCGCCGTCCCGTGGAACAAGTTAGTTGGTTATCGAAACTATCGAAACTAAGGGGAAGGGAATACCGGCTACCGAGCGAAGCAGAATGGGAATATGCTTGTCGTGCTGGAACCACCACCCCATTTTACTTTGGGGAAACCATTACCGGAGAATTAGCCAACTACAATGCCAGTAATATCTACGCCGATGAACCCAAAGGAAAATACCGAAGAGAAACGACTCCCGTGGGACAATTTCCCCCCAATGCCTTTGGGCTGTATGATATGCACGGAAATGTTTGGGAATGGTGTTTAGATCTGTGGCACGAAAGCTATCAGGATAAAACGCGGGCTGATAGCGAAGTTTGGGATGAAGAACAAAGCGAGGAGCAATATTTACTTAATAAAAATAATGTTATACAACTATTAAGTGA
>JAADBR010000180.1 GCA_009995705.1 Microcystis aeruginosa W13-11
TAGAGAGGTGCGTAGTTCACCCAAGGAGAATCAATCTCTCGAAGTAAAAGTGAAGGGAATTTCTGAAATGGAATTCAGTCTGTCTATATTTGACTATACTTTTACTAACTATAAACACTTTCTTAAGAATTAACCTATGTCACAATAGATGAGGATAAACCAAATAGTGTGAAATTGTAAACTAGGTATTACTGAATGGAACCGCTTTATCAGTACGCGTGGCTAGTTCCCGTCCTACCCTTGGTAGGCGCTACCCTAGTCGGTGCGGGCTTAATTTCCTTTAATGAAGTCACCAATCGTCTGCGACAGGTGAATGCTGTATTGATCATTTCTACCCTCGGTGCGTCGATGGTGCTGTCTTTTGCGCTGTTGTGGAGTCAAATCAATGGACACGCTCCCTATACCCAAATGATCGATTGGGCATCGGCGGGTAACTTTCACCTGAAAATGGGTTATACGATCGATCACCTCAGTGCTTTAATGTCGGTTATCGTCACCACCGTGGCTTTTTTGGTGATGATTTATACCGATGGTTACATGGCCCACGACCCCGGTTATGTGCGTTTTTACGCTTATCTGAGCATTTTTAGCAGTTCTATGCTCGGTTTAGTCATCAGTCCCAACCTCGTCCAGATCTACGTTTTCTGGGAATTGGTGGGGATGTGTTCCTATCTGCTAGTAGGTTTCTGGTTCACTCGTCCGGCGGCTGCCGAGGCCTGTCAAAAAGCCTTTGTTACCAACCGCGTCGGCGATTTTGGCTTATTACTGGGAATGCTGGGTCTTTTCTGGGCCACTGGCAGCTTCGAGTTTGATGTCATGGGTGAACGTCTAGAGGAATTAGTCTCTTCTGGAGCCATTGCCGGCAGTTTAGCAGCATTATTCGCTGTTTTAGTCTTCCTTGGCCCGGTGGCCAAGTCGGCCCAGTTTCCCCTTCATGTCTGGCTACCGGATGCCATGGAAGGTCCGACCCCGATTTCGGCCCTGATTCACGCCGCCACCATGGTGGCCGCTGGAGTTTTCCTGATTGCCCGGATGTATCCCGTTTTTGAGCCAATTCCCACGGCGATGACGGTAATTGCTTGGACGGGGGCCTTTACTGCCTTCCTAGGGGCAAGTATCGCCCTCACCCAGAATGATATCAAAAAAGGTTTAGCCTATTCCACCATCTCCCAATTGGGTTATATGGTTATGGCTATGGGTATTGGTGCTTATAGTGCGGGGTTATTCCACCTGATGACCCACGCTTATTTTAAAGCGATGTTATTCCTCGGTTCTGGTTCGGTCATCCACGGTATGGAGGATGTGGTCGGTCATGAGCCAGTTTTAGCGCAAGATATGCGGATGATGGGCGGTTTACGCAAGTATATGCCCATTACTGCCCTAACTTTTCTGGTGGGAACTCTGGCCATCTGTGGGATTCCTCCTTTCGCCGGTTTCTGGTCGAAGGATGAAATTCTCGGTTTAGCTTTTGAGGCGAACCCAGCTTTATGGTTAATCGGTTGGGGGACTGCGGGTTTAACAGCTTTTTATATGTTCCGGATGTACTTTAATACTTTTGAAGGGGAGTTTAGAGGCACTAATAAGGAAATTAAACGCCGATTGTTAGCCAATGCGGGTGCGATTCCGGCTTTTGGACCAGGGGCAATGAATGTTAAGCAATTAGACTCGGAAGCGCAGGCAGAAGACAACCACGGCTATCATGGCCATGAACCCCACGAATCGCCAATTACTATGACTTTACCTCTCATGATTTTGGCGGTTCCCTCTTTGTTAATCGGTTTGGTGGGTAAACCTTGGCAGAATTTCTTCGAGGGTTTTATTCATGTTCCTAAGGAAGTAGTGGAAGAAGTTCATGCTTTTGATTGGACGGAGTTTTTAATCATGGCGGGTAATTCGGTAGGGATTGCTTTAATCGGGATTACTGTCGCTTCTTTGATGTATCTCCAGAAGAAAATTGACCCCGCAACTATTGCGGAAAAATTCCCCGCTTTGTATCGTTTTTCCCTGAACAAGTGGTACATTGATAATCTCTATGATCGCGTTTTTGTCCAGGGTTGTCGTCGTCTCGCACGGCAAATTATGGAGGTGGATTATCGCGTTATCGATGGGGCAGTGAATTTAACCGGTTTGGCTACTCTTGTCAGTGGTGAAGGTCTTAAATACCTCGAAAATGGTCGCGCCCAATTCTACGCTCTAATTGTCTTTGCCGCAGTTTTGGGTTTAGTAATTGTCTATAGTCTGGTGTAGATTTTTAAGCCGTTGACTAAAGATTTTTAGGGGGCGCAAAGCCCCTTTTTTTAGCTTTGAGCCCCCCTTTTTAATCTGTTGAGTATAGGCTACGTATCAGGACAGGTAAAAGGGAACAGGGAGAATAAATAATCAGTCTTTAATAACCAGATTTAGTATGAAACTATAACAAAGATAGATTAAAACTCTGATAAAAACTCTTGAGTCCGAGACAAAATAGGTATTATGGGAGGATATCAAACTTCCCCAGTAGTATCAGGTAGCGGTGTTCTTCTCCTTTGGTTTGTATTTCTGGCAGAAGCCTTTGTACTTTCTGGCGCATTCTTCTAAGCTGTCACCAAGTTTAAGAAAAGCAGGATGCCATTGAGTTAAACCATCATCGGTTAAGCGTTCATAACTACCGTAGTTACTGAAATCATAGAAAAAAGTCGAACGCATTTTGGCAGCTTTCTTATGTTAATGGAGTAGATTTTATGTTAATAACAAAACTCCGCTTTCAAACCTTTGCTGAATATCTACAGTATGAGGATAATTCAGAGGAATTATATGAATTATTTAACGGAAAATTGGTACAAGCACCAACAGAATCAGGACTTAACTTTCAAATTGCTAATCGTCTTTTTCTAGTCTTTGCTTTAATGCTAGGAACCGATAGAGTAAGAGGACATGGGTTAGAATTAGAAGTAAGAGGCGAACTGAAAAACCGTTATCCTGACTTAACCATTATCCGAGAAGAACATATTCAATTATTCTCCCAGAGAAATACGATTCTTCTTGCCATGGCACCCCCCTTATTAGTCCTTGAAGTGGTTAGTCCGGGGGAAATCCAAAGAGAGAGAGATTACATCGCTAAAAGAATTCAATATCAAGATTGTGGGATTACCGAATACTGGATAGTTGATCCTCAAACTCAAACCATTTTAGTCTTAGAATTAAGAGGAGATACTTATACAGAAATTGGTGATTTTAGCAATGATGACTTAGTAAAATCCTCTCTATTTAGCCAACTCAACTTAAAAGTCTCTGAAATGTTTAATTAGGCAAATTAACCCCCATGATTACCATCGAACCAATTATCTTAAACCTAAAAACCGTCAACTTAAGCGATGAGCAATTTTATCAACTTTGCCATAATAACGATGATTGGCGAATTGAACAAACTGCCACAGGAGAATTAATTATTATGTCGCCGATTGGTGCTATTAGTGGAAATCGAGAATCAGATTTAAACGGCTTTGTTTGGTTATGGAATCGTCAAATCAAACTCGGTAAAGTCTTTAGTTCTTCCACTATCTTTACCTTACCGAAGGGTGGTAAACGTTCCCCTGATGTTGCTTGGATTGCTAATGAGCGCTGGGACGTTTTACCCCGAGAAGAACAAGAAAAATTTGCGACAATTTGTCCTGATTTTGTGATAGAATTAAGGTCGCGCACTGATTCTTTAGCTCAACTACAAGAAAAAATGCAGGAATATCTTGATAGTGGCTTAAGATTGGGTTGGTTAATTGATCCCATTAACCAACAGGTAGCCATCTATCGCCAAAATCAGGAAGTAGAAATCGTCTCATTACCAACCACCTTATCAGGGGAGGACGTTTTACCCCGATTTACTTTAGAATTACCCCTTTTTTAACGACAGGAAATACCAAGATGATAGCTACTACAATAATTTCTTCTCAATCAACCATCCCACGCCTAGAAAATGGGGACAAGCTTACTCGTCGTGAATTTGAGCGTAGATATAAGGCTATGCCAAATCTGAAAAAGGCAGAACTGATTGAAGGAATTGTTTACATTATGGCTTCTCCCCTAAGAATTAAAAACCATGGGGAACCCCATGCTCAGATTGTTACTTGGCTAGGTTTTTATCAAGCCTTTACTCCCAATCTGCAATTAGGCGATAATTGTACCGTGCGTCTTGATGCGGACAATGAACCTCAACCCGATGCACTATTAAGAATTAAAAATGGCGGACAATCAACGATTAGTGAGGATGGTTATGTCGAAGGTGCGCCAGAGTTAATCGTCGAAATTGCCGCGAGTACCGTCTCCCTTGACTTACATCAAAAACTGAATGTTTATCGCCGTAACCAAGTGCAAGAATATCTAGTCTGGCGAGTCGAAGATGGAGAATTTGATTGGTTTAGATTAACCAATGAAGAATATATTAAACTTGAACCGAACTCAGAAGGGATAATTTGTTCCCAGATATTTCCCGGATTATGGTTAGATAAAGATGCTTTACTAGCCGGTGATTTAGTCAAGGTTTTAGAGGTTTTGCAATTAGGAATAGCTAGGATCAAAAATGAATCTAGTTAGAGTAATCTAAATTTAACAAAAACTTCACACAAATTCCTAGAGACGGAGATAATCAGTTATGCTAGGTGTTCATCAATTAAAACAACTCTATGAGATTGATGACTCTCAATGGCTAGGAGAAACCGTTAGCCTACTCAGAAATCATCAATTTTCACAACTAGACTTAGAACATTTAATCGAGGAATTAGAGGATTTGAGCAAAGAAAAGAAAAATGCGGTAGCCAGTCCTTTAGAACAGGTTATCCGCCATTTATTATTACTGCAATACTGGACAAAGGAAGCAGAATATAATGTAATTAATTGGCAGGAATAAATTTATAACTTCCGTACTCAATTAGGGCAAAAAATGACGACCAATCTCCGCAATTATTTAGAAGAATAATTAAACTTTATATATCAAGATGCGTTAGGTTTTGTCAAAATCAAAACAGTGAATACTGTGATTTTTCCTTCTCAATGTCCTTACTCACTAGAACAATGACTGAAGCGCTCTTGGTTGCCATAAAAATCATATCAAGAAAAGGATGTTATGACTGTTATGACAGCAATTAAAGAATTAGAAAAATTAGAATAATGAAAACCGATAAAATCTTTTATACCCTATTTCAAGTCTTTCCCGAACTTCTCTTTCAACTGCTAGGAGAATCTCCCAATCTGGCGCAAAATTATCAATTTAAATCAATCGAAATCAAAGAATTGGCTTTCCGACTCGATGGGGTATTTATTCCCGATGCAGACCACCCAGATTATCCGCTTTACTTTGTCGAAGTTCAATTTCAAAAAGACGAGGATTTTTATTGGCGATTCATCACTCAGATCTTCCTCTATCTCAAGCAGTATAAGCCGGAACGCGCCTGCTGTCCCGTGATTCTGTGGGGAAAGCGCCGCTTGGACATTGGGTTTCCCATCGCTTACCAAAATTTGCTAAACTTAGAGCGGATACAACAAATATATCTCGATGAAATCGAGGCTGAATCTCCTCCCTCTCTGGGGATAAGTATCCTCCAGTTTATCGTCATCAGTGGGAAAAAAGCACCCGAACAGGTTCAATCCTTGATTGAGCAAACCCGCCAACAGATTATTGACCCTAACACTCAACGAAATGTTATCGAGTTAATCGAGAAGATTATTATCTACAAATTTCCCCAGAAAAGTCGCCAGGAGTTAGAAGCTATGTTTAATCTCACGGAATGGAAACAAACCAAGTTTTATCAAGAAGCTAAGGAAGAGGGGAAACTTGAAGGAAAACTTGAAGGAAAACTTGAAGGAAAACTTGAAGGAAAACTTGAAGGTAAATTGGAAACAATTCCTCTTCTGGTTAGGTTGGGACTTAATGAAGAACAAATTGCACGGGAATTAAATCTAAGAGTTGAGATTGTTCATCAATTTATTACCAATCAGAACAATTAAAACTTTTAAGAGATTGCTTCGGGGGGTGAAGAAGCAGGGGAGAGGGGGAGCAGGGGAGTACAGGTTGTTGCTCTCATAGTAGGTTGATTCATGAATCAACCGGCGTTGCTGATTTGAGATATGAATCTTCTTTTGTGGGATTTTTAAAACCTAGACCCAAACTAACTTTTGGATGGGTGCAAGGTTGTCATTCATACCTTGATTCAGCAACGTCCTCTTTCCTAACAAAAATTTACCTAGAAACTGTTGACTTGGATTGACAGTTTTGCCATACTGTGAAAAAAAACAAACCTAAAACCTAGGGAAAATTCCACCATGAGAACCAGGAAACTGACACCCCGTCACTCTGCTCCCGTCCAACGGGAAAATACCGCTACCGTCTCTCGTGATGGCAATGCGATCGCCCATAACAATTAATTTTGCTATCGTTTATCTATGAAATTTGAATGGGACGAGAGCAAAAACCAAAGTAACCTTATCAAACATGGATTTGACTTTGCAGATGCCTATCGTATCGTAAGGATTCAGGTCATACAAAAAGCAGTCAACCCCTTGCTGTGTAAGCATTTAGGGGAATTATGGACAAATGCTCATTCTCATTAAGAAACGCTGAAAGCCTTAATTTTCGGTTTAGCGAGTTCTGAGATTTTAGAAGCCGCTCTGTGACTGCATTTGAGACACCTGAATCCTTACATCGTATCTTTAACCTACCTATGGTTGTTGACTTGGATGAGCGAGAGAATTATGGAGAAGATCGCTTTGTTGCTATTGGTTTACTAGATGGACGAGTTGTCGTTATTGTCTATACTGAACCTGACGCTGAAATAATTCGTATTGTATCTTTAAGAAAAGCATTATCTTATGAACGAAAATATTATGAGCAATATCTCAAAAACAGATTGGAATAGAATTGATGAAATGAAAGATGAGGATATTGACACTTCTGATATTCCTCCTCTATCAGAGGATTTTTGGGCTAAAGCACAACTGCGAATGCCTAATCCTTCTGTTACTGTAGAAGTTGAAGTCGATCCAGAAACTTTTGCCTGGTTTCAGGCCCAAGGAGGAACGGCACAACAACAAATGTCTGTCGCATTGAAAATTTATGCCCAAGCAAATAAGGCTTGTTCCTCGTCTACAACTACTAATCGCTAAAAGTGGGACGGGTTGGGTTTGTCTTCTCCTTCGGTTTGTACCTCTGACAGAATTACTTAAGCTATGATTAAGGTAAGATTTACTTACTCATAGATCACAAATGACTCGAATTACTATTGATTTACCAGTCAGTTTAGCTGAAACCGCCCAATGTTTAGGGAAGGCTACGGAACGAGAGTTATCAGAGGTTTTAATTGATACCTTAGAAATTGTTCTACCTACCTTTAATAGTCTCTCAGCAGTGGGTAATCATGTTGAAATTTCCCATCTGTTAGATGCTGAAGTGATTGAATTAGCTAATTCAAAAATGGATGTTGTTCAAAATCAACGCTTGGGAGAGTTACAAGCTAAGGGAAAAAATACTGGTTTAACCGAAGCTGAAGGCTATGAATTATTAGTTTTAATCTCAATTTACCAAATGGGACAAATAAGAAAGTCAATCGCCTTAGCTGAAGCCGTTAAAAGAGGCTTGAGAAATCCTTTAATGCCATGAGCTTTCTCACAGAGCCTTTACGCCAAAAAGTTAGACAACGGGCAGGAAATCGCTGTGAATATTGCCTCAGTCATCAACAAGCTTTTGATGTTGAGCCGATTTATCCTCTGGGGCTGTTTAAAGATTTTGTTATGGAAGTTGAAGGCGATTGTAATATTGAAGCCTCCTGTAAGATAGAATTAGATAAACTCATTGCCTCACGGTTTATGCTCTTTTTTAAAGATCAGTCCCAAGAATGGCAAAAATGTCTAACTCAATCTTTAGCTTT
>JAADBR010000181.1 GCA_009995705.1 Microcystis aeruginosa W13-11
CTCTTGAAGCTAATTATGATGATTATCTTGAAAAAAAATGATAATTAGACAGAAGTTCTCTATGTGAACAAGAGAACTTTATCTTCTTTTGTTTTCAAAATGAGAATTGCTGGCTTCTCGGCGCGAATTAACGCTCCCCATCATCATGGCAACACACTGGGGGAACGAAAGCCAAAACGATGGACAGCGCGATGCCCAATCCGAATACAAGATTAGCGTTCGCAGTTTAGTTCCGAAGGTGTTGGATTTCTTTTCGTCAACCCAACCTACAAGATCAGCGATCGCACCACGGCTGCTACCCAGTGCCTTTGGCCTGACACTTAAACCCACAGCTTCAATCAATGTGCATGGTGCGTTCCCCAAAAATCGATCAGTGGAGCAGTAGGAGTCACATTAGGGAACGCACCCTACGGCTACGGCGATGGCGATCGCTAACAAGGCTAACTACATAAGTACCAGAACCTTGCAATGCAGCTTCTCGAATCACTTTATCAACTTGTCCGTCTAATGGCAAAACGCAGCGGCGGCAAGTGAGCTCCAACTTCTCCCCAGTAGCTTTGTCCGTCCGCTGCCGGGACCTGTTAGCTGGCATTTAACGGGGGTGAGAAATAGCTTTGCAGATAGTTTAAGGTGAGCCGCTTTGTTTCCGCTACTAGGCGCTGCCGATACAGTGGCTCTTGACTGAGGGACAACCATAATAAGGTGCCGATCGTTTTAACCAACACGAAGGCGATCGCTTCATAATCCACAGGTTCTAATCTTGCATCACGCCTAGCTAAGGAACTCGCTAAATCCTGAATTAACGTGGCATCGGTTGCCTCATCAATTTCTTCCAATTCACGGATCGTTACCTGAACCTCCATAAAAATAGCATAGTAGCTAGGGTTTTCAGTAAAGAAGCGATCGGTGGTATCAATCAACTGGTTCACGTAATCTAACAAAGAGAGCGTGGCTAATTCAGCCTCATCAACGACGGCTAACTTTTGATGTAGCTTGTCTGCATAACGGTGTGCCAGAGCTTGCAAAATCGCGGTTTTATCTGAAAAAAACTGGTAAAGCGACCCGATCGGAACCTGGGCTTGAGCCGCGATCGCGTTGGTGGTTGTTGCCGCGTAGCCTTGGCTAGCAAATAGGTCTTCTGCCACATCCAGAATGCGATTGACCCGCTCCTGACTACGAACCTGCCTTGGCTTGCGGCGCATTCCGCCTAGGGGTGATGGCCTTTCAGACATAGACGGTCTCCCGATTCCTAAAAATAAACGAGGATTACTCATATTTTTGCTTGACAAAACATGAGGACTGCTCGTATTATAAAAATATGAGCAGTCCTCGCATCTTAACCTAGTTTCTCCCAAAGGATCATGTTATGCCCCAAAACTTGCTGACTCCGCAAGCTGGCAGAGCCAGTATGCGCTCTCGCTGTCCGCTGCAATACATCCACCTTGGGTTTCGGTTTGTACGCTACAAATCCACTCCCTGGTTTGTATTGACGATTACTCCACTCAAATTGCTTTTTGCATCAGGGGTAGAACGGACTCACGAACAGGTTCGTTATTTCAACGCGATCGCTAGCATTGATTTTGTCGCCACCTATGGCTTGCTCAATGACTTGCTCTCGTAGAAGTTTGCAAGTGTCTTTGGTGTATTCAATTTGTCAAAAGTTTGGCAACATTTAAGTTTTTTTGGAGTATTTTTCTATGCAACTGTTTAATTCAGCTACAGCCAATATGTCTGCGATCGCTCCTAGACAAAAACAGCCGCAGAATCCAATTCTCAGGGGATTTAAGTCATTCCGATCAAGGCTGCTGATCCTTAAATCATCGGTATCGATGCTATTTGGAGATAATAGTCTGCCAACAGTGGGTGAACTGACTTACGGATTGTTAGAAACTTCTGCCTACGATCTAGTGGCTCACCATCTCAATCAAGATCCGGATTGCGCTGCCCTGATCCGCGATCGCTACATTCCCCCTGCCCACGACCTGGAAACCCTACTCACCTATGCCACTGATTCCTTGGGATATATCTACGCAGTGGAGATGAAGAAAAAGGGGTTCGATCCCAATCTCCATGCTGGAATGACAGCAAAAACAGATGCTGAATACGTTGAGCTAAGGCTGAGCCAGACTCACGATCTCTGGCATATCGTCACCGGATTTGACACCTCGGTGATTGGTGAAATTGGCTTACAGGCATTCCACTTGCCCCAGTTTCCCTACCCACTAGCAACGATGTTGGTTGCAACTAGCTTGATATCCAGCACCTTGAGGGAACCGGAAACGTTACCCCAATTGCTGGAGGCGATCGCCCAGGGATTCCAAATGGGTAAAACTGCCAGGTCACTCTTTTCCCAGAAATGGGAAGAGGAGTGGGAAAAACCTTTGACCCAATGGCAAGCAGAGTTGAACATTCAACCAATTCAAAAATCGGACACTCATTAGAAGGATCGCGTGGTTCTTCTCACAAAAACAAAGGATTGACAATTAGGAGGAACTTTCATGATTAAGAGGTCTGTTGAAGGAACGGCAGTGACGATCTCCCCTCTCTTACAAGAAGACATCGATCGTGCTTCTGCCGTAATGGCTGGTGCTTTTGCTGCCGATCCGCTTGGGAGCTATTTACTGCCGGATGATCGGAACCGGTTAGAGGCGATGCGCTGCCTCTGGTATGAAGCTTTGCGTCGCAGTTACTCGCACGGACGGATTGACGCCACCACTCCGGAAATTTGGGGTATTGCCAGTTGGTTACCCCCCGGCGCGCAGACAGAAACGTTTTGGGACTCCTGGCTATCAATTTTCCACTCCTTGCATCGGGTTGGTTGGCAGAGTACCCATCGTCTGTTCGCTCTGATGGAATTTACAGAAATGCTCCGGGTACGCCATTGTCCCTCACCCCATTGGTATTTAGATGGACTGGCTGTCACCTTGGAAAGCCAGGGACGGGGAATTGGCAGTTTGCTGCTGCAACCCGTGCTAGAACTCGCTGATCGTGAGGAACAGGCTTGTTGCTTGTACACTTCCACGGAAAGGGCTGTGCGTTTCTATCAGCGCCAAGGATTTGTCATTCTCGAAGAAGCTTGCTTTCAAACTGCGGCTCCTCCCCTATGGTTCATGGTGCGCTCACCTAAAGATTTCCAATCATCCAAACTGGCTAAGTCCCTCTTTGCTCAAACCTGAGAAGAGCAGTGGGCAAAGTCCTTGCTCCCATGGCAAACGGAGTCGAACGTTCATCCTATCCAGAATTAGTCAGATGATCTGATGGGTGGGCGGGTAAATCTGCTCATCCATTATTTTCCACTACTTAATTAACTTGAGGGAACAATGCTCCAATTTAGGTTTAGTCTCCCAGCTAACGTTCGTGTTTAACGGCGGCTAATAAACTTTGCATCACCACCAACTAACTCTATACCGTTCGCTGCAACACGGTTGTCGTGCGGCTAGCAGCTTACTAATTGCTTAACCACTTGGTTGCAACCAACCCTTAACAACTGCTTTTACAACTTTAAGATATTTGTTCTCTAAAATGAACTCATCAATAGCTGTATCGCCACCCTCTTTTAAAGCAGCAATGGCTCGCTGTTTGAGATCTGGCTTAGTGGCAATGTTTATGTAAGCTACCTTTTCAGGTTCAGGGGCAGTTGGATTGCTTTCTTCAAGCTGTTTCAAAAGTTTCTGGATTTCAGCGGCGGCTTCTGCAAGATTCGTTTTTTGTTCAGAAGTGTTTGTATTAAAAGCATTATCTACACGTGATCAGTTGACGATTGTAGCATTATTAATCTGTTCAAATTTATCTCCCATTACAAATTCCTCAACTATTAAAGTGTCAACTTGAAGTCCAAAAGTACTAAAAGTCTTAATGAGATTTTGTTTAGTAAGTCTTCCAGAAACAATGTCACTTAAAGATAGCGCTACCCTCATACCTGAAAAATGTTCACATTGCTCATCAAAATCTGAGATTACTTTGGGTGTTTTGCTATTCTGTTGTTGGCTGTGTCTCTGTATATAATCTATCAGTCATTCTCTTGCACGAATAAGTTCAGGCTGTCCACCCCCAGGATGAAAGGTACAAAAAGTTCAACCAATGTGACTGGGGCTTTGTTTCTTTTTATAACTATGTTCAGTATCATAGTTCTTGGCATTAACCACATATGAAACAGCAGCAGCAGTAGTAGTAGACAGTTTATTACAGCAAGGACTTTTAATCTCAAGTTTTTGAACATCCAGAAAACTGTGCCAAGTAATACCTTGTCCGAAAGCCAACTTTTTTAATAGTTCCTTGGGGGGTCTCCTAAGAACCCCCGTCACATCAGCTTCAAATCCGCCATGTTCTGCAATTAAAGAGGCAACCTTATAATACAAGTTATCTCGAAGTATTAAGGGAATTCCTTGATGGAGTAGAGGGGAGAACGAAGCACTCAAAAAATAAATTTACTGATAATTTAGTTCCCTACTACTAAGGCGAATGGTTCCAACTTCCCCATAGACAAGAACTCCCTTTCCTCCTGGACCCAACTCCCGACGAAGAGGATTCTAGTCTTTTGGATGCTCATATTGACCATAGTAAGACCTATTTGTGTCACGAAGATTACTACCAATACCAATATACTGTTGATTCTTCGTACCACAGAATACACGTCTAGGTGATTGTGGTATCCATTCAGTTACAGTACAATTCGAGAGACAAACCCTCATTGTTTCGCGTAGCTTTCCAGATATAGCTGCGTGCCAAAATTCCTGGTTATCTTTGAAGGTATGATCGGTCGAGCTTACAGGGGAATTATCAAGCAATGAGGGATTAAAAAGGCGAGCTTGAAGTGCTTCCATAATCAGGTCATAGGCAACTTCTTGAGGAAGTTGTACAAACTTTGAACCACCTACTGCAAAATGACTGGAGTACTCAAAACCCATGCCATACCCTCTTTTTATTGGAATTTATAAACAGCTATCCTTAGTTCAATGGTATCCGTTCAGGGGAGGTAAAAGTAGGCGTTGTCAAAATTAAAGATGATTTAATTGGCATAGGCTCCACAACGCCTTGATAGCAAAGTTTTTCTGGCGTTGCATCCATGCTTCATCTGCTGATCTGACAACGCCTAAAAGTATGTTAGACGGTCGCTGCTCGATTATTTAACCAACGCTTCAAAGATTTTTGACTTTCTCCTGATGGTTGGCCAAGAATCAAGTTTTTAATACTAATATCTTCATCTAGTTGATCCCAATGGATTCCATTGCCAGCAGCGATAAAACGATAGTCATTACGCTCCTCAGTTGAGCCATGCAGGAGCCGAGGATACCATGCCAGGGGAACAGATATAGTGCGCCCATCAGACAAATCTACACTGAGTGTGTCATCTGTGATGGCCAATTGCTGAATTGCCAATGTTTCAAATACTTCATTCGTTAAAAAAGTCATGCCAGCCTGCTAGTAATTGTTCTTGGTTTTCTTGAACAAGTTTTTGAATGCGGTTAATTTCGGTGCGGTTAAATCCTTGGTTACTCTGAAGACGAACCGGCTGAAGCCAGAATTTAGCGATCTCTCGATCTCGTTCAACATGGATGTGAGGTGGCTCATGGTGATCGCCTGCGTAGCAAAAGAATCGATATGGGCCAACGGTCAACAGCGTGGGCATTCAAAAGTTTTGCTCTAAATATCTCAAACATAGCTGAATGCCTCGCTGACTGTCAATCTGTGAATATGCTCGTGTAAGCTGTTCGTAATTTAAATTGCTTGTTGAGACGAGGCAAAAGGCAACAGTAAAGAGATTGGGGGAGGTTCGGCTAATTTAAAAATAAGCGGTTTAAATGCGTCTTAGCTTAGGCCAAAGGCTATTTAAGGTTAAGAACAATACAAGATTAGCGTTCGCAGTTTAGTTCCTAAGGTGTTGGATTTCTTTTCTTCAACCCAAGCTACAAGATCAGCGATCGCACTACGGCTGCTACCCAGTGCCTTTGGCATCGCATTTAAACCCACAGCTTCAATCAATGTGCAGGGTGCGTTCCCCAAAAATCGATCGGTGGAGCAGTAGGAGCCACATTAGGGAACGCACCCTACAAGATCGGCGATCGCAACGTTAAGTCTCTCATTCTGATTTTGTCTTCTTCAATAACTGTAAAGTGTCCATACCATTCATCCCGCAATGAGATAACCTTGGCAACTTTCTCAGCGACTACAGATCCAGAAGGTACTCTTATTCTAAACAAAATAATACCAAAACTGGCCGGCAACCTTGAACGAAAGGCGAGTTCTCCAAAATCTTTATCAAATGTCAAGAGAATACGATTTTCTGCCTGGGCGCGACTTAAAACTTCACGGTCGGAGATTCCGGGGGATTCCATCCTAATCCACAGTACATCATGGCCATTTTGTCGTAGGGCTTCAACCGCATCAAGGGGGAAATTTTCGTTCGCTAGAAAACGCATCAGTTAAGCAGGAATAGCATAGACTTTCTCAGACTTGAGCATTACACTAGCATAGCTAAGACAAGCTTGAATATCTTCTGATAAATTCAACCACAATCCTTATTCCTTTAATGATAGGTTTTCCCACCAAAATATCGGGATTTAGTGTAATTCGAGTTTCCCAGTCCATAGCTACATCATTGAAAGTGTTTTCAAAAAGGTCAAGGCTGCGTGGGACGCACCCTACAATATCGGCGATCTCTTGGAGGTTCGGCTAAGTAGGCTTTCTTGAGCATTTTATCTCCTCGTCTCTACCCGTTTTATTATAACAGGATTTGGTATCACAGCTTCAATCAATGTGCATGGTGCGTTCCCCAAAAAT
>JAADBR010000182.1 GCA_009995705.1 Microcystis aeruginosa W13-11
TTTCTTCCGCCAGGCTTTGGCCTGTGTCCATCACCCCTTGAATACGGTTGTCTCTCTTATCCCTACTGCTGATTTTTCTCTCTTTGTCAACCCCTAGACCTGAATATTTACGATTGATTTTCATCATAAACCAAACACAAAAAAGTCAACAATAACGGTGTATGGGCTAACTCTTTTGCACTTTTATACTCCTCCTTTTGCAACAGTTCCCAACAATTTTTAGCTGTCTCATTTTTGCGATCTAATTCGTAACTAAACCAATGTTCAATAAAACTTTGAAGTTGCTGATCATCAAATTCGACAATTTCAATATCGGTAAATCGTTGAAGATGAGTTCTGGCAGCAGTGCGACAGGAGAGAATAAAACGATTTTTATGATACCTATCTACAAAATCTTTAATTTTCTCAATCACATTATAAACATTAGCTGTTGGCACTTCATCTAAACCATCTAATAAAATTAGTAATTCCCCCTTTTCTAGTTTATTGCTAATATTTTTTTCTACATTGGGAAAACCACATATTTTAAACTCCTCGTCAATTAATACCTGAAGATTAATCTCGTTTTCTTTAAAGTTTTTCAACTCCAGTAAAACAGGTGTTAGAGGATGCTGATAACTGCCTTGATTTCCCTTGAGAGCTTCTAGCCCAACTTTTCGCAAAAATGTAGATTTACCAATGCCGGGATCACCAAGTACCATTTAATATTGTTCTTGATTAGCCAAAAGTAAACCATCTTCTTTACCATCATCCCTAAAGTTAAACCGTCGCTGCCTACTCTCGCGATATTTATTTTCTAAATTTTCATCATAATAATCCCTGACTAAATTCCCCAAACATTTGACATTAATATAAATTGACTCCAAATCCATCGGCTTAGACATTTTTAAAACCTTAATCATGCCGTGCCGATCCCAGTAACGTTGAGTATATTTCTGAAAAAAAAGATACTTTCCCTCTCTAATAAGCTGCCCGATATCTTTATTCAATAACTCATTTTTATTAATACCCTCCCACACCGATTTAAGCATTTGGCCAATAAAACTATTAGTCAATGCTGTTACCATAATCTTTGTTGTTTCAATTTCCATAACTTAACCCCTGTAAATCCTCTAAAGTTCAGTATAAGCCAGAAAACGGGTTTCTCATCAACCCAGAAACCCGCTTTCTAATCTCTTAAACGGCTAAACTGAGAATAGCTAATAGCTGCCTGTCTTGACTCTCATTTCTGAGATTGTAAAACAATGCAAATTTATCTTGACTATAGTGCCACTACCCCCACTCATCCCCAAGTAATCGAGCGGGTTGCCACTATTCTCCGGCATCATTGGGGCAATCCCTCCAGTTTACACAGTTGGGGACAGGATACGGCGACAGTCATCGAAATGGCCAGAGAACAGGTGGCAGGGTTAATTAATGCCAATCCAGACCAGATTATCTTTACTTCTGGCGGCACAGAAGCCGATAATTTAGCGATTATCGGGGTTGCTCAACAGTATAACCGCCCCCGTCATATAATTATTTCTAGTGTAGAACATTCGGCGATCGCTGAGCCCTGTAAACAATTAGAAGAGCAAGGTTGGCAAATCACTCGTCTTCCCGTCAATCGTCAAGGTAGAGTTAATCCTTCAGACCTAAAAGCTGCAATTCACAGCGATACGGTCTTAATTTCCATTATTTACGGACAAAGTGAGGTGGGAACCCTACAACCGATTGAAGAATTGGGCAGCATTGCCAGAGAAAGGGGTGTTCTTTTTCACACCGATGCGGTGCAGGTGGCGGCAAGATGCGACATTGATGTGCGGAAACTGCCCGTAGATTTATTATCTCTTTCCAGCCATAAAATTTATGGAATGCAAGGATCGGGAGCTTTATACATCAGAGCCGGTGTCGATATTTTACCATTACTGCGGGGCGGTGGTCAGGAAAAAGGTCTGCGATCGGGAACCCAAGCCGTACCAGCGATCGCATCTTTTGGTTTAGCGGCCGAATTAGCCCAAAAAGACTTAATTAGCGAAAAAATGCGTTTAATCGCCCTGCGAGATCGATTATTTGACCTCTTAGCTGATTATCCTTATCTGCTGCCCACAGGGGACCGATTCTATCGTTTACCCCACCACGTCAGCCTTATTGTCCGTCCCGACGATAATAGTCACATCACGGGAAAACAGCTAGTTCGTCAGCTTAATTTAGCGGGAATCGGCATTAGTTCTGGATCCGCCTGTCATAGTGGCAAACTTTCCCCCAGTCCAATTTTAAAAGCTCTGGGCTACAGCGATCGAGAAGCATTGGCGGGAATTCGTCTAACCCTGGGAAGGGACACCAGCGTGGCCGATATCGATTGGACGGCGCTTGTATTAAAACAAGTGATCGATCGCTGTTTATCTGCTTTAATTGTAAGTAAGAGTTAGTTTATGCCTCAAATTGTCCTTCGATCAGGATAATTTCGCCAAAATCGGGAATCCATGCCACCCAACGGCCCTGATCCTGTTCACAGAGTAGTAGCGCTTCATCAAAGCTGTAGGGAGAGGGAAGCATTCTGAGTCGTACCCATGTATTTGCTTGGGGGCAGGTAACAACGGTAGTAGTGCGAGATTGTAGTAAGGACATACACAGATCACCCTGATAATTCTGTATCTAAATTTACAAAAAAACCGATGACTGTGGGTAACTTTGTTTGAAATCTTTACATCTCTAGAAAATTATCGGCTGCATCTCCTATTTGTGACTTTCCCTCACCTATAGGTGAGCAGCAGAAGTTATTCAAAGAGGGCGAATGCAATTGGCCCCTAAAATAATATTATTGCCCCAATGGTAGGGGCGCACCGTGGTCAGTGAGTTTATCGAACTGCGTGCGCCCAAAATGTCCTCTAGATATTTCCACCAAATTGAGCCGATTACACCAATGACCGGCACTTTTTAGATTTCAAAAAAGCCTAAAGATATTATCCCGCAAGGTTTTTAGATTTATTCGGCCAATCCTAGTTATGATCTTTAATGGTAAATGATAGTTAATAACTGGTAATGGTAAATTCTTTCCCTCGCAGCCATAAAATCGCCGTCATCGGTGACGTTCACGACCAATGGGAAATAGAAGATAATTTAGCACTAGAAGCTTTACAAGTGGATTTAGCCCTATTTGTGGGGGATTTTGGCAATGAATCCCTAGAAATTGTCGGCCGGATTGCCAGTTTGTCCTTACCAAAAGCCGTTATTCTCGGTAATCATGACGCTTGGTATAGTGCCACCCCCTGGGGACGAAAACAATGTCCCTACGATCGCGATAAAGAAGATCGTGTCACCGCCCAGTTAGAATTATTAGGGGTTGCTCATGTGGGTTACTCAAAACTAGACCTACCCAGTTTACAGCTTTCGATTGTTGGGGGTCGTCCCTTTACTTGGGGAGGTTCCGAGTGGAAAAATGGGGAATTTTTTCAAGAACGCTATAATATCAGCAGTTTTGCCGAATCTAGTGCCAAAATTATCGCTAATATTCAAGATACTGCCTATAATAACCTGATTTTTTTAGGTCACAATGGTCCAGCCGGACTGGGAAAGGAAGCGGAAGCTATCTGTGGTCGGGATTGGCAACCCTTGGGAGGGGACCACGGGGATCCGGATTTAGCAGCGGCCATCGCACAAGCACAGCTATTGGGAAAACAGGTTTCTCTCGTCAGTTTCGGTCATATGCACCACCGTCTCCGTCATACTACTTCCCGTTTACGCAATCCCGTGGTCACTTCCGAGATGGGAACCGTTTATCTGAATGCTGCTAGTGTCCCTCGCATTCTCCACTCTGATAGGGGTAAATCTCGCAATTTTTCCCTAGTCACTCTTGAAGAAGGTCTAGTCACAGAAGCATCTTTAATCTGGTTGAACGATAATTTCGAGATTATCAGTAATAGAAAACTTTATCACTCCAGGTCGTCAATCGATCGCCTATCTCCCCAATCTTGTTATTCCCTATAGATAGTTAAGTTTTTGAGCGATTATAGGTAAAGCAAGAGCGATAGCAGCACTAACAATCATACCGATAAAAGCTTTCAAGGCATCCCCTAAAACCAGTTTACCTGTGGCGGCTAAATTAGGAGTTTCTCTGGTTAAAGTCAGAGAAATTTCTCGACCTCCTAATAAACCTAAAAATACCCAAGTGGTACTCATGGGAATATGATTATAGCCAACAAAAAACAGTAAAATTAGACCATAAATTAAGTTAATAATTGTTGCAGAACGCGGATCATGGGCGTTAGTTTTGCTAGTAACAATTTTCTCGATTTGACCACCATGATTAATAAAAATGATGGTTTGCAGGAGTAGCATAACTGTTAGAGATAAAACTAACCATGTTGCTGCTAACTTTCTGGGAAGATAGGCGAAAATATTAGCAAAATCTTGCATTAACCATTGACTCCAGAGAAACCCCGTAGATAACCACTGTAAAACCACCCAGATTTTTTGAGGTTTTTTATTAACTGTTTCTAGGAAAAAGTTTTCTAATTGATAAATAATTCGATAGATGACTAACCCCACCATCACAGCAATAGCATAACCCCAAGCAGATTTAATTAACATTTCATCTAGAGATTGGGGAGCAAAAACTGTTAAAACCAAAAAGGTTGTACTCACGGGTATTCCCCAAGTGGTGAGAATTAAAATTGCTAGGGGAGGAACGATATAAATCCAAGTAAAATTTTCTGGGAAGGGAATCATTTCTAGTCGATTATAGGCCACATCTCCCTGATTAATGTACCAACCAGCGATAAAAATCGAGGCTAAGATTATGCTGGAATACAGCCACAAAATCCACCAGGGACGTTCTTCATTGGCACTTAAAAAAGTACCTAAAGTCTGTAGGGAATCGTTGGCAACGATTGCATAAGCTGATAGAATAAAGCCAGCAATCATAAAAAAATTACTCATAGACAGTGGAAATTATGAATTATAAATTAAGTAGGTAGGTGTTAAAAGTTGTCAGATACCCCCCTTATCAAGGGGGGATCAGAGGCAAAATCTATCTTCAATTTAATTATAACTACTGACTTATGAATTATGAATTTGGGAGAATCAATAAAAATAATCTCCTGACAACTACCTCCCCATCAATATAACCGCTATAACTCCTTAACTTTGCTTTAAAAAATCCCTCGCTAGATAGAAAGCAGCTAAACTACCAGAGACAGTAATTTCCTGCGGATTGATTTCCTGTAAAGGTCGAAGAATAACTTCAATTTCCTCGGTAATATCTAACTTTTGTTGACCAGTAGGAGTAGCATTAAGAGCCAAAAAAATATGAATTTTGTTAGTATCTTTAACAGGATTATCGTACAAAACAGCCAGAGGTATTAGAGAATCACTTTGATAACCAGTTTCCTCCTCGAATTCCCGATGCGCTGCTGCAGTAATATCATCTTCACCCGCATCTACTGCTCCGGCAGGAAATTCTAATAAAATTTCTTTAACTCCGTGACGATATTGACGAACAAAAACTAATTGATTATCCCCAGTAACTGGAACAACTAACACAATTTCAGGACGAATATTGACAAAATAATCATCGATAACTTGTCCAGAGGATAACTTTACTGCGTCTTGACGGACTTGACACCAACGATTATGAAAAACTAGCTCAGATTTAATAATTTGCCATTTTTTTAAATTAGTCATCGATAATCCTATTATAATTGCAGTGAAATTACTAAACTTTTTCTCAGATAATTATAAGTAAGTGCTTATAATTAAATGGAAGATAGATTTTGCTTTCGATTCCCCCTGCTCTGGTTACTCGGCTCTCCTGTATCTATATAATGAACAAAACCTATCCGTTAGGTATTACCTTAATCAATTGAAAAAGTACGTTAACTAACACATCTTACCACAAAAGCCGCCCTGATGGTGATTTCAGACGACCTAGTAAGAGCCAGTGGCTTTTCAGAAAACGAGCTATTTCTAGAAATTATGCTTATGCTGTTTAGGTAGGACTGCATCGGATGCTGTTCCTCATCTGGCAACGCTTTTAGTCGATTTCTCGGAATAAATATCTGAAAATTTTTCAAAACGTCGTGCTTTGTAGGTTGATTTATCAATCAACCTACTATGAGAGTTGATTCGTGAATCAACTTACATCTTTATCCCTTATGATCTGGCCGAGTTTTAAGACAATTGGTTACTAGGTTAAGAACCCGCGTTAATATCAGTGATACTAAATCCGTTGAGTAACGCACAGAAAACGGGTTTCTCCGAGAAACCCGTTTTCTACTCATGCACTCATGCAAAAAGGGGAATAAATAATCAGTCTTTATAGCGGTATGCGATTGCATGAGGTACAATAGATGAGAAAAATAAATTATAGACCTACACAGGAGCCACAACCTTATGAAGCCCTATTCTTTAGACTTACGACAAAAGATCAT
>JAADBR010000183.1 GCA_009995705.1 Microcystis aeruginosa W13-11
ATTCTCCAAGAATTAGACAACATTCTTAGGAAAAAACAAGCCACAATCGCCCCAATAATCGCCAAATTACATCCCGATTTTAATCCCGATACTAAAAATTGGTGGTGGCTACTTGAAGCACCCAAAATTGATTCTTCTTGGCACAAATACGATTTATTGGCCAATGGAGCTTCTGTTACTTTCTTGACAATTTCTTTAGGATTAATTGGTGAAATTGGCTCGCGGTTTCTTTCGGGGGGAAGTGATATTTTGGGAGGCGTTTTAATCAGTTTTCAAAGTATATTAACCTTACTTGCCGCAGGAGGAGTCTTAACTAAAACTGGACAAGAAACTGGAAAAAACTTACTGGCACGCTTTGGGATTCAAGAACAATACTGGCAAGAAATTGGCGCTGGTTTATCTTTTTTACTAATGCTGAGTATTTGGGGATTAAGACTCTCTTTACCAACTGTAGCCACCTGGTATAATCATTGGGGTTGGAGTCATTATCAAAAGGGAGATTTGAGCAGTGCAGAAGAAGATTATCAACGAGCTTTGTCCCTCAATCCAGATGACGCTGAGGCACATTTTAACTTAGGATTACTCTACGAAGAATTACAGAATTTTGATTTAGCCAGAAAAGAATATATATTAGCTATACAAGGGGGTAACACTACCGCTATTAATAATCTAGCTCGATTACATATTCTCAATAAAAATTATCCTGCTGCTGTTCACCTCTTACTTAAAGCCCAATCCGAGCCAAAATTAGATCAAGAAACCCAATTTGCTATCTGGAAAAATTTAGGTTGGGCAAGGCTAAAACAAGGGGATATTCCAGGGGCAGAAACAGCTTTATTAGAAGCGATTAAATTAGATAAAAATAGTGCTGCCCCCCACTGTTTACTAGCGCAGGTAAGAGAAGCCCAAAATAACCAAACAGAGGCCTTAAAAGAATGGGAAACCTGTAATCAATACGCTAACAGCTTAAATCCTGACGAAGATAGCTGGAGAATACAAGCACAACAATGTTTAGCAAACCGGGAGAAACAAAAATGCTCACCAAACCCCAACTCATCCTATTAGGATTAACCACAGGAATGCTGACCCTATTTTTAGAAAGTGCTAAAGGGATAGCTTTCCCTGCTAGAATTGAATCAACAACTGGTATCGTCAAGCTAAAAAGACAAAATTGGACTGAATTTAAACCCGTTTCTATTAATACAGAATTAAACAAAGGCGATCAAATTTTTCCTCTTCAGGGTGTTAGGGTGACAGTATTATGTCCCGATTTACAACAACGTCCAGTTAGTTCAGGTGTACCCTCTGGACTAAAGACAATTTGCCCCATCTGGAAAGCGTTAAAAGCCAAAAATCCCCCACCCCCAGGTTCTTTAGGAGGAACAAATGCACTCATTCCCTATCTCATTTCACCTCGTCACACCCTGATACTAACCGATACCCCCATTTTGCGTTGGAATGAAGTTTCTCAAACGAGATATTACACAATAAAAGTTATCGATTCACAGGGGATTATCTGGGAAAAGCAAGTTTCTCAAACCCAAATTTCCTATCCCGGAACACCAGTTTTTCGGCCCGGTATTCCTTATTCTGTGACAATTCAAACCGATGGGGGACAGTCTTCCGAGCAAGATAAAGCTTCTAAAATAGAATTTATCAGGTTACATTCCTCCGAAGTTGCAACCATACAGGACGAAGTTAATAAAATAGAACAATTAAATATAAATAAGCAAACTAAAGCATTAATATTAGCCGATTTTTATGGAACTTATACCCTACCGACTTCAACTTTTAATAACTATGTTTTATCCTCCAAATCCCTAGCAACTTATCATCTTACCAGTGAAGCAATCACTATTCTAGAAACTACCATCAAACAGGGTCAAAATTCAGCAATCATCGAGAGAAACTTAGCTGATTTGTACTGGCAAATTGGCCTAGCTAATCTAGCTACCAATCATTATCTGAAAGCGATAAAATTAGCTCAGATACCAGAACAATTAGAAGAAAAAACCTTAGCTCAATTTGGTTTAGGCGAAGTTTATGCAGCTTTAGGAGATAATAATCAAGCCAAGATTTGGTATAGTAAAGCCAGAGAAGGTTATCTAGCTTTAGGCGATTCTGCAAGGGCTAACTTTGTGATCCAATTAATAGAAAGCTTGCCTTAAGTTAAAAAAAGAGTAGTCTAGCTGTTGCCGGTTTTGTCTTTAGCCAACTTCTCGGGTTGTTGCCGCAAGTCGGGGTATCCAGGAAGACTGGCACCCCAGGAGCATCAGCTAACAGAGCTTGTAGCCGCTTGTTATCGTCCTTCCAGAAGTCCAGGAAGAGCGATAACCCGAAACTCTTGGCAACGGACAAAACCCTTTCAAGTCTATCCATGGCTAGGTGGGGTGAAGAGAATCAAACCCGACAGCAACCCCGAAAATCGTGTCAGAATAGATCAGTGTAGTCACTGATTATCTTTGAGAAAAATATTTATATGTTAGGACGGGACAACTACGATTTAATCATTGTCGGGGGCGGTATAGTCGGAACCACCCTAGCGGTGGCCTTAAAAAATACAGGATTAAATATCGCTATGATCGAGGAACGTCCCCTAGAGGTGGCCGCCTCCCGTCGTCAAGCTTATGCCCTCTCGCTGATGTCCAGCCGGATTTTTACAGGCTTGGGTATCTGGGATAAAATCTCGCCCAGTATCGGTAAATTTCGTCATATTCGCCTTTCTGATGCCGATTTTCCGATTTTTGTCCCCTTTGTGGTCGATGAGCTAAAAACCGATTATTTGGGCTATGTGGGCGAACATCAAGTGATTCTAACGGCCCTGCACAATGCCAGCCAAGATTGCGATCGTATTGACTGGTTATCCCCTGCTAAAGTGTTAGAAGTGGAGTACGGAGCAGAAAAAGCCACTGTCACCCTGGAAGAAGCCGGTCAAACCCGAAAAATCACCACAAAATTAGTTATCGGGGCCGATGGAGCCAAATCCGCTATCCGGCAAGGGGCGCAAATTAAAACCAAAGGTTGGAAATATTGGCAATCCTGTGTCGCTTTCACCATTAAACATCAACTCGATCGCAACGATACCGCCTTTGAAAGATTTTGGCCCACCGGTCCAATGGGCATTTTACCGCTCCGGGGTAATCGCTGTCAGATCGTTTGGACAAATCCCCATGAAGAAGCGAAAAAACTGCAAGAAATGCCCGAAGCGGAATTTATCAAGAAATTAGAAGCATATACGGGGAGATTACTGGGAAAAATAGCATTAGTTAGCCCTCGCGCTCTCTTTCCCGTACAGTTAATGCAGAGTGATACTTATGTTAAACCCCGACTGGCTTTAATTGGTGATGCCGCCCACTGTTGTCATCCCGTCGGTGGTCAAGGTTTAAATTTAGGCATTCGCGACGCAGCCGCTTTAGCGCAGGTATTAAAGGAAGCAGTGGAAAAGCAAGAGGATATAGGAGCGCTTTCTACCCTAAAATCCTACGAAAAATGGCGTAGATCGGAGAATTTAGCGATTTTAGGCTTCACTGATTTTCTAGATCGCCTGTTCTCCAATAACTGGCCGCCCATCGTTCTCATCCGTCGTCTCGGATTGGCAATGATGCGCGGTTTCCCCCCGTTGAAATTGTTTGCCCTGCAATTAATGACGGGATTAAAAGGACGTATTCCCCAATTAGCTAGATAGCTGGCCACTAATTCCGGGGATGGGGGAGAAAGGAAGAAAAAAAAAGCTTGCAAAATGCCGCGATTATCGCTATGATGGTTAAGGTTCAATATCGGGGCGTAGCGCAGCTTGGTAGCGCACTACTTTGGGGTAGTAGGGGTCGTGGGTTCGAATCCCGCCGCTCCGATTGCAGAAAAACAGAGAGTTAGGTAGGGATGCAGTCAATCCCTACCTTGTCCTGTTTACTCGGAATTCTCTTAATTTATCAGCGTTTCTGATCAAGTTAGTTCACCATTAGAATCACTGCTTTAGTCGAAAATGTCTCATCAAATATCAGCTTACGGTTCCTGGAAATCACCGATTACCTCCGATCTAATTGTGGCAGCATCGATTAGTCTTGGTGGTGTAACCCTAGATGGAGAAGATATTTATTGGTTAGAAGGCAGACCACAGGAAAAGGGGCGAAATGTTTTAGTTAAATTAAACCCCGACGGCACAACCACAGACATCACTCCAGTGCCTTTTAATGTGCGAACTCGTGTCCATGAATACGGGGGAGGTTCCTATCTAATTGTTGCCGGAATTATCTATTTTTGTAATTTTGCTGACCAAAGAATTTATCGCCAAACTGCTGATAGTTTACCCCAACCTCTGACCCCAGAAAATTCCTGTCGTTATGCGGATTTAATTCTCGATAAATTTGGCAATCGTTTAATCTGTGTTTGTGAAGATCATAGCCAAAAAGATCGAGAACCAGTTAATAGTATTGTCAGTCTCGATGTGGATACGGGAGAAATAGAAACTTTAGTATCTGGCGATGATTTTTATACCTCTCCTCGCTTAAGTGCCGACGGTTCTCGATTAGCTTGGATTAGTTGGAATCATCCTAATATGCCCTGGGATAGTTCTTTTCTCTCGGTAGCAGATATTAATAATCTTTATTTGAGTAATATTCGGGTCATTGCTGGTGGTGAAAATGAGTCAGTGTGTGAACCACGCTGGTCTGCCGATCAACAGTTATATTTTACTAGCGATCGCAATAATTTCTGGAACTTTTATTGCTTTAACCACGATGAACAAATCGAACCAGTTCTCGAACCTGTAGAGGCTGAATTTGCTTATCCTCATTGGGTTTTCGGTTTATCTAACTACGGTTTCGCCAGCGAATCACAGATTATTTGTAGCTATACAAAAGATGGTCGTTGGCATTTAGGAAGTATCGATACTGTTAATCGAGAATTTCAAGAAATTATCACTGATGATACTAACATTTCTTCCCTACAAGTTAGCGACAATAAAATAGTTTTTATTGGCGGTTCTTTCACGGAAGTAACAGCAGTTATCTCACTGGATTTAGCCACAGGAACGAGAGAAATTCTCAAATCTTCCAGTAATTTAGCTATTTCTAGCGATTATTTCTCGATTCCGGAAATGCTCGCTTTTCCCACCAGTCAAGGACTAACGGCCTATGCTTGGTATTATCCCCCCAAAAACCCCGATTATACCGCCCCCAATAGCGAATTACCGCCCCTTTTAGTCAAAAGTCACGGTGGACCGACGGCTGCGGCCACCTCTAGTTTAAGTCTGCGGGTGCAATACTGGACCAGTCGCGGTTTTGGCTATCTGGATGTCAATTATGGCGGTAGTACGGGTTATGGTCGTCAATATCGTCAGCGTTTGCTGGGAAATTGGGGAATTGTCGATGTGGAAGACTGCATCAACGGGGCAGAATATTTGGTTAATCGGGGATTAGTCGATGGGGAAAGATTGGCAATTTCTGGAGGCAGCGCCGGTGGTTATACGACTTTAGCGGCCTTAACTTTTCATGATACTTTTAAAGCAGGAGCTAGTTATTACGGAGTTAGTGATTTAGAGGTTTTAGCCACCGATACCCATAAATTCGAGTCGAGATATTTAGATAAATTGGTGGGACGTTATCCTCAAGAAAAGGAAATTTACTATCGGCGATCGCCTATTCATTTTACCACTCAGTTATCCTGTCCAGTGATCTTTTTTCAAGGATTAGAAGACCGAGTAGTTCCACCCAATCAAGCGGAAATGATGGTAGAAGCTTTAAAAGCGAAAGGTTTACCCGTTGCTTACCTTCCCTTTGCGGGAGAACAACACGGATTTCGTCAAGCTGAATCGATAAAACGAGCATTAGATGCAGAATTTTATTTTTATTCCCGTCTCTTTGGTTTTACTCCTGCTGATAATTTAGAACCCGTAGAAATTAAGTAATCGTGCCAAATTAATTTCCTAGGCCAGTAATCGGTGAACAGCAGATATAGACCCAATATTATCTGAAGACTAAAAGTCTTTCTAGTTAAGAAACTGACCCGAATAGAAATAATTTTAATTGTCCCATGTTTTTCTTAGAGGATGTTTGAAAAGTCAGGAGACCACTAGGGGCAGTTTAGTGATATAGAGCGGTTCTCACACCTGTGTGGCACAGTTAAACCTTTGCTAATTAGGGTTTTAAACATCGATAATATACCTCTTGCGAACAGGAAACGCTATATGCGCTTTTAGGCTTCTGTTATTGAAAAGAGAGGCAATTTTTCGAGGTTGCTTATATTACAACATTTCATTATAGTTACTAATTCTGTAGGCAAATATTGCATCTAGAATTAGCTTTGTACGCTTTGACCCGTACTGGGTTAACTACGAACCTCTCTATCGGATTCCCGCTAAAGGCGGCCTCT
>JAADBR010000184.1 GCA_009995705.1 Microcystis aeruginosa W13-11
GGCCGAAGACCCGGAATTTGAAACCTTCTACACTAAAAATATTCTGCTTAACGAAGGTCTGAGAGCTTGGATGGCTCCCCAAGACCAACCCCACGAAAACTTTATCTTCCCTGAGGAGGTTCTCCCGCGTGGTAACGCTCTCTAATATCCCTACCGCTAGTGGTCGTGACCAAAGTTCCACCGGCTTCGCCTGGTGGTCTGGTAACGCTCGTCTTATCAACCTCTCCGGTAAACTGCTCGGCGCTCACGTCGCCCACGCCGGTTTAATCGTTTTCTGGGCCGGGGCAATGACCCTGTTTGAAACCGCCCACTTTATCCCCGAAAAACCGATGTACGAACAGGGTTTAATCCTGCTTCCCCACTTAGCTACCCTCGGTTTTGGGGTCGGTCCTGGTGGTGAAGTAGTCGATACCTTCCCCTACTTCGTCGCTGGTGTTCTGCACTTAATTTCTTCGGCTGTACTCGGTTTTGGCGGTATCTACCACGCTATCCGCGGACCGGAAACCCTAGAGGAATACTCTAATTTCTTCGGTTACGACTGGAAAGACAAAAACCAAATGACCAACATCATCGGTTATCACCTGATTCTCTTGGGTTGTGGTGCGCTGTTGTTGGTATTTAAAGCCATGTTCTTTGGCGGTGTCTATGATACCTGGGCTCCAGGTGGCGGTGATGTCCGCCTCATCACTAATCCTACCCTCAACCCCGCAGTTATCTTTGGTTATCTGACCAAAGCTCCTTTCGGTGGCGAAGGCTGGATTATCAGCGTCAACAACATGGAAGATATCATCGGCGGTCACATCTGGATTGGCTTAATCTGTATCGCTGGCGGTATCTGGCACATTCTCACCAAACCTTTTGCTTGGGCGCGTCGCGCTTTTATCTGGTCTGGAGAAGCCTATCTGTCCTACAGTTTAGGCGCTCTTTCCATGATGGGCTTTATCGCCGCCGTTTACGTTTGGTTTAACAACACCGCCTATCCCAGTGAATTCTACGGTCCGACCGGTATGGAAGCTTCCCAAGCTCAAGCTTTCACCTTCTTGGTGCGTGACCAACGCTTAGGTGCTAACGTCGCTTCTGCCCAGGGCCCCACCGGTCTAGGTAAATACCTGATGCGTTCTCCCACGGGCGAAATCATCTTCGGTGGTGAAACCATGCGTTTCTGGGATTTCCGCGGTCCCTGGTTAGAACCCCTCCGCGGTCCTAACGGTTTAGACCTTGACAAAATCAGAAATGACGTACAACCCTGGCAAGTCCGCCGCGCGGCTGAATACATGACCCACGCTCCCTTAGGTTCCTTGAACTCTGTGGGTGGGGTTATCACTGATGTTAACTCGTTTAACTATGTGTCTCCTCGCGCTTGGTTGGCTACCTCTCACTTCACCCTCGCCTTCTTCTTCCTGATTGGACACCTCTGGCACGCTGGACGCGCTCGCGCCGCCGCCGCTGGTTTCGAGAAAGGAATTGACCGCGAGACTGAACCCGCATTGGCAATGCCTGACCTCGACTAATTTCTGTTAGTTCGATGGCAGCGGCTCCCGTCTAGTTGGCGGGAGCCTTTTTGTTGTTAATTTGCATGAGTAGAAAACGGGTTTCTCCCAGAAACCCGTTTTCTGTGCGTTACTCAACGGATTTAGAATCAGACGCGGCTAAAATACTCTCTAAAGCCGATAATAATCGTTGATTTTCTGCCGGTAAACGGACAGCGACCCGAAAATAATTGCTGCCCAATTCGGGGAAACTGAGACAATCGCGGATGAAAATTCGATGATATTTTAATAAAGCTTCCTGTAGGGGTAAACAGGAAGATTGAGATTGTACTAAGAGGAAGTTAGCGGCACTGGTTTGGGGCTGTAATTGCGGAAAATTAGCTAATCCCTGCCATAAATCCTCGCGGGCTGCCGTTAACCAATCCCAAGTTTGTTGTTGAAAATCCCTATCTTTAATTGCTGCAATAGCAGCAACCACAGCCAAGTTATTCACCGACCAAGGATCGCGCCATCTTTGCCATTGTAACAGGCGATCGGGATGGGCGAGGACATATCCTAGACGTAAACCGGGGAGACTGTAAAATTTAGTTAGGGAACGCAAAATCACCAGATTGGGATATTCTGGCAACAGAGATATTAAACTCTGCTGTTGTGGCGGGGGTAAAAAATCCATAAAAGCTTCATCCACTACCACCAAACCAAATTGCGATAGATAGGGACGAATGGCCGCCACCGTCCAGAGTTTCCCTGTGGGATTATGGGGATTATTAAGTAATAAGCCTTGTTTTTCGGGATTAACCGGCTTTAAACTGGTTAAATCTAGGGAATGTTGGCAGATTTTCCCGCCAAAACTTTTTAAAGCCCGTTCGTAATCATTAAAAGCGGGTGTTAGTACATAAACACTATCAAATGAGGCCAATTCCCGACCGGCCCAGGTTAATAACTCAGCCGCACCATTGCCTGGGAGAATCCAATCTGCTCCGATATTGTGCCATTGACCGAGGGCAGAACGCAACTGCCAATACGCTGGGTCAGGATAACGAGTCAGACCGGTTAAATGGCTTTTAATAGCGGTTAGGGCGCTTTCCGGCGGACCGAGGGGGTTGATACTGGCAGAAAAATCGAGAATAGAGGAAACCGGACAGCCAGCAATGGCGGCCGCCCAGTCAAGATTACCACCATGTTTAGGTCTAGGCAAAAGACTTACAGCGAACGAAACTCAACAGTAATTATTCCTTATCCGGGGCCACTCTGTCTTTAAACAGTTTACCCGCCGAGAAAGCCGGGACGCGAGTGGCTGGAATCTCCATCTTATCGCCGGTTTTCGGGTTGCGTCCTTCCCGGGCCTGACGTTCCCGGGCCTCGAAGGAACCGAATCCTACTAGGGTTACTTTGTCCCCCTCAGAAACCGCATCGATAATGGTTTCGATGGCAGCAGTGAGAACAGCATCTGCTTGTTTTTTGGTCACAGAGGCTTTGAGAGCGATTTGATCGATTAATTCACCTTTATTCATGCGCTAACTCCTTTTTTTGCGGTTTTTCTGAGTTTAGGGTGGTTGTCAGTAGTTTATTATGGTTCCCCTGTTGAGGACTCGCCAGGATCGAGATCACTAAATAATGCCTCAAATCCTCATTGGCTATATATTCCACTGCATTATTCTAAGCGGGAATTGTCTCGATCGGAATCGCTGAAACCTTTAATTTATCTAGATTCCCCCCCAATTCCCCGACAAGGGGAGAGACAAAAGGGAATAAGCGAGAGATTTACAGCGATATAAGCTAATAAAAAGAGATTAGCGAGCTAAATTGCCGATAAATGTTCTCTAAAAGCGATAGGCATCCTAACTTCCCAAAAATCGTTCATCGGTTCTCTCCAAGATTTTTGACTAATTTTGCCCCAAAAACGTTAAAAAAGTTTACCAAAGCAATTTCTGCCCAAAAATTCAGGTTCGGGCCCAGGAGATATTCGCTAGAATTGGAACTTATGATCGTTAAAAATATTCAAAAAAGCAGGATTTAACTGGAAAGTTTGCTATCATTATCTATTCAGCGACAAACTCGCATGGTGATTTACTGCTATCCCCTAGCCGATCTAGGTCAAAGCTTAAGACGTTCTTTTATCGTGACTTTTTTGGCAGTAATCGCCATTCTTGGCGGTGTGATTCCCGAATTTTCTTGGACGACGGCGGTAGTTAGTTTTCAGTCTTCCGCTTATACTCAAGATTTTACGGCTGACCAAATTAAACGTTATGCGACCGCAGTTTTGTTGATCGAAACCCAAAGAAAACAAGCTTATCAGGCAATTTCGCAAATTTTAGGCAAAATTCCCCCAGTAATCACCTGTAACCAACGGGAAAGCTTTAATAATCTTCCCGCTGATGCCCAAAGAATTGCCGTCGATTATTGTAATAACTCAAAAAAGATTGTCCAAGATAGTGGCCTGAATGCGACTGAATTTAACGCCATTACTAATCGGGTTCGTACCGATGATAACTTGAGACGACGGGTGCAAAATGAGATGATTCGTCTGCAACGGGAGAATAAATAGAAAAAGTTCCTCAGTTTTTCGGGTCAAGTTGGAGTCAGGGCTACAATAAGAATGTTTTTTCCCATTGACCACTATCATGTTAACTTTTACCGAGCGCTTACCCCCCCGTCATACTGCTAGTCCACCTCCCCCAGAAACGGTGGTTTTTAGCCTCCTACTTACGGCCGAAGAACGCACCCGCAGCCGTTATCGTCTCGACAGTCCCGAAGGTTTTTCCCTCTGTTTTCGTTTACCTCGCGGCACCATTCTACAGGATCGCGATTTCCTGCGGGGGGAAAACGGCGAAATTATTCAAATTATTGCTAAACCCGAACCAGTTGTCACTATTACCGCCCCTTCAACCGATTTACTCCTCAAAGCGGCCTATCACCTCGGTAATCGTCATGTAGCCCTGGAAATTAACCCCGATTACCTGCGTCTGGCCCCCGATTCTGTCCTACAAGCAATGTTAGAAGGTTTGGGATTAACAGTAACTGAAGAAATCGCCCCCTTTAACCCCGAAATCGGCGCTTATCAGCATTATCATGACTTGGAAGAGGCAAAAAAGGGATAGTTAGCTAATCTTGCCCAATGCCCTTTCTGATTTAGAGTAAGCAAAAATCAAACTCGGTTTCGACTTACCTCTTTTCCTACCATAAATTGTAGTTTTTGGGCATTATCTTAGCAAAATTTAACTGACAAGAAAACAGTAACTTTTTAACAGCCTCTACGGGATATTTTCTTAATCAAGAGGCTCTCATTCTGCTAGTTTCTAGAATTTTAATCGGCCTCGGTGAATTGATTAATCATCAAAGTAAAGATCGAACTACGAGGAATGAATAACCATGATACTTTCAGAACTAGCACCAACGGCTGTAACCCTTATCCTGTCTGATTTATCCACACACCAACTGAGGTTAAAAAATCCCCTGCTCAAAACAATGATCTAATCTATTTTTGTGAACTAGATTCTAGTAACAAACTGAATCATTGAATCGTAAGGAGTTTATACAACTCTCGACGGACGAATTTATCTTAGTCGAAAATGTTAGGATTTTTCAACTATTATCTATATTTTCCGTCAGCCAATTTTTAAAGTTTCTGATGGCTTCACTTCTCCCCACTTGTTGACTTTGTTTAACAAATTGATTAATTAATTCAATAATCGGGATCTGAGGAAAATTGGGACTGCTTAAAGACTCAATATATTCTCCTTCTTGTAATAAATTAATCTGTAGGCCACTTTGAGTATAACGCCACAGTTCGGGAACACCTAACTGTCGATAATTATCTAGATAGGTACGGGAAGTAATATCAATTTCTAGGACTAAATCGGGGGGGGGATCACTTTCTAAATTAAGTCTATTTTTGCCAATAACGGCTTGATGGTTTTTAATATAAAAACAGGCATCGGGTTCAACCGCTTGATTCATCCGCTCGTTTTTAAATGTTGTTGATCCTAACGGTTCAAAATCAATATTGAGTGCTTCTAACAAAAACTGAACCATATAACTAATGATTTCTTTATTTTTTTCATGTTCGGGTAAAGGTACCATAATTTCTAATATTCCGTTACTGTAGGATAACCGAGAAGCACGACTTTCTCCTAATTCTGATAGTATTGTCTCAAATTTTTGCCAGTTAAGCTCTTTTAAAAGTAACTGTTGACCGGGGTTGACGATAATTTGTTCTAAGGCTAATTGCATGGCTTTAGCTGAAAATGTTGATTTCTTAGTTTAATTATACCCTTACTCATAGGATTTCAACAAAAATTAAGCCTATTTGTAATATTATGCCAGTTTTATTAAAGTGTTATTTCGTCGAGTAATAATTTTGGCATCAACCCCTTCAGATGAATCTAAATGTTCAGATTCTACAAGAGATTTAATAAAATTAGAAACTTGAGGGTTTAATTCTCCTTGATGGGTTGAAGATAAGCTCGTCATTAAAGCATCATACCATAACCCATTTTCGGCATAGCGTTCTGCTTGTTCAGTTTTTTGAATTGGCGGTTGACTTAAATGAATGGGTATTTCAACCACTCGGAATTCTGCTCGTTGAATCATCTAAACGTCAGGACTTTGACGAATAGCGACTTGCCATAAATACTTTTTACCCACTTCTAAAGGGGTTTGATTGCTGGGAAAAGAAAAGTTATGAATTTCTCCTTTTTGTTGAAATCTTAACGTTTCTCCCCTTTGTTTAATTGTAAGGATTCAGGTCATACAAAAAGCAGTCAACCCCTTGCTGTGTAAGCATTTAGGGGAATTATGGACAAATGCTCATTCTCATTAAGAAACGCTGAAAGCCTTAATTTTCCTGAATCCTTACGTTTAATTTTTCCTTACTCATTAAATTCAAATAAGCGAAAATCTACCTCATAATCCGTATTTTGATTACCCACTATGCAGACAAAAGAAGGGGTAACAGATACCGTTTGACTGACATAAACTTGCGATGCAATAATCGTTAAAGGGTAATCCTCTTCGGTTAAATTAGAGCCTGTCCTTACTCCCATTGATTTAGAATGATGGCTCTTCCGAACTTGTCGTGTCAAATCAAAGAAAAAACAAACAATTATTGCTGACCAATAAAACCAATAATTTATCTTTAAAAGCTCACTATGCTGGCAATACAGCAATTTATTGGTTAAAATATAGACAGCCAAGACCAGCAATTTTAGACACAAGCTATACTCATGCCATCAAATCCATAATTAAAGTTAATGACCGAGCTACTTCACCTAGAAGGAGTTGTCTTTACCAATTATCAAATTATTACCGATATAGGAATTGTTTTACATTTAGAAAATATGTCAAGAGAAAGCCAGTGCATTCATTGTGGAAGTAAAACGGAAAAACTTCATCAAAACAATGAGTTAACAATCTGAGATTTACCCTTTGGAGAACAGGCATTATTTCGGAGAATCAATCGTCGTCAGATGAGCTGCGAGAAATGTGGAAAAAAATTCACAGAAGAACTAAATTATTTGCCGAAGAAGAGAACCTACACAGACAGATTTAGAAAAAAAATAGTGGCCGAAGTCCTGAATAGTGATCTCAAAAATACGGCAGAAAGAAATGGAGTAAGCGAACAAGAAATAGAAACGATGCTCAAAGACTTGGGAGAAGACTTAATAACTGCAAAACCTCAAGGTCTAAAAAAACTAGGAATAGATGAAATAGCCATGATAAAGGGAAAAGGAAATTACTATGCTGTGTTAGTAAATATAGACACAGGAAAAATTGTAGGCTTAGGGGAAAAAAGAAGAGAAGAAGCATTAACAGAATATCTGAAACTCTGGGAAGAAGAGGTTTTGAGCCAAATAGAGGAAGTAAGTATAGGACTGTGGATAGGGTATAAAAATGTGGCAGAAAAACTAATGCCTCAAGCTCAAATAGTAGGAGATAGATTTCAGGTAATGAAACAAGATTTGTTGAGGGGGGGGACTGGATGGAATAATTTACTTCCTGATCCCAATCCTGCTACTTTAGGAGGGATAGGATTAGGTTTACTCTGGTTAGTGGCTAATGGTTTAACTGTTCGTTTAGATTAGGGGATTCCGTTAGTTTCTGTCGATAATTCTGGAAATTCACTGCAAGAACAAGGGTTTTACTTTTCGGTGAGATATAGAAAAGCATTCTAGCATATTCTGAGAGAATTATAATAATAGTTCTCAATTAACTTAATCCGAATCTTTATCTTTTGTCCCTTGGTTAATTTCAGCGTTTTTCTCAAAGATGAGGTATAGTCAATGTGGTTTGTGCTTCGAGGCTAGCGCTCTGTTCAAACCCTCATTCTGTAAGGCTTCTGGGGTCGATAATCGCACTTTTTGATTTCAAAAAAGCCTAAAGATATTATCCAACAAGGTTTTTAGCCCACATTCAGCAGATTAAATTGAAAAAAAGTTATTTTAGGTAAAGTGGATTTTAAAATGACCAAAATGAAAACAGAAGTTCAAATAGACATACAAGACATAGACCAC
>JAADBR010000185.1 GCA_009995705.1 Microcystis aeruginosa W13-11
TGTCCAGACTGTGGGACGCACCATGACCGAGATATTAACGCTAGTAAAAATATTTTGGCCGCAGGACTTGCGGTGTCAGTCTGTAGAGCGACCATAAGACCAGAACAGAGTAAATCTGTTAAGGCCGGTGCGGAACCCCGCAAGGGAAAGAAGCAGAAACCTAAATCGTGAGGTTTGGGAATCACCGTCCGTTTACGGCGGCGAGGATGTCAACAGCTTTAACGGTAGGGGATTCCTTAATCTTGATCTTAGTTCTTTGCCGGCCGATTGTCGGGAACTAGAATAGACTGTTATCTATAGTTAGGGCTTGCTAAAAAAGTTTTTCGTGGGGTGTGGGGTGTGGCCCCCCAACCCCCCCGACATCGGGGGGGTTGGGGGTACAACTTCCTATTCCCTGGGACCAGAAAAGGGGTAAGATAATAAGTTTAGTGATAAGATGACCGAATTGTAAGCGGGGACTTGATATGGCAGAAACCCTATTATTTAATGCTTTGCGACAGGCGATCGATGAGGAAATGGGCCGCGACCAGACAGTATTTGTTTTGGGGGAAGATGTGGGTCATTACGGTGGTTCCTACAAAGTTACCAAAGATCTCTACAAAAAATATGGCGATTTAAGGGTTTTAGATACTCCCATCGCTGAAAATAGTTTTACGGGCATGGCAGTGGGGGCAGCCATGACGGGATTGCGTCCGATTATTGAAGGCATGAATATGGGTTTTCTTCTCCTTGCCTTTAACCAAATTGCCAACAATGCCGGGATGTTACGTTATACTTCTGGCGGTAATTTTAAAATCCCCATGGTTATCCGCGGTCCGGGGGGTGTGGGGAGACAATTAGGTGCGGAACATTCCCAACGTTTAGAGGCCTATTTTCACGCAGTACCCGGCCTAAAAATTGTCGCTTGTTCCACTCCCTACAATGCCAAAGGTTTATTAAAATCGGCAATTAGAGATAATAACCCCGTGCTTTTCTTTGAACACGTTCTTCTCTATAATCTCAAGGAAAATTTACCTGATACCGAGTATCTTTTACCCCTCGATAAAGCGGAAATCGTTCGCAAGGGAGAAGATATCACCATTCTCACCTATTCGCGGATGCGTCATCACTGTTTACAGGCATTAAAACAGTTAGAAAAAGATGGCTACGATCCAGAAATTATCGATTTAATCTCCCTGAAACCCTTTGACATGGAGACGATTGCCGCTTCGATTCGCAAGACTCATAGGGTGATTATTGTGGAAGAATGTATGAAAACGGCGGGAATTGCTTCCGAGTTAATTGCTTTAATTAATGAGCAGTTATTCGATGAATTAGATGCCCCTGTGTTAAGATTATCTTCCCAAGATATACCCACACCTTATAACGGTAATCTAGAAAGATTGACGATTATTCAACCTAATCAAATTGTCGAAGCTGTCCAAAAAATGGTCAGCGATCGCATTTAACAAATTCTCCTTTTGATACTGAAGTTATGCAGAGACAAAATTGGTTATTGTTACTGATCATCGGTCTGGTTATTGCCTCGATCTTCGTCCTGATTAAGTTACCCCTACAATTAGGTTTGGACCTGCGCGGTGGTAGTCAATTAACCATTCAGGTTAAACCCACTGAAACCGTCAAAACCATTCAACCTAATGATTTAAAAGCCGTACAAAATGTGATTGAAAATCGCGTTAATGCCCTGGGTGTTTCTGAATCATTAGTGCAGACTGTGGACAGTAAAAATCAGGTAATCGTGCAACTACCCGGGGTCACAAATCCCAAAGAAGCTGAGAGAAACTTAAATGTTCAGGCCCAATTAGAATTTCGTCAGCAAAAACAAGGTACAGAAGGAGAATTTCGGGCTGAATACTCAATTTTTCAACAAAAAAAAGCGGAATTAACCGCCCTTAAAGCCGAGAATAAACCCGAAAATGCCGCTAAAATTGCCGAACTAGAACAATCTCTCCAGAAATCTAAACAGGCAATTTTAAATTTATTTGAATCGGTGGACTTAACTGGAAAAAATCTGCAAAATGCCACTATTAGTTCCACCCAAGGCACTAACTGGGAAGTAGCCATTACTTTTGATTCGGAAGGGGGCAATAAATTTGCCGAACTGACTAAAGCGATCGCGGGTACTGGTCGCAGTATTGGGATTTTCCTCGATAATGAATTAATTAGCGCCCCTGTAGTCGATGTGCAGTTTGCCCAAACGGGAATTACTGGAGGCCGGGCCGTGATTACTGGTAATTTTACCGCCGAAACTGCCAACGATCTAGCGATTCAATTGCGCGGTGGTTCCCTCCCTTTCCCCGTCAAAGTGGAAGAAATTCGCACCGTTGGGGCAACTTTAGGCCAAGATAGCATCCGTCGCAGTATCTACGCTGGTTTAGTGGGTTTACTGTTGGTTTTAATTTTCATGGCGGTTTATTACCGTTTACCCGGGATTATTGCTGATATTTCCCTGATTATCTATACTATACTCTCTCTGGGGGCTTTTGCCCTAGTGGGAGTCACCATGACCTTACCCGGTATTGCTGGATTTATCCTCAGTATCGGCATGGCTGTTGATGCAAATGTACTGATTTTTGAGCGCACCCGGGAAGAATTAAGGGCCGGAAAATCTCTATTTCGGGCGGTAGAGTCGGGATTTTACCGGGCTTTTTCCAGTATTCTTGATAGTAATGTCACTACTTTAATCGCCTGTGCTGCCTTGTTTTGGTTGGGTTCAGGATTAGTCAAGGGTTTTGCTTTAACTTTAGCCATTGGGGTAGCTGTGAGTATGTTTACCGCTTTAACCTGTAGTCGCACGCTCCTGTTAATCACCGTCTTAAACGTCCCCAGCGTCCGTCAAAAACCCCAACTTTTCTGCCCTAATTTACCGACAAATCAGTAAACCAGTAGGGTGGGTTAGGCGACGACAAGTTATGCTGTTAACCAATAATTTCATATTCGCCGTAACCCACCGATTGCCACTCCCTACTCCCCAAATTCCTTTTTCCTTTTTCCTTTTTACTTAAAAGATATGGCATTTAGTGTTACAAAACAGCGTAATTTTTGGTGGACAGTTTCATCCTTGCTGACGATTGGTAGTATTCTGGCCATGGTAATTTCTTGGTTCACTATTCAAGCACCTTTACGACCGAGTTTAGACTTTGTTGGTGGTACGAGAATTCAGATAGAATTAGCCTGTGCCAAACAAAAGAACTGTGAGAAACCCTTAACTACTACCGAAGTGCAAGCAATTCTCGATGAGGAAGGATTGGGTAACAGTAGTGTGCAGGTGTTGGATAAATATACTTTATCGGTGCGGACGAAAACCCTCGCAGAAGAACAGAGAACGAAATTACTCGACACCTTAAATCAGAAAATTGGCACCTTTGACCCCGAAACCAGTCAAATCGATACAGTTGGGCCCACCATCGGTCAAGAATTATTTAGGTCGGGATTTTTGGCCCTATTAGTTTCCTTTTTTGGCATTGCCGCCTATCTAAGCTTCCGTTTTCAACGGGATTACGCTTTTTTTGCCATTGTCGCCCTGCTGCACGACGTTTTGATCACTTTAGGGGTCTTTGCGGTTTTAGGCTTAATTGCGGGGGTAGAAGTGGATAGTTTATTTTTGGTTTCCCTCTTGACAATTGTGGGTTTTTCTGTTAACGACACAGTGGTAATTTATGATCGCGTGCGGGAAAATTTTGTTAATACTCCCGAATTATCCGTGGATGAAATTGTCGATAATGCGGTGAGTCAAACCCTAACTCGTTCGATTAATACCACCCTGACCACTTTATTGCCTCTGGTGGCGATTTTTCTCTTTGGTGGCAGCACCTTAAAATATTTTGCCCTAGCTTTAATTATCGGTTTCGTAGCGGGGGCCTATTCAAGTATTTTTATCGCTAGTACCCTACTTGCTTGGTGGCGCGGTCGTTCCCATCGAACTAAGATAGTGCAAGCTTAAAAATGGCTATTAGTCACTAGCCAAATTTTTGGGACAATTTCGTCAAATATCGGCTTCACCAATCATAATTGCTGTCAAAATTGACTCAACTGCTACTGCTGTAGTCCCAGACAAGAAAAGTCCGGGATAGACAGCAGTATGCCATCTTGGATGCAGCAGAGTTTTACAGCCTCTAACTGTCGAAAAATTAAATCCCAATGAATGATGAACCGTGGCAACCAAATCAAAATGAGCATCGCCTTTTTTTGAGTATTGAGGTATTCCTTCTTTAGGACAAATGATTTCTGTTAAGAAGCCTTGTTTTTGACTCATAAGATGGAAAGATTGACCCCATTGCATAAATTGCTTAAGTAGGCGATCTTTTTCCTGTTCAATTAATTCTCCTTCTCCGTCTAAAGGAAATTGAGAATTAATCAAGACAATTACGATAGTTTGCGGAGGAACTTGCCAATCAGGTAGCAATTTTTCCCAGTTATGAACCATAAATGGGGTAGGAGATTTTATATATCTCTCCACAGAATTCATGTTTAAGCAATGAGATTGATAGGAGCAATTATATCATAAGTCAACCTACGAAACTTAAAAAGACCTATTAGTTAATTTATTACCGTCGTAGTCGCCTCATCAAAGGAATAAGTTGGTGGTGTAGGGATTTTATTAAGGGTTTGACAATCCGTTAAATATTGTTCAATGACGGTTTGAAAAGCCTGTTCTAGCTCATCAACGGAAAGACCATCAAAAACAATAATATCTTCTATATTAATGACACGACCAAAAAATAAGCGATCGCTGGCATCATATTCAATCACAGCTTCATAGCCTTTGTATTGCATTAGTTTACTCCTGCTTTAATTAAAAATTTACGAATAGCTTTAATTGGGTATCTTTTTAGTTCCTTTTGGGGGTGCGGGGAATGAATATTAAGGGAAATTTCATTAAGATCAAATCCCACTCTTGAGCCATCACCTTATCATCCCAAACGATGTTACGGCGGATGGGATCAACAAAAATAGAATCATAGGTTTTTCGCTGTTTTCTATTCATTTGTTGATTATAGTCTGATTACCAACTTAACATCTAAGCAATACTAATGATCGCCTCTTCCCCAGAATCTAAACCGCGATCGTCACTTTAGAGAGGGGACTTGAAACACCTGATCAGTCAGAAAAAAGTGATTGTTTCTCCCAAATTCGACTGTGCTTTCGGATTTTTAAATTTGGACTTATACTGAAGTGAGAGATCAAATTGCCATCAGGAGTCAAGATGATTACGTTTGAAAATGCGTTAGAGGTAGTCAGTCAATTACCTAGAGAACAGCAAGAATTATTGGCTGATATTGTCAAAAAGCGGTTAGTGGAAGTCAGAAGACGAGAAATTATGGAGGAATGTCGTGAGGCGTTGGCAGAGTACCGAACAGGGAATTTAAAAGCAATGTCAGCAGAAGAAGTTATCTCAGAATTACGTTGTTACCTAGAAAGCGACGAGGATTCGTGAGAGAGTTAATTTTAACGACTAGGTTTAAGCGATCTTTTAAAAAATTTGTCCGGCGTAACGCGGCATTACAGCGACAAGTTGAAAAAACGTTACTGCAAATGAGGGAGGATGTCTTTGCGCCCAATTTGATGACCCATCGCCTAAAGGGTGAGCATGATGGACTAAAGGCTTGTTCTTGTGGATATGATTGTCGGATTATTTTTACGATTCAAAAAAACGAGCAGACGACTCAAGAGGAGATTGTTTTGCTCAATATTGGGACTCACGATGAGGTTTATTGAGGGTTGTTAATGGATTAAATTCTGTTGATTCTTTCGTTTATTTTTCTTGGTATCGCTGGATGTATTCTGGATCAAAAACTTGGGAAAGTAGGTTTTGAAATTCCTCTTGTTCCGCTTTGGTTAACTGTTGTTCATTGGCGGAACGGTATGGGTCGCCACCGGATTCTAGGTATCGTTCGCGAGCGAGTCTAGAGAGTTGTTGTAAACGTCTAGCTTTTTGTTGTCGAAGTTGTTCGGCGTTAGTCATAGTCTTGCACGAATTCAAAAGGAACAATTTCTCCGTCAGGAAGAATCACCGATGTGGGTAAAGTAGGACTTAGGGTTTCGATATACCACAGCCCACTACTAGGATTATAGAAACTATATAAGACAATCGCTAGGGTTTCGAGGGCGTTAAAAACTAAAAATTGTTCTTCGGTCGGTTCCATCGGTTATTGTTGACATCCTCACCGCCGTGAAACGGACGGTGATTCCCAAACCTCACGATTTGGGTTTCTGCTTCTTTCCCTTGCGGGGTTCCGCACCTGCCTTAACAGATTTACTCTGTTCTGGTCTTATGGTCGCTCTACAG
>JAADBR010000186.1 GCA_009995705.1 Microcystis aeruginosa W13-11
TTTACTGTTTCTCAAATGCCTTTTTTCGCTCCTTATGTTTATTTTTATGCTCACTTTGATTTTTTCTCTCCGTAATTTCTCTCTGTGACAGCTTAGGGTGCGGAATGTGGGTTAAAACTCAAATCTGATAACTGATAACTGATTACTGGTCTTTGTTGGCTGAACCAGCTCCGCGATATTTGAGAGATGAGGAGCGAATTGGGTTAGCCACCGTGGGATTATTGGTGATTTTAACCTCCGCACCGCGATATTTACCCCCTCGCTCCTTGACAGAAGCCTCGGCAACTGTTGGCTCCCTATAGGTGGCTCCACGGTACTTTTTCTCGCCGGCGGTTTCTGGAGTGGGGACGGGGACACTTTTCTGCTCTTCTCGTCCTTGCCATAAAAAGGTGACGACAATCACAACTGTCAAGAGAATTAATAGCTGAATCTGCCAAGGAGCTAAAACCAGACTCAACACTAAACTAATCACCGTGGCGGCACTGGCGAGATAAGCGATCTCATCGCTGGACTTCTGCCAGAAATAGGCAGCCAAGGCAGCGGTCAATAGTGGCAACAAAAATAAATAGGACATTCTGGGTACACCTTGTCATGCTAGTGAACCAATCTCCCTATATATTACCTCCCTTGCTTCGATCGGCGAAAAATATTAACTTAGCTTATACATCCTATAAGTTTTATCTTGTCAATTCTTCTTTACAATTCGTAAAAATATTGTTACATTTATTTACATGAACTAAAAGTTAAAGCAAAACAGCCAAGACAGCAAGCCAGTTCAGATTGTCTCGAAGAGTATAGGACAGAAGATGATTCCTTGAGTCCGAGACAACGGCAAAAAACTTGGCCTACTAGCTTAAAAAAGTTTTCGGGGTTTGGGTTTACCCCATTGACGGATTTGCTTGAGTTCTCCTACATAACTTAGCGCTACCTCGGCTGGACACCGAGGTTTTTTATTTTTTGACAGCCTTTTCGACTAAGTAAAACCTAGGCTCTCTTATTCTTTGTGTGATAAGTTTAGATTATCTAGAAGCGATCAATCTTTGTGTCTTTGTGGTTCGTTCCAGTTGATTGCCAGCGGGAATGTATCCTATAATACATTTTACCCACCAAACCCAAGAGAGCCAAATGTAGATAAATTAATTGAGATTACCTACTTAATTAAAAATTAACTTCATTTTGATGCACGGAATCCAAATAAAACTTGATTACATCTTCCGATGCACCCTGAGATTGCAACTGGCCTTTATTCAGCCAAATTGCTTGGTCACAGGACTCTTGAATTAAAGTCAAATCGTGGGAAACTACTAAAATAGTAGCGTTAGAATTCCAGAATTTTTTTAAACGTCGTTTACACTTATTTTTAAAACTTTCATCCCCGACGGAAAGGACTTCATCAAGAATAAGAATATCGGGGTGAACCTCTGTTGCGATCGCAAATCCTAAACGAGCCACCATCCCGGAAGAAAGAGATTTCACCGGCGCTCCCATGTATTCTTCTAACTCAGCAAAGTCAAGGATATCTTTGGTTTTTTCCTTCATTTCCTGACGGGAAAATCCCAGCATTACCCCATAGAGAATAATATTATCTTTTACTGGTAAATCTGGATCGAAACCCGCTCCTAGTTCAATTAGAGAGGCAATTTGTCCCCTGACTCTCACCTGTCCCTTTGTCGGTTCCAGAATACCACAAATAACTTTTAGGAGAGTAGATTTTCCTGCGCCATTAGCTCCAATGATACCTAATTTTGCTCCAGAATTAATTACTAAATCTATATCATCTAGAACTAATTTTTTGGCAGGTTGACGATATTTACCTTCAAGAAGAGAGAAAATTGTCTTTTTTAGGTCGTAGGAAAATTCTTCTTGAGTGCGTCTTTCGAGAGACACTTGATCGAGTCGAATTACTTCTGTCATTTATAATAAATCCATAAATAAATGTCGCCATAGTCGGAAGCAAGTCCAACCAATTCCTAAGATGATGATCCCACCGAGTAGAGATTGAAAAATCAAACCAAAATTCGGTAATCCGGGGGAAAGGGACAATTGGCGAATACTTTCAATTACTGGTAATAATGGGTTTAATAGCAGGAATGGTTGTACGGAATGAGGAATAATTTCTGGGGGATAGAAAATCGGGCTGCTAATCCAAGCGACAAAACAAACAATTTCGTAAAAATAGGGTAAGTCTCTGAAAAAAACGTAGAGGGTACTAACAAAGAAACCCACTCCCGTGCAAACCATAGAAAGAGCAATCATGGGAAAGATCAGAGCAATTACATTAATTAAACTTTGAGACTTCCAGAGAGTTACTATAGCCAAAAGGGGAAAGATACTAATAGCAAATTGAAAAATATTTGCCACTACCATGGAAACGGGAAAAATGCTAACTGGCAGACGAATTTTATTTAAAATACTGCCATTACCAACGATACTAGGTAAAGCTTGGTTAGTGGAAGCATTAAAGAAATTTATTACGACTAAACCAGTGAAAGCCGCTAGGACATAGTTAACTATAGAATTATCAAAATAAGAGGCGAAAACCGTGCCGAAAATTGCCGTGTATAGTGCCGTCATAATCGCGGGATTTAACAAAGACCAGTAAACCCCCAGAAAAGAACCCCGATAGCGTCCCTTGAGATTACGTTCCACTAGAACACTAAGCAATTCGTGATATCGCCGCGCTGTTGACCATCTAGTTTTTGCTTGGAGATCGGTCATAGGGATAATTGTCATCTCTTCAGTATTCAGTGCCTTATTCTAAACGATTACCGTCAATTTTGTCTATCGATCGAGGGAGTACTCTAGTTTTTATCCAGTCCCCGACTACTCTCCCTCTCCGGAAAAAGTTCCCTTCTTGGTCTATTTATCTAGCTCAAAAAGCTTAAAAATTGCTAAAAGCCTCTTTTTTTGGCGTTGAACTCGGTTTTTAGGGACAGCCTCAGCTAATTGACCTAGACTCTGGCGGGTTGGCCCATAAAATTGACACCAGATCAAAGCCAAGAAATGCCGATTTAAACAGAGCTAATCTCAGAAAAAACCGATAACTTAACAATTTCCTAAGGGACAAACTAAGAATTTAATCTAATTGATGTCCCGTGAGTTCCACAAAGATATCTTCGAGGTTGGAAGGGCGACACATTACTCCAGTTTTATCGCTCAAAGTGTCAAGATAGGCATTAGCATCAGCCACGGTGGAGAAGAATTTATAATCGATTTTATCGCCAACTTGTTTGATAACTAAACCCTCGCCATACTTACTACGAAAATTCGCTAGAGTTCCTAATTCGATTAATTTGCCCGCATCCATAATGCCAATTCTGCCCGGTTTTCCTGCGGCGTTATCCTGACAGAGAAATTCCACTTCTTCCATGTAGTGAGTGGTTAACAAAATTGTCATTCCTTGCTGGTTTAAATCGCGAATTACTTCCCACAAACGACGACGATTTTGCGGGTCTAAACCGACAGTTGGTTCATCGAGAAAGAGGATTTTTGGTTCGTGAAGAAGAGCGCGAGCAATCTGTAAACGTCGTTTCATCCCTCCGGAAAGAGTTTTGGCAAGGGCAGATTTTCGATCGCTCAAACTGACATAATCTAAATAGCGATCGATTAATTCCTGTCTCTGGGGATTGGGGATATGGTGCATCCGGCCGTGAAATTCCATATTTTCCCAGACGGTTAATTCCCCATCAACGCTAATCTGTTGTAAGACTACCCCAATATTTTTCTTCACCTGATCGCGGTATTTTTTCACATCATACCCCGCCACTTCGATTTCTCCTTGACTTGCTTCGGTTAGAGTGATAATCATGCGGATTGTGGTCGATTTTCCCGCACCGTTGGGACCGAGTAAACCAAAGATTTCCCCTTTTTCGATAGCAAAGGAAAGTTCGTTAACTACCGGGAGATTATTATAGATTTTAGAAACGCGATCGAGAGCAATAGCGGCGGTCATAGTTACAAAAGTTAATATTCTAGCTATGGATTAGTGTAACCGAATTAGCCCAACTCGATGGCGATTTTATCCTTCCCCCCCGGAGTCGTCCTATCGACTGTGGTTTGACATCTTCACAATCAGATTAGAATGCAGATAAAAAATCTTGACTTTGCTGGTATCAGATGCGAGTTTTTCTGTCAATTCTGTGTTTATGTCTAGGAATAGGGGAATTTTTCCTCAATCCCTCCATTAGTCCCGTCAATTCCCTTCCCACAACCACGGTAACTCGAACGGAAACCCGTTTGCTGCTGAATTTAAAAAAAAGACGGGTTTTTGTTTACCAAGGACAGAAAATAATCGCTTCTTATCCAGTGGCGATCGGTCGTCCGGGTTGGGAAACCCCGACGGGACAATTTAGGGTGATTCAGATGGTGCGGGAACCAGTCTGGGAACATCCTTTCACCGGTCAACTGGTGCCATCGGGAAAAAACAACCCCTTAGGGGCCCGTTGGATTGGATTTTGGACTGATGGCGCGAATTTTATCGGTTTTCACGGTACACCCCAAGAAAATCTCATCGGCCGGGCCGTCTCCCACGGTTGCGTCAGGATGCGCGATCGAGATATAAAGGCTTTATTTGAAAAGGTAAAAATCGGCACTTCGGTGATAGTAATCGCTCAATAAGTAGTCGTGCAAAATTAATTTCCTAGTAAAGATAGGCACTCATGCAAGAGGGGGTTAGATATGTGTAATTAATTTTGCTTAGGTACTTAAGTAGGGTCTGCTGAAAAAGTTTCTTGATCAGGTTAGGAGTTGGTCGTCGGTCGTCAGTCCTGATGAAAAAATTTTCACCCCCACAGATGAAAGAGGTTTCCTTCCCTACACCCTACACCCTACACCCTCTTTCAAGTCAGGAGTAATTTAGATAGTCAACAGTTTAAAATGAGAGAAACTAAGCCAAGAGGATAAGCGGTGAATATTATTGAACTAATCGGGATCGTGGCGGGAATATTAACCACTGTCTCCTTTTTACCCCAAGTGATTAAAACTTGGCGTTATCGTTCGGCTAAGGACTTGTCCCTCACTATGTTTATTTGCTTTTGTCTGGGGGTTTTTCTTTGGCTCATCTACGGGATTTATATGAGCAGTAAACCGATTATTATCGCTAATTTTGTTACTTTTATCTTAGCGGGGACAATTCTCTATTTTAAGATTAAATATGATTAAATTGACAATCCCTTGCAACCCTATTGGCTCACGTCAACGAAGGCAGCAGGCGGTTGGCAGGGGGCCGTGTCAACTTAAAGAATTTTGTGTTAAAATATTGATACCCAGTCAAGCAATGTCAAAATGTTTGTACTAGAATACAAGGTTAAGCCAAAACCTAATCAGATAGAAGCCATTAATGAGGCAATACGGACAACTCAATTTGTTCGGAATAAAGTTCTGCGTTATTGGGTGGATAATCCTGGTGTTGGCAAAAAAGAGTTATTTCGGTACAACACAGCATTAAGGAAAGAGTTTAAATTTGTTGATGATTTAAACTCCCATGCTTGCCAGACTGCTGTAGAAAGAACCTTGCGGTCAATTACTCGGTTTTACGATAATTGCCAAAATCAAGTTAAAGGAAAGAAAGACTACCCTAAGTTTAAAAGACATTCCCGTTCCGTTGAGTATAAAGTATCTGGATGGAAGCTATCAAAAGATAAACGTCATATTACCTTTACAGACAAAAAAGGTATTGGTACTCTTAAACTGATTGGCTCTAGAGATATTAATTATTATCAACCAGACCAGATTAAACGGGTAAGAATCCTTAATCGTGCCGATGGTTATTATGGGCAGTTTTGCCTTAAATTAGACCCCAGAGACACTATTAAACCTTTAACACCTTCCCAGAAAGCTACTGGGATTGATGTGGGATTAAAGTTTTTCTTAGTAGATAGCGAAGGCAATCAAGTTGATTGTCCGAACTACTATCGAAAAGCTGAAAAACAACTAAAACGATTAAAGAGGAAAAAGTCAAAGAAATACCGTAAGGGTAAAAAACAATCTCGTAATTATCACAAGGCTAGAAGGCGATATGCTCAGAAACATTTAAGAGTAAGTAGGCAACGAGAAGAGTTTGTCAAGAGTGTGGCACTCCGTTTAGTTAAGTCTAACGACCCAATCGCCTATGAAAACTTAAATGTCAAAAGCATGGTTAAGAATCGTCATTTAGCTGAGTCAATAACCGATGCAGGATGGTCTGTTCTTAGGCAATGGCTAGAGTATTTTGGGGACAAATACGGCAAGTTAACTATCGCTGTCTCACCTCATAATACGTCTCAAAATTGTGCTAAT
>JAADBR010000187.1 GCA_009995705.1 Microcystis aeruginosa W13-11
ACTGTTTCTCAAATGCCTTTTTTCGCTCCTTATGTTTATTTTTATGCTCACTTTGATTTTTTCTCTCCGTAATTTCTCTCTGTGACAGCTTAGGGTGCGGAATGTGGGTTGTAATGCCAGGATGAATACTTGAGCATTGCCATCTTCTAGCGCCGCATTTAAATAGGCTCTAGCTTCTTCAGTATCTTGCAATGCCTTGAATAAATCATCTTGGTAGCTTCTACTTTTAGCCATCAGTACGCCTCCGATAATCTTGCCAATATTATTTGGCTGATGAGCTTCCATCTTGAATGCCAATCGAAGATTTGATCGTAATTGTACCTGAAATCGGGACAACCATCAATTGGGGAACCCCCACGAGGGATTGCCCCTACTGCTGTTACATAAAACGGTTAAAAAACTGTATCAAAAGTGACAGACATGAGAGAAAAAAAAATAAGATGTTCTCCGTTTATTTAACCTTATTTCAGGAGATTTCAGGATGAAACTCGCTGTCAAGCCTCTTGTTGTATCCACAGCCGCCCTGGGCTTAATATTTGGTGTGGCACAAAACGCCCAAGCCGCACTGATTACAGGAGTTACTGTTTCAACAAATATGGGTTCTTATCAGGGCCTGGCGAATATCACCAATACTGTCAACGGGAAAGGGTTACTAGATGACAAACCAAGTCTTACGGGAAATCATGCTGCGGGAAGTACGTCTAATTCTTGGTCATCATCTGCTGGCACTCTTACCGGTGACATCACTTTTAACCTTAATGGCAGCCATAAGCTCGCTGGGTTTAGTTTCTGGAACTTTAATGGGAATAATTTTCGGGGAATTAAGGACGTGACTGTTAAATACTCAACCGATGGAACCAATTTTACAACTATAACGGGAGCTCCTACTCAGTTCGCTATTGGTGCTTCCTATGCTGCTGAACCTCCAGAGCAGTTCAGCTTTTCTCCTGTGGTTGCGTCTCATGTCCAGTTTGTTGTTAGTAGTAACTATGGAAGTGCTGCTGGCTCTGGCTTCTCAGAGGCTCAATTTGATGGAACTCCTGCTCAACCTCAATCTGTCCCCGAACCATCTTCCTTACTTGCGCTCTTAGCTTTTGGTTTAGGGGGTGTCAGTTTAAGAAAAAGACTTTAAGGAGGTGAGTGCAATTAATCCCTAGATAGCTGTAGTGGGAGAGTCTCGCTCCCCAGCAAGATACCGAAGCTTGTAGGAATGTTAACCAAAACCACTATAGTTAAGGAATTTTGATAAGTTGGAGATTGAACAAAGATAGAAAGTCTCTAGCGCTGACAACTATGGCTGTAATTGTCCAAAAATACGGTGGTACATCAGTAGGTTCCGTGGAACGCATTCAATCGGTAGCTCAACGGGTCAAAAATACGGTAATAGCAGGAAACACCGTGGTGGTGGTCGTTTCTGCCATGGGTAAAACCACCGATGGATTGGTCAATTTAGCCAAACAAATCGCCGCCGAACCCTCGCGCCGGGAGATGGATATGTTATTGTCCACGGGGGAACAGGTAACGATCGCCTTGATGAGTATGGCCCTAGAGGAAATCGGACAACCGGCCATCTCCCTAACCGGCGCTCAGGTGGGAATTGTCACGGAATCCGAACATAGTCGCGCCCGTATTTTAGAAATTAAAACCGATCGCCTCTCCCGCCATCTATCGGAGGGTAAAGTAGTTGTTGTCGCCGGTTTTCAAGGTGTCAGCGATAGTGATCAACTAGAGATTACCACCCTAGGCCGCGGTGGTTCCGATACCTCGGCCGTGGCCCTAGCAGCCGCCTTAAAAGCCGATTTTTGCGAAATTTACACCGATGTACCCGGTATTCTCACCACTGACCCCCGTTTAGTTCCCGAAGCGCGTCTTTTAGACGAAATTACCTGCGATGAGATGCTCGAATTAGCCAGTTTAGGGGCGAAAGTTCTCCACCCGCGAGCGGTGGAAATCGCTAAAAATTTCGGGGTTCCCCTGGTTGTCCGCTCCAGTTGGACCGAGGAGCCTGGTACTTGGGTGACATCCCCGGCACCGAAACCGCGCACCCTACAAGGATTGGAATTGACAAAAGCAGTGGATGCGGTGGAATTTGACGGCAATCAGGCGAAAATCGCCCTTTTACGGGTTCCGGATCGTCCGGGTATCGCTGCCCGTTTATTCGGGGAAATCGCTCATCAACAGGTGGACGTGGATTTAATTATTCAATCGATTCACGAGGGTGATAGCAACGATATCGCCTTTACGGTGATGGGAAATGCCTTGAAAAAAGCCCAGTCCGTGGCCGAAGCGATCGCACCGGTTTTACGTTCCCATCCCACTAATACAGAGGAAGCGGAAGTGATCATCGAATCCGGGGCCGCTAAAATCGCCATTACCGGCGCCGGTATGATTGGCCGGCCGGGGATTGCCGCCCAAATATTTAGCACTTTGGCCGCAGCGGCAATTAATATCGAAATGATCTCCACTTCTGAAGTAAAAGTCAGTTGTGTCATCGATGAAGTGGACGGAGAAAAAGCAATTAAAGTCCTTTGTGATGCTTTTCAAGTGGAGTATTCTGCTAAAGTTGCTAATCGCGAAATCCCTAACAATTTAGTCCCAGTCAGGGGAGTGGCCCTGGATAATAATCAGGCACAAATGGCTATTCGTAACGTCCCCGATCGCCCCGGGATGGCGGCGAGAATTTTCTCGGTTTTAGCGGCAAAAAATGTCAGTGTCGATATGATTATTCAATCCCAACGCTGCCGCATTGTCGATGGTATTCCCCGACGGGATATCGCCTTTACTTTGCCCCAAGCTGATGCTAATTCCGCCCAAAAAATCCTTTTAGAACTATCGGAAAGTTTGGGTTTACAGGAAGTGGTGGTTAATAATGATGTGGCCAAAGTGAGCATTGTTGGTTCGGGAATGGAAGGACAACCGGGGGTAGCAGCACGCTTTTTTGAAGCTTTAGCAAAGGAGAAAATTAATATTTTAATGATTGCTACTTCTGATATAAAAATCAGTTGTGTAGTTAATCAGGAAGATGGAGTCAGGTCCCTACAAGTGGTTCACGCCGCTTTTGGATTAGCCGGACAGGGTAAAATTGAAGTACCCGCTTAAATGAAATTACAAGTTCTATGATAGGGGTAAGAGTTGTTTAATTGCTGGCAACTTAACCCCCAAAAACCAGTTAAGTAAGTTAACCCTCATCACCCTGATTTTATCTATAGACCCTCTTACAGGAGTAGCGATCGCAGTTGGTTCGACTATTGCCACTAAAGCGTTAGAGAAAACTGGTGAAAAAGTGGGAGAAAAGGTTTGGGAACAAACAGGTAAGTTTATTGAAAATATGGAAAAATTTTACTGTCATTCAGCAACGCCGCATTTTTTGCTGATTTGGTGGATAGGCTGTTGTGCGTCTAAATTTGATATTTGTTTTGACCTGTTCCCTCATCTTAACTAGAACTTTAAATGCGAACTAGCTTACTGCTGATCAAGAGGAAAATTAGCAATTTTAAGCAAAGCTAGAAGAAATTAAAGTAATAGCAGCTTAGAATTAATAAATACCATCTATTCAACTTTATTTATTAAATACTCTAATATTTTTAAAGACTTAAATATTCATCTTATTTTTAATTTACCAATTGCATTGTATAATTCATCTCCAGCGATTCGTCTAGCTTTTTTCCCTGAAAATAGTCTGATCATTCCAGATACAGCTGTTTTTCATCAACAACAAAATCACTCTCCCAATCAAGAGGGACGAAGTGCTGTGAGAAAAGTATTAGAAGTACGAGTTAATTCTGACTTATTTGAGCAGGGACAGATAGAACGTATTATTGTAGCTTCTGGAGGCAATATTAGGGATATTTTCTATTTAGTAAATTATGCCTCAGATACAGCAATTCTAGATAATAAAAAAACGATTGATGCCGATGCTGTTAACATTGCTATTAGCAATTTAAGAACAGAATACGAACGTCGTTTAGGGGATAGTAATTTTGACATTGATCACGTTAGTTATGACGATAAAGCTGCACTTTTAAAGCGAATTTACGACGGGGATAAAAAAGCACAAATTCCTAATGAAGTATTATATGCTTTACTAAATGATCGGGCGATTCAAGAACTAGATAAAGGTAACGGTGAACGGTGTTTTGGGAGCAATTCTCATTTTAAGGTTTCATGACATTAAAACCCTTGCACCTAGAGGGGTTAAAATTCTTTAACGAATCTCTAGATCGCTGAAACAACGCAAAATCGTTTCAAAATGAGAATTGCTGCTTGAAAATCCCTATCGTAGAGATTTGAAATGGTCATATTCATCATTTTTTACTCCTTAATTGCAATTTTCAGAATCCTTGCCGATAGCTTCCCAATCTGGCAGCCAATTTTGATCGAGAATCTCCTCGAGATTAGCTGACACTTCCAGAGGGAAAATACTGGCATCTAATTGGGTTTCGTCAATAAGCAGATTGCGAGCATCGAGATAACATTCCTGCAAAATTTCCCTTAAATAAAGCTTTAAACTGGGACTATCTTTAAGAATTTTTTTGATCTGAATCCGAAAATTGCGAATTTCTTTTTTCCATCCAGCTTGATTATAATCCCGTTGGGATTGCCAGTAAGTTAACTTCAGTAAATGTTCTAAAAGTCGAGTTAATAAACTTTCTAATGCTCGTCGTTCACTTTTTCCCAAATCTGCCAACTCCTCTAATAAATTATGCCAATCTACCGCTTGAAAATCACCCCGACGCAATTGGTTGATAGTGTTTTCTAACCAAAGTTGATAATCGCTATCGTAGAGATTTGGGATGGTAATATTCATCATTTTAAAAATGGGGAAAAATCAGAAAATAAGGTGCAGGTATCTAAACTATAAGAGAAATTTGGAGCTAATCAATCAGCTAGTTTTGCCAGTTTAGCCGAATTATCCTCTCGATCACATCTAACTGCGAAAAAAACCGCCAAAAAGAGTGATAATAAATCTAGCTATTCCCAGAGTAACAAGGAAAGCCCGATGGTGAAAACAGTCATAGGTGTCGATTTAGGTGGAACCGCTATTAAAATTGGTAAATTTGACCAGCAGGGCAATTGTCTCGAATCTCTCAGCTTGCCCACTCCCCAACCCGCTACACCCAAAGAAGTCGCCCATACCATACATCAAGGCATTTGTCAAGTAAATTTAGATAAAAGTTGTCAAGCCATCGGTGTGGGAACGCCAGGGCCGACGGATGCTCAGGGAAGAATTGCCAAAATAGCGATTAATTTGGCAGGATGGCGGGATATTCACCTGGCCGATTGGTTGGAAGAAAGCACGGGAAGGCCGACAATTTTAGCCAATGATGCCAATTGTGCCGGTTTGGGAGAAGCTTGGTTAGGAGCGGGCAAACGCTTTCAAAACTTGATCCTGTTGACCTTGGGGACGGGAGTAGGAGGGGCAATTATCCTCGATGGTAACTTATTTGTGGGCCGCAAGGGAACGGCCGCAGAATTAGGCTTAATAACCCTCAATTTTGACGGTCCGTTGTGCAATAGCGGTAATCAGGGTTCCTTAGAACAGTACACCTCCCTGCAAGCTATTCGCCGGATGACTGGCAAAGAACCGAAGCAATTATCAGAATTGGCCGAAAAAGGCGATCAAGGGGCTTTACAATTCTGGCAGGGTTACGGTTGTTTACTGGGGGCTGGTATCGCCAGTTTACTCTATGTTCTCACCCCAGAGGCGGTAATTATCGGCGGCGGTATTAGCGCCAGTGCTAAGTTTTTCTTTCCCTCTCTCCTCACAGAAATCGAAAGACGGGTTTTACCTAGTTCCAGAGAAGGATTAGAGGTGTTAACGGCCGAGTTAGGTAATCGCGCTGGGATGGTGGGAGCTGCTAAATTAGCTTGGCAATTAGTGGACTTGCGCGGGGAGTCTATTATGGCAGGCTCTGATTAAAATTGTCTGACTTATCGAAAATTTGGGTTGAAAACCCCGTCCTAAAAGGACGTCAAGGAAACATTTCAATATTTTAGCGATCGCATTTCCTTCGGATTGACACTCTGCGCGCTAAAGCGACGCAGATTCTAGCACAGAATTAGACCAAAATCTAATTCTGATGGGCATTGTCAAGATGCCTCTAGTAACTCTGCTCAAATCTAATTT
>JAADBR010000188.1 GCA_009995705.1 Microcystis aeruginosa W13-11
ATTTGGAGAGATTGGCAAGGGTTCTTTTTTTGACTTGATCTCCTTCTTTTGTAGGACTCTCGAAGAAGAACAGCGGGGGGGGAGTTACGGTTAGGAACTTTTTCTATATACATGTGCTATCATTCTAGCAGATAGAGAGAATTCTTGTCCATTAAGAAATGTTACAAATTACATGGGTACATTAAGAAAAGTTAAGGGGGTGTATCCATTGATGGATAAGGGTTTTCGGCTATTGTGGTATATATGTATGGGGGAAGTTCAGATATATGGATTGCCCACTCTACAAACTTTAATGTAATTAACCAAATGGTAATAAATAATAATATTTTCTTTGATTTCTATGTTTTTTAAATAAGGATTTCCTTCGCGGACAATTTGTTCTAGGTGTTGGCTTAAGCGATCGCTAAGAAGATCAAACATTGATGGCAGCAGATAATTTAATCAAAAGAGCCAATGGATAGAGAAACTGAGGGAAAAATCGGGGAAAATAATAATTGTTAATTATAAAATATTCTGTGGAGCTAAAATCATGACAAATCTTCAGTGGACTAGCTATGAATGTATCGTGGTCGGGGCAGGATTAGCAGGATTAGTCGCTGCGCGGAATCTCCGGAGGCAAGGTCATCAAGTTCTGGTGATCGAAGCGCGAAATCGTTACGGTGGTAGAATGTCTGGTCAATATCTCCCCTCCGGACAGTGGATCGATCGAGGTGGTCAGTGGGTGGGTCCAACCCAAGAGCGTTTTTTAGCCCTCCTTGATGAGTATAAAATACGTCGTTTTCCCTCTCCCAATGAGGGAAAAACCGTCCTAGTGTTCAACAACAAACGCTATGAATTCAATGGTTTTTTTCAAGGTTTCCACGAGGGAGAAGTACCCGATATCGGCGCGGCAGAATTGCAAGATGCGATGTCAGCATGGGCGCGTTTTCAAGAACTAGCCAAAACCCTACCTTCTGGTTATCCTCAAAGCAACGATTACACCAAAAAACTAGACAGTAAAACTTTTGCTCAGTGGATTGAAGAAAACACCACCACAGATTTTGGTCAATGGTATTTTGCTTATATGGTGCGTGCAGTGGGTTTTCTCGGGCCAGCCGAACCCCAGCAAGTCTCACTGCTGCACGTTCTTTGGGGACAAAATTGCGCCGCTCAAGCTGAACATCCAGAAGCTGAACTGATCCATGGCGGAGCGGGACAAATTCCCGACAAGATCGCGGCGGAATTAGGAGAGCGAATTCGACTGGGGGAACCGGTTGTTCGCCTTAATTATGACTCGGCCGGCGTGACCATAGAAACTACTCAGAACACTTTTACCGCCCAATTTGCCATCATTGCCATGCCGCCCCATCTTGCCGGCCGCATTATTTATAATCCCCCGCTGCCACCCCAGCGAGAACAACTAACCCAACGAGTACCGATGGGATGCTGCGCTAAAATCCTGATTTCCTATGAGCAACCTTTCTGGCGAAAACAGGGACTAGCGGGAGTTGCTCAAGGGAATTGTCAATGGTTGGAACTCTGTGCTGATAGTTCCGATCCCGAAACCGGCGTCGGGGTAATCGCCACCTTTGTGGTTGGCGATCGCTATATTCGTTGGCGCTCCATGAGTAGTCCGGCACGGCGTGCCGCCGTCCTCTCGGATTTAGCTATTTATTTCGGTCAAGAGGCTCTTTTTCCGGTCAGTTACGATGAAGTGGATTGGCCTGGGGATCCGTGGACTGGTGGCGCCTATTCCGCCTTTATGCCCCCCGGAGTCTGGACAAGTTTCGGCGAGGCTCTTTTTACTCCCGTTGGACCGATTCACTGGGCCGGAACGGAAATGGCCGATCGCTGGCCCGGATTTTTTGAGGGAGCGATCCGCAGCGGTGAGGCAGCGGCCGATCAAATCGCCTTGCTTTTGCGGGAAAAATGAGCATTTACAGGGCTAGGACACCTTTTAGGTCAAAAACATCATAGTCAAGTTTCGTCGGCTAATAGGGCAAAAAAATCCTAAATCATCACTATTTCGCCCTGGTAATGTTCGACGAAATACTGCACACGATGACGATATTCTTTAATTGTCCGATCGACCCATTCCCGCTGCTCACTGTTGGCATAGATATGTACTAAAGGTTCTCCGGCATCGGGTAAAATCAATACCCAGTCATCATTAAGGGGATTAATCACCTTCACCCCATCGACCAACTCTAGATTATCGGTAGCGTGAGTCTCCACCAGATAGCGCATCAAGGATCCCTTTACTTTCCAAGGACAACGCACCGCCGTATTCTTATTGTAAATGCGCGGCAACTCGGCCCGCACCTGAGCTAGAGAACGTTCCTGAATGGTTAACATCTCCAAAAGTTTGGCCACGCTGAACATGGCATCAAAACCGGGATGTAATTGCGGAAAAATAAAGCCAGTTTGCCCAGATCCTCCTAAAACCACATTAGGATTAGTTTGACATCCTTCCATTAAAGCGCCAGGACTGGCTTTTGTCCGCACCACCCGGCCATCGTGACGACGTGCGATCTGTTCCACGGCACTAGAAGCATGAACCGGCACTACCACTGTACCGCGAGGATGGGCGGTCAGAATTGTATTCACCATTAGAGCAGTTAATTGTTCCCCGCGAATCGATAAACCACTCTCATCGACGAGGACTAATTGTTCCCCGTTGGCCGAAACCTGTACACCTAAGTTCGCTTTCAGGGCCTCCACCACATGGCCCAATTGATGGATCAGTAACTCTCTTTCCTGCATGGAAAGAGCATTCTGACGTAAACTGGCATTGAGAACCACGGCATCACAGCCAAATTTGGCCAGTAATTCCGGTAAAATTGCCCCCGAGACTCCGTAGGCGTAATCAATGACGATTTTGGAACTACTATTGCGAATCGCCTCCACATTTAGCTGAGTTTCAAAGGTTTTGCGGTAATTATCGAGAATATCAGCTGGATAGGACATACTGCCGATTTCCTGCATTCCCACCCGTCGCAGATCTTCTTTAAAATAAGCCCCTTCGATTTTCTTTTCCCTCGCTTTGGAAACATTAATTCCTTTTTCGTCTAAAAACTCGATTAAGAGAAAATCCGGGCGATCGGGATGGATACGGACGTGAATGCCACCGACTACGTTTAATTTAGACACTAAAGTCCTGGAAATCGGTAAAGCATTCGCTTGTAGGTTTTGGATATTCACCCCCACGGACATTAAACCGGCAATCAGCGATCGACTGACCATGCGCGAGACACTACGTTGATCCCGGGAGACGATTACCGTTGACCCCGGTTTGAGGATGGAACCGTAGGCTGCCCCCAGTTTAACGGCGAATTCGGGCGTGATATCGATGTTAGCGAGTCCCGATACTCCTCGTTGCCCAAAGAGGTTCTTATGGGCAGTATTTCCCCAAATCAGGTTAATATTGAGGATAGCTCCCGATTCGATCTGTTTACTCGGCCAGACTCTGACTCCGGAGTTGATCTGCGCTTCTTCCCCGACGATCGATAATTGTCCGATCACCGCACCTTCGTGTACCTGGGCCCGTCGATCGATTCTAGTTCCTCTAGCGATCGTACAAGCGGCTAAATTGACCTCATCCCCGATCACCACACCATTCCAGAGGATGGGACGTTTCAGATCGGAACCAGCGCCGATGGTGACATTATCGCCGATAACCGAACCCCTCTCGATCAGAACATTTGCACCAATACGGCAGTGATTGCCGATCATGGCCGGGGCCTCAATCTGGGTGCTAGGATCGATATAGGTATTAGTGCCGACCCACACTCCGGGGGATGTTTCTCGATAGGGAAATTCCAGGTTAACTTTGCCGGATAAAGCGTCGTATTGCGCTTCTCGGTAGGCCTCCAGATGACCGACATCGCACCAATAACCATCGGCTACATAACCATACATAGGTTCGCCCCTTTGCAGCAGCAGCGGAAACAAATCTTTAGAAAAGTCAGCTTCTTCTTTGTCGGGGAGATAATCGAGAACTTCTGGTTCGAGAATATAGGTTCCGCTGTTGACGGTATCGGAAAAAATCTCGCTGGTGGATGGTTTTTCGATAAAACGGCGAATTCTGCCTTCTTTGTCGGTAATCACTACCCCAAATTCGATCGGATTGGCAACTCGCGTCAGGACGAGGGTTGCTTTCGAGTTTTTACCTTTATGGAATGCGATCGCTTTTTGTAGGTCAAAATCGGTGATACTATCGCCACTAATCACCAGAAAGGTATCATCTAACCATTCGGCAATATTTTTCACACATCCTGCGGTGCCTAGAGGTTGATCCTCCTCGACCGCGTAGGTAATTTTTACCCCAAAGTCGCTGCCGTCTTGAAAGTAGTCGCGCATGACATCGGGAAGATAGTGCAGGGTGATGATAATTTCGGTAATGTCATGCTTTCGTAGTAAATTAATAATATGTTCGGCGATCGGACGGTTGAGAATCGGAACCATCGGTTTGGGAAGATCACAAGTAAGCGGACGTAATCTTGTCCCTGAACCACCTGCCATTAGTACCGCCCGCATGACTTCCTCCCAAGGCTATCTTTTCGCCGTTTTTAAATAGTTTTTGCAAATTCTGGCTTTAGTTTCCCTATCTCGATCGAGCTAGTTCCTAACCGGCATTCTAACACCCTCTCCCAGATTCAGGACAATATTTTCTTTTCCCAAGTCGGCAAAACCCAAGCTTAAAATGGGAGATGTGAATTGTCTAAATCTAAGGATGAGATGGCATGGAACTGGTGATTTTTCTCTTAATAATCTTTTATGGTTTCGGTGGTTGGAAGTTCTGGAATGGGTACAGAAGCACTAACTTTAGTTCCAGTTTACCCAATCGTTTAGCTTTAACACTGTTCTGGCCGCTTCTGTGGGCTGTTAATCCCGCCTACCGCAAGAATTTTAGAAAAGCCTTCAAGGGCAAATAAAATTAACATACTGCCAAGGTTGCGGCCATAAAAAAGAAAGTAGCTGGGTATCGAGGTGTTTTTTAGCCGATTAGTCGAGATTACCCCCCCAAAAAAACCCCTAAATAATCCACGGCAATCAACAGTTTAGCCGTGGATGTCTTATCATGGTTAGGGAAAAAATTGGGGTCGTAGCTCAGTTGGATAGAGCGAGTGCCTCCTAAGCACTAGGCCGCCGGTTCGATCCCGGCCGATCCCGCCTTTTTCAGTGATCAGTGATTAGTAAACAGTGAAAAGATACTGGGAAACTGCTATTTATAGAGCTTTTCACGTTACTGAGGTATCGACAAGTTTTGCCAACAAAAGACTTAAACTCCTTGCCCATGACTCATTCTGATGAAAACTGCCATAGCATAAAATGAACGTTATCACAATATCTACGGGCTTAATTAAGCCCGTAGGCACGGCTACGGGCAACTTCTAGAGGTTAGGCTTGATCGCTTCTGTTCTCGTTAATCTGTCGGATGATTTCAATCATTTGAGCGTGTCGACCATCCATTCTCTCTAGATGTCGGTAAAAATCGGCTTGAGTCTCATAAAAATCTGATTGTGCGCTTGCTATTCGAGCTAGGTAATCATAAAGCCCTTTTTTCTCTTGTTTCCGTTCTTCGCGGTCACTAGCGACGGCATCAGCTAGGGATTGAATAGCGCGAGCGTTCGATTCCACTATTTTCTCGATCCGATCTAATCTGTCTTCTGACATTTTGGTAAACTCCTAATAGACTAATTCTTTGCCCCCCAGCCCCCCACCGATGCCCGTCGGATGGGGGAATAACTTTAATTATGGGCTTTTCGATGCCAACGCTGATCCGATTCCCTAAATTCCCACTGTAATGCCCACATCCAGCAGGTTATTTTGAATATTTTTTATTTAACCTAACCCAGTCATAGAAAGGCTTACAGCTATTTAAGTATTTTTGTCTAAATCTCTCATGGGGGAGATATTGGATTGGCAAAATAATCTGCTGGGAGTAGCTCGTTAAGTATATATACTCACATCATCAAGTGCTGAATGTGGGGTAATGCGATCTCATCAGGAGTCTTAATCTTTACTGCTATTTATTTTCTCATTCTGCCCTTAACTTGATACCAAAGCCTTCTTAAACGTAGATCGAGAGAAAAACCCCGACGGGTGGGAATAACAATCGTACCACCGATGCGATCGTGGAAAGCTTGGTTAAATTGCTCATCACCGATCGCCATGCCACAATCGGCGAAAAGGGGCGAAGATAATAAAATCAAACTTAAAGGATTGCCAAAAAAAGTATTTAACCCTACCATCATTAAAGCTGCCCCGCCACCAGCGATCGCCTCTCGTTTGCTTAACTCCAAAATTCCGGGTAAACGCTGAAGTCGCAGATCGATGATCTTCATATCCAAGGCCCAACGTCCTAAACTCTGACCCTGATTCTGCGCTACTAATAACACCCGCAAACACCACCAGATCAGGAGAAACAGGAAAAATTGCAGTACAGGCGCACTATTGGCAAAGGAGCTTAAAAACCAGATCGAGGCAAAGTCGATCAGGAAAGCATAGGCCCGGCGATCTAAGGGAATTTTCGGAAATTTTTGCGGTAGATTATCTTCAGGCGGGATCGGGTAAACCATAAAAGATTTCTTGTAAAAATCAAAAATTGTTGTGAGGGTTATGAGTCAGTAGTCAGGAGAATTAAGAATGAATAATAATCAGTTAAATGGTCTATTTACAGACTTTATGCCATTTAATCCTTATTTTTGTAGTTTTTGAACCCTGAAAAATTAATTATGCAAGAGGTTTAAAGTAAATTCTCGGAAAAATCCTGCTGTTTATCTTCCACTTTAATCGGGAAATTGGCAATTCTAGGATAGTTGTCCCTTGTTTTTTTTCTCCCCCTGTCTCGGAGTCTTCCGTCTCGGAGTCTCCTTACCTAACGGAAGATTTTTGATTTTTGCAGGAGATATAATTATTAATCGACTCGGAGATCTAAGCTACCATTGAGCAAAGGTAGCCCAGAATACAGGGATAATCATGGAGCAAGATTCATTAACAACGGAGGTTATTCTAACCCATCCGCGGCAAAGTTTGGGAGAAATCCAATTGGATTGGATGCCACAACCGGGTAATTATTTAGCCTTAAAAGGGCAAACCTACGCAGTTTTGGAACGTCACCACCAGTATCAATACAAGATTGGTGGCTATTGTTTACGCAAAATTTCCCTTTATGTACAAACTGCTCCCACCCCTAACGAAAAAAGTTTGATTGAAGGACGTTGGGTGATGGGGGATGCTAGTTGTCGTTTTAACGCCAGATCCGAACTGTTGCGCTGTGCGATTAACCCCTCCGGTCCCTGTCAAGATTGTCGTTTTTACGAAACTATTAACCCTTAAAAGAGCCTTTTTCGGCAACAATCTGACTATACATTGACAAATTGCTCATGAATCATCCTTACTCTTGGATCGAGGATAGCTTAAAAACCCTCCATCGGGCTAATTGGTATCGAAGGGTTAAAACCATTCAAGGCCGGGGCGGAGCCGTTATAGAATTAGAGGGTCGATTACTGCTCAATTTTGCCAGCAATGATTATCTGGGATTGGCAGCGGATGAAAGAATGATCGCGGCAGCCATGGCAGCGACACAACGCTATGGAACCGGAAGCACTGGCTCGCGTCTATTAAGTGGACACCGAGATATTCATCGAGACTTAGAATTAGCGATCGCATCTTTTAAAAATAGCGAAGACGCGATCGTTTTTAGTTCGGGATATTTAGCCAATTTGGGGACAATTACCTGTTTAGTGGCGCAGAAAGACCTGATTTTAGGAGATCAATACAATCACTCTAGCCTCAAAAATGGAGCCAAGTTAAGCGGTGCCACGGTGAAAGAATACCGGCACAATAGTCTCGAAGATTTAGAAAATCAGTTATTAGCCCACCGTCATCACTATCGTCATTGTTTACTGCTCACCGATACAGTGTTTAGTATGGATGGGGATATCTGTCCCCTAGCGGGAATTCTCGCTCTATCTGAGATTTATAATTGTATGGTTTTGGTGGATGAGGCCCACGCTACCGGAGTTATGGGGGAAAATGGCACAGGTTGCGTGGAATATTGTGGTTGTCAGGGACGGGAATTAATTCAGATGGGGACCCTGAGTAAAGCTTTGGGTAGTTTAGGGGGATATGTGACAGGAAGTGCCAAAATTATCGACTTTATCCGCAATCGCGCCGCCACCTGGATTTATACTACCGGTTTATCCCCCGCCGACACCGCCGCCGCTAAAATGGCTTTAGAGATTATTCGTCTGGAACCGGAACGTCGCCAACGCCTACACCAAAATATTAATTTTGTCAAGAGTAAATTAAATGATTTTAATATATTGCCTTCAGAAGCGGCGATTTTATGTTTACCGGTAGCCAATCCGGGTCAAGCCCTAGAATTATCGCAAAAACTGCTAGAAAAAGGGATTTTTGCCCCCGCCATTCGTCCTCCTACCGTTCCCACCAGTCGTCTGCGGTTGACTGCCATGGCCACCCATAGCCTCGCCCATCTAGAGGTTCTTGTCCAGTCTATTGGCGAGTCTTTCCCCAGATAGGGAAAAAGTTTTTCGTGGGTTTTGGAAAGAGAACCAGAGCAACATCACCTCGACTAACCGTTGGCCTTGGCTGCATCATAGTTGTCATAAACACTCATTTCAGCGCTGTTCCAATCGTCTGAAAAGGTAGCTACACTTGCACGTAGAGTCTTAGCCTGCTCTTTATCAATTCCTTGAGATGCCAAGTTAATATCATTCGAGCTAACAAAGGTAACAATTGCACAAGCCCCTTCAGGTACGTTATCAGGACTTTCTGTGAGTTCTACACGACCATTGCGGTAAACCCCTTCAACACTTACTAGCATATTTCCTCCTCAAGACTTAAGTTTAGGACAGCAATTCTCATTTTGATGCTAGAAGCAGATTTTAGCACCCCCACCAAAAATGTCATAACCCTCATAATGACTGAATAGCTGAAATTACACCCGTCCAACACTGATTGGCGAAATTGTTACTTTTTGAAATGAGAATTGCTGAGTTTAGGACTTACGCATTGACAGGATCGACCAAATATGCGGTACGGGTTTCGGGCATTTTAACGTGATTTTTTGATGACTTTTGAGCGATCGCTATCGATCAGAAGTTAATCGCCAAGAGTCTGAAACAAGGGATTTCCGTTCATACACATCATGGTGAATTTGTACAGTGCGTAACTCCTAAAGTTTAACAAGATTATAACTTTGACAAGGTCTCACTTTTGAATTCCCTGAGTAATATCGCCAACAGTTAAATCTCCATTGAATAATTGCTTCTCGGCAGCAATTCTCATTTTAAAAAGTAACAAGTGATACAGACAGAAACAAAGCTTTAAGCAAGGTACAAAATGCGCTCCCGCGAGTGCGACTGCATCGCAGAGAAGTGAGTATATAGAGTATTTATACTCAAAATATTTGAAAGATGGGAGAAATCTAGAACAAAAGTTCTCTACATC
>JAADBR010000189.1 GCA_009995705.1 Microcystis aeruginosa W13-11
GGAATGTAAATCGAGATTATCTCAAGATGATGTGGATGAATTTATTGAAAAATTGACCCGCTTTAAAATCGCTTTTCCCCATTACAAAAACTATCGAGCCTACGGTGCAGTGGCGGGAATCGAAATCAACGAAGGTGTAGATCGCTATGCCTATAGAAAAGGTCTATTCGTGATTAAACCCTCTGGGGATACGGTGGCAATTATTAATGATGCTGACTTTCAACCAAATACTTGGTAAAGAGATATAATTAGGCAGGAGGCCAAAAAGATGGCGTTGTGATTGATTAAGTCCGGGCAAACGCAATAAAATAAACAGGAGAATTTTTATGACTCGTTTAGTGGAATTTACCTCAGAGGAGGGGACTATTTACATCGAGGTGGATGAAAAGTTACCCTTACCCAAACCGAAACCAGAAGAAAAACTTATTAGTCGAACAGATCAAATAGCTGTTAAAGCCACTCAATCTTTTGAAGACGCATTAAATGGGATAAAACCGGTGGCAAATGCCATAATTAATAAGGTCAAAAGTTTGAATGAACCTGCTGATCAGGTAGAGGTCAAGTTTGGGATAAAAATGACTGTTGGTCTAGGGGCTATTATTGCATCTGGCAGCGTCGATGTTAACTATGAAATTACCCTAAAATGGGATAACAAGGAAAAAAATAATCAAAAAACAGTTTCAGGAGAATAATGATTGAAGACATACAACTTTCGATTGTAAGAATCTATAAACTAAGGGAAAATAAAAATGATGAAATAAGAATTGTCGGAGCGGGATTTCTGGTTTCAGAAGAGTATATTATTACCTGCGCTCATGTTGTTAATCAATCAATAGAAGAAGATGTAAAATCTACTAAGAAACCCACTGAAATTATTGAGTGTGATTTTCCTCTAATTGCATCGGGTACATCTTTAGAAACAACGGTAGAAATGTGGAAACCCGTTGAATTTAACAGCAATGATCCCCAAGATATTGCTGTCTTAAAACTCAAGAATAAGGATTTAAAACCGTCAAAAGCTCAACCATCAAGATTGATTAGTCATCAAAATATTAGAATAGATGGGCATCAATTTGAAGCCTTTGGTTTTCCAAATGATCTAGGAATTTGGGCTGATGGAGAAATCAAAAAAGGTATTGCTTATAATCAAATACAAATAGAAGGAGAAACAGTCACGGGTGAACGTTTACAAGCTGGATTTAGTGGGACAGCTATCTGGGATAAAGAATTACAAGGAGTGGTGGGAATAGCTGCAATTGAGCATGATAATCCTGAAGCAAAAATTGCATTTTTTATTCCAGTATATATGTTGTTCAGAGCTTTTCCAGAGTTATTAGATACTCCGACAATTAAAATTAATGGATATATTCCTGAAATTATAATCTTGTTAAAAAACAATTATACTGAATTGGAGAAAGAGCTTAATTTAGCTTATCAAAACCTTTTGTCCGACGTAGGATTTGAGTTAGTTAGTTTACCTACCGAAATCTTGTTATCTAATTTAACTGAGCTTATTGACATATTAGATCAACAAGCTTCACTAATGACGACTGAATCGCAGTTAAAAGTTACCTGGTTACAGATATTAATTGGTTATCTTATTCTGGAAATTAAACAGGGAAAAAGCTACAGAAATGAACTTAACCAATGGCTACAAAAATATCTAAAAAACGATTGGGAAAGTTTAGTTCGTCTATTAGAATTTAAACGTGAACAAAAGAGAACAAATTTAACTGGGAGGACGGAACAAGAAAAAGAACCTTGTTTGCTAGTTAGTGTCACTAAAGAAAATAACGGTTTGAGACTCAGGAGTTGGATTATTGAAGATGTAAAACACTATGATCCTACCCAAGAATCTCCACAAAAACGAAATTATTGTAAATCTTTACAGTCGAATGAAGGAATTATAATTAAGAATTTAGAGCAGCAGTTTTTTGTTCAGTATTTGAAAGATGTTTATCAAGAGGCATTCAATCTTTGTCAATGTTCTATTAATAAGATTCAGATATTTTTTCCCTATAAATTAATTGAAAAAGAAATTGAGCCAATTGATTTACTAACAATCGATAAAAATCCTTCCTTTGCTCCTCCGCCTATGGGGAAAAAATATGAAGTAATAGTTAGATTTTCAGAAAGGCTAAAGACTACACTGGATCAGGAAAGCTTGCTTTGGCAAAATAAGTGTAAAAAATTAAAAGAAAAAAAAGGCAAAATTGTGGCCACAATTACAGAAATTTGTGGTTTTTGTGATAGTGAACCCTTTGAATTATATAGGAAAATTATGCCAGAGAATATTATAGGAGCAAGATTAGAAATTCTTCAAGAATCCCATCGAGAAAATGTCATGGAAGCCTTTTACTATGCGGGAATTCCCCTAGCTATTTGGGTACGCGAAGCTGAAAATTTTGAATGTCAGGAAACCTTGGAGAATATCTGTCATCAATGTAACCTGGAAAACCTATCAGCACATCTCAAAGAAAAAAGGCGCACAGATTGGAGAAAACCTAATCATATTGGGAATCATCTATCATTACTTTGGGATGACTATCAGCTTGTTCCCCCCAACTATCCACTTTTGATGCCATAAATTAAATTATGAAAGACTGGAAAATTTTTACAGGAAATCAGGATCCCACAGACGCTTGGACACTACCAGACCCTCCCAGCTGGCGACCTTTTGGCAAAGAAAAGAAACTGGGAGAAAGTCGTCGTAAGCATCGGGGAGAAACCTTTCTAGTGCGCGAAGAAGAAATTAAAATGGTCAATGCAGCCTTGTATTTACGGCGACCTTTATTAGTAACTGGCAAACCGGGGACAGGAAAGTCATCTCTTGCCTATAAAGTCGCCCAGGAATTAAAATTAGGAGAAGTATTATACTGGCCGATTACCACCCATACTACCCTAAAAGATGGACTTTATAACTATGATGCGATCGGTCGGTTACAGGAAGTTAAATTACTGGAACGAGAGCAAAAAGAATTAACCCCAGAGGAACGAAAAGACCAATTAAAACAGATTGAAAAATATATTACCCTTGGACCCTTGGGAACCGCACTATTAGAGTCGAAAAAGCCAAGAATACTGTTAATTGATGAAATTGATAAGAGTGATATCGATTTACCCAATGATTTACTCACCTTATTTGAAGAAGGACGCTTTGAAATCCCCGAATTAGTTAGGCTAAAAGAAGAAGTCCCAAGCGTTGAAGTACGAACTGCTTATACCGATACAACCGACATTACCTGGAAAGATATAAAAACAACTATAAAAGATGGTTTAGTTATCTGTGAGGCTTTTCCTTTTGTGATTTTAACTAGCAATGGAGAACGAGACTTTCCCCCACCTTTTTTGCGTCGTTGTCTCCGTTTAACCATGAAAGAGCCAGAGAAACCCGACTTAATTAAAATAATTGAGGCCCATTTAGAAGAAACAATTACTAACAATCCAGACATCGATAAACTGATTGATAACTTCATTCAAAAGCGCAGTTCACAAACCCTAGCCACGGATCAATTACTTAATGCTATTTTTATGGTCAAAAAAGGAGCCATATCAACTGAAGATGACCTGATTAATCAAATTTTGAAAGATTTGGGGACGATAGAAGATGAGTGAATCCCCATCCAATTCATCAATTAAAAAACTATTAGATTATCTAGAGCAAACAGGACTAATCGAACGGTTACAACTCAGTGATGAAGATGTAGCTGATAGTATCTGGTTGGCCCTACAAATGGGAGTTGAAGACTTCCAACCACCCCCAAGAAATCCAGAAAATAAACAGCCAATAGATTCATCAACTTCTAATGAAATAGAGAAAAATTTAGAGGATATTCCCGAAGATAACCTATCAAAATCTCAGCCAAATATCGATGTCATTACCGAAGAATCTCTCCCCAAAGAAATAGAGAAAACTACCCCAATCCAAGGCTTTCCTTTTCGAGTTCCTGCTGCCGCGGCACTACAGACAGCACTCTTGATTAGTCGCGCTTTGCGTCCTTTCATGGGAAAAGTTCCCTCAGCAACTAAAACGATTCTAGATGAAGAAGCAACCGCTTCTTTTATTGCAGAAAGGGATATTTGGCTACCCGTGACTAAACCCCAACCGGAACGCTGGTTAACCCTCGAATTAGTAGTAGAAGAATCTAGATCCTCTTTTATTTGGCGAGAATTAATTAATGAGTTCCAAAATCTCTTAGAAAATCAAGGAGCATTTAAAACCGTCAGAGTTTGGCAACTATCAACCTCAAATAATCAAGAATTACAGTTAGTAAGACGCAGAAAAAAAGCTAAACCTCAACAACGTTATCACTCTTATAAAGAACTTATTCATCCCAGGGGACAGGGATTAGTTTTATTAGTAAGTGATTGTGTTTCTCCTCTCTGGCAAAAAGCCTTAATTCATCCTTGGCTAAAAGATTGGTCGGAAAAACAACCCACCGCTATTCTGCAACTTTTCCCCGAAAGATTATGGAATAGTACCCAACTAGGACGGGGACGTAAACTCTTTACCACTGCTTTAACTGCCGGGGTTCCCAATCCGCAATTAATCTTAAAAAATTATCCCCAATGGCTACCGATTAACTGGCAAAATACCCTTCTTATTCCCGTAATCACGTTAGAAACAGAAGTCCTCAAACAATGGGCAAAAGTTGTCGCTGGTTCAGGTAATGCTCAGATTTCCGCTTTTTTATTTGATTTAGAATTTATTAAACAACAAATTATTGAAATTCTCCCTATATCCAGAGAGGAAAATAAGCAAGACAGCGAGGATAAAAACAGCATTAAAAATAAAGCCGAGGCAATGGTCGAGCGATTTTTTGCCACCGCTTCAGAACCAGCCAAAAAATTAGCAAAAATGATGGCAGCTGCCCCGGTAAGTATGCAGGTGGTCAATCTTATTCGTAAAACTCTTTTAAACGAAGTGCGTCCCGTTCATGTGGCAGAATTCTATATGGGAGGTCTATTAAAACCGATTGTAGAAAATGAAGAAGGACAGTATCGAGTCTATGACTTTTTGCCCGGGGTACGTCAAGTCTTAAATGATGCTATCGGTAGGCGACAAACTATCAAGGTACTCGATGCTATTTCCCAATATATTGCTGGGGAAATTAAAAGTCCTATCCGCAGTTTTGCCGCTTTATTAACCCTATTACCCACCTATCCCCCAGAACAAAGAGAAAAAATTCTTCCCTTCGCTCAAGTCAGCATCGAAGTCTTACGCAATCTGGGGGGAGAATACGCAGAATTCGCCGAAGAAATCGCCGTTAATATTTCTAATCCCCCTCCAATCCCTCAACCCTCGGAACCTCTCTTAAAAACCCGTACCTTTGAATTTATCGTAGCAACCATAGAGCGTCAGTCTCGTCTATGGGGATTATTTCCTAAACGAGAAAAATGGGTAATTAAAAAGGAAAAAAGGCAAGCAGAAGGCATTGTCCAAAAACTAGCCGAGGGAGTCGAATTGGAATTGATGGAAATCCCCGGCGGCACATTCACGATGGGAACGGAAGACAAGGAAATCGAAAGACTGGTTAAAAGATTTGATTGGGACGGATATAGAAGGGAAAGACCACAACATCGAGTAACCGTTTCCTCTTTCTACATGGGGCGTTATCCCATCACCCAGGCCCAGTGGAGAGCAGTTGCCTCCCGCACGGATTTAAAAGTAGGACGAAATCTTAACCCTGATCCCTCTCGCTTTAATGATCCCCCCAAACCCTCCTTAGAAAGGGAGGCTTCCGATTCCCCCCCTTTTGAAGGTGCTAGGGGGGGATCTCCCACGCGCTGGGATAGACCCGTAGAACGAGTCAACTGGTAT